>JAIPBJ010000048.1 GCA_021739625.1 Flavobacteriales bacterium | reverse complement strand
CCGTCTCCAAGGTGGGCAACGATGCCTTCACCTTCCCCATAGGGAGGAATGGGCAGTTCAGGCCCATGGCGATGAGCGCACCAAGTAGCGCGGGGGCGGAGTTCAGGGGGGAGTATTTTGAGCACTCGGCCGATGCCGACTTCCCGCTCAGCAGCCGCGACACCACGCTGGTGGGCATCAGCAGCAATGAGTTCTGGACACTGGAGCGGTTGGCCTCCACCAGCAATGTGAGCGCCACCCTCGCATGGGACAGCATCACCTCCTGTGCCATGGACACCCCCCTCACTGCTGTACGCGTGGCGGGTTGGGACGGCACCAAGTGGGCCGACCGTGGCAACGGGGGAACCACCGGGACGATCGACCACGGGACTGTGGTCTCCTCCGCTGCGGCAACAGTGTTCCATGCGTTCACTGTGGGGCATGGGACGGAAGATGTGGTTTGCAGAGAATTTGAACTTAGTTGGGCACCAGACACCCTGATAGTCGATTCCCTGGCCTTGTTCTATCTCAACTCCTCGAACCTACACTCATCATACTCACTTGCCCTCTATGTTCAGGGAACGGGACTCACCACTGGCGATACCTACCGCGGCCTTACCTATGTGGACACGGTGAGCACCATGGTGCATCTTGGGGACAGTATAGGCGAACTTACAGCGGTGATATATGTGGTGAACAACCTCGGTGCTGTCGTGGACAGTCTTGTTTATGATGTGCCTTACAAGTGGGTGGCGACAGGAGGAGGTTTTGTCTGTGACTGCACACCTCCCGCCTGTGAACTGATAGGGAATGGGAGCTTTGAGAACAACACATCTCCACCCAGCGGTGATGGTCAGGTAGGAACCAATGTACACTGTTGGAATAAGGTGGTGGCTGGTGCAGGTGGCTGTACGCCAATCGAACTGAACAACCTATGTACGAATCACAATGGTACGCCCGACTATTTCCATCCCGGTTCAAGCGCCCCCAACTTCAGTGCGCCCTTCAACAATAATGCTATCAGTTTTGGTCAGGTCCCGGCTTTCAATGGAAGTGCTTATGTCGGTCTTGCCGCAGCTCACTCGATAAACCAAACCAACTATTTCTCCGAGTATCTTACGCAGCCTCTTTCCTCGCAAATCATTGCAGGGAATACATACACCTTGACTTTCCAACTATACCTGTCCAGATATTCTGACCGGGCTGTGATTCCGGGTGTTGTACTCAGCAATGCACCACTGTGCCAAAATAATTACTCTTTCATCCCTCAAACGGCTTTTCCTAACCCGTCACTGTATTTGACAAGTACTCCGAATCAGATCACAGGATATCTTATCACAACGGGTGTCTGGCATGAGGTCACCATCACATTCACCCCGACCAGTAATTTCAATACGATTACCATTGGACATTTCTCCCCACCGCCCATTTGGATCAACAACACCACAGCTTGGGCTACACCGAATCAGGTGCAACCACCCTCAGGTTTCAATATCAGATGTTACTGGTTTATCGATGATGTGAGCCTGCAAGCGATATTGCCTTCCGAGCTATCGCTCGATGTGGACAATGCAAGCTGCCATGGTGCAGATGACGGAAGCATCACCATAGCCCTTGACCCACCGCTCACTGGTCAGAACATCATTTGGACACCACCTGTTGCCCAAGAGGGCACTGGCACCGCAACGGGACTGGGACCTGGGCAGTATTCAGTGACCGTGGTGCATCCCTCGGGCTGTGCAACTGCCGAGACAGAGGTCACCGAACCCCCCGCTATCTCCGCCACCCTCAGCAACGCCTCTTACTGCCCGAACCGAGGGGTGAGTCTCACTTCGTTGCAGGATGCCGCGCTGCCTGTGACCCTCGACTGGCAGCCAGCGCAATACCTGCAGGATAACACCGCCCTCTTTGCCGAGATAGACCACGGCAACCCGCCTCCCGGCCCAACGCAGACCTTCACCCTCACCGTGACGGACAACAATGGATGCACGGGCGAATTCCAGACCAACATCGGCATTGGCGACTGCTGCTTCGGCCCCGTCACCTACGATGAGTTTCAACAGCCCACAGACCACACCACACATAATGGTGACAACGACCTCGCCTCCGTCTGGGGCGCAACCCTCAGCCCTGCGGCACTCGGTGTCAACGCATTCGCCATCAACGGCACCTTCACGGTGGACGAGGACCTCACCATAGAGGACATGGACATCATCCTCGGCCCAATGGCACAGATTGTCATTGCTGCCAACAAGGAACTGACCGTCAGCAACAGCCACCTTTATCCATGCAGCTCCTTCTGGCACCGTGTCGAGGCTGGAGCGGATGCGGCCCTGGTGATAGAGGACGGCAGCATCCTTGAACAGGCATACACGGCTGTGCATGCCCATGATGGAGGCACTTTCCACATCACCAATTCCACCTTCGACCGCAACCTCATCCACATCAGCGTGCATGACTATGCCACCACCCCGAACCCTGCTGTGATCAGCGGCAACGACCTCGTCTGTACCCAGCCTTTGGCAGGTACCGGCCTATTCGACCGCACCTACCATGGCATCTATGCCCGCAATGTGTCCGAGCTTCATGTGGGCGCTCCCTATGGCAATCACTTCGAACATGCCCGTTTCGGCATCCGCTCGGTGGCCTCAGGACTCTATGCGCTCAACAACACCTTCACCGATATGGAGATGCTGGACGATGCCAACGGTGGTCTCCATTTCTCTGGCTTCGGCATCCATGCCGTGGGCACATCTGGGCAGGAGCTGCGCGTCAGCGAGGGCAACGCCTTCAGCAACAGTTCCCGGGGCGTGGCAGGCTATCTCTTCGGGTCTGCCGAGGTGAAGGACAACACCTTCGATGCAATGATCATAGACAACGAGACCACCACCGAGAACTATGGTTTCGGGGCGCTACTGGTGGGCAATCAGACTACAGAGGTGATCACCAACGTGCTCATCGACTGCGAACTGGGCATCCAGACCGTGCAACAATCAGGCACTGTGAACGTGGAGGCCAACAATATCTATCAGGATGTGACCAATACCTACGACCAAGGGATAGGTGTGGCGGTGTCTGGCAATGCAGCGACCTTTGTGCGCGACCACCGCGAGGGTGGTGCTCCCAGCTTCGATGGCGGCATCAAGAACATGCGCATCGGCATATTGGCGCAGAATGCGAACCGCGCGCTCGCCATATTCGAGAACGAGCTATGGGTGAACACGGACGGTGCCCTGCATACAGCAGGCATTCACACTGTGAATTGCACCGAACCTCGCATCAGGGGCAACACGGTGGTGAGCGATGGAACGGACTACGATTTCGGCATCATCACCCAAGGCTCGGCCCATGCATCGGTCTATTGCAACATCCTTGAAAGTCCGAATGTGGGAGTGCTACGCATGGGCGAGGCCGGAGGCTATTTGCTGAATGCCAACCTGTTCACAGGGGCGCAGCAGTTAGTTAGCCTCTGGGCCTATCAAAGCAGCTTCCCGCAGCAGGGCGAGCCGGAATTCCCTGCCGACAACCAATGGGACACCGATACCGACTTTGGGTATCACACTTACAATAGTAGTCCTGCGGCTATCCCTGGCCGCATTTACGTTCGACCCAATGCGGAAACACCTGCCAGCAGCGAGGATTTAAGTTACAACCCTACCCCGTTTGAGGTTGGCACAAATTCAATATCCCAATTTGTCATTGAAAAGCAACCCTCATCTCCGACCTATTCACCGAACGAAAGTTGTGAATGGTCATTTGGCATGAGTGGATTGGAATATGTTAGAGGTATTGCTTTGGATACACTGACCTATCTTGGTGACACTGCCAAGGCTCGAATATTCTCCAAATTGGCTCTTTATAGAGCTGCTCTGGCTGATAGCTCACTTGCCGCAGATAGTATCGTGGCCTTGTTCGTTGATAGCATGAGGCATACCAAGTTGGCAGTCCTTGATAGCATTCAATCTGAAATGAAGTGGGGAATGGATACTGTGGCTGCCAACAGGTTACAGGCTCAATTGAATAAACTTACTCCAACTGATAGTATTGAATCCCTATGGATTGAGACCAACTCGTTAATTGCTGATCTCCTGTCCAAGATGGACACGGTACCTGATGGAAGTGCTGTTTCCGATTTGGAGGCGTTGGCAGCCTTGTGTCCATTGGATCATGGCCCAGCGATTTACGCTGCCCGTGAAATTCTCATGGCTGTTGATGGCCGTCCTCGTGTGTTTCTCAACGACTGTGAGAACCCCTATATCCCACAGCCGCCAAGTGAACGACTGGCGCAGCCAGAAAGTCAAGAGAATAAAATAGTATGGGAGCCTTCGGCTTCCATCAGACCTAATCCCTCTTCAGGTGACATTATCGTCACGATACATTCGTGGGATGGAGATTCCGAGACGTATAGGTTTGAACTGCTTGACCCTATCGGGAAACCCTTATTCGAACAGTCCCTTGCCTCTAACGAGAATCGTCTGACTTTATCATTCGCATCTGGATTGTATCTTTACCGGGTAACCGATTCTCTTGGTAAAAAGATAGCTTATGGTCGTCTGGTTATCGTACACTAAAAGGATAGTCTTCGTAATAGTGATTGCCACTATCCTTGCAGCCCATTATGGGCTGCAAGGCCAGACGGCCAATCTTGTCCTTAATGGCTCATTTGAGCAAAAGACAGATTGTCCCAGTGGGTTCGGCATGTATTATTCTGTCGGTTGGCTCCCCCTTCATGGTACCCCGGACTATTTTCACCGCTGTGCCACTGGAAACTCTGGGGTTCCGAATAACTTATCTGGATACAAGGAACCTTTCTCATCAACAGATAGTGCTTATGCGGGCGTTGCCACATACACACCCTTATTTGCAGGGGGGCAAGAATCTATGATAGGAACATTAACAGAGCCGCTATTATCTGGAGTTAAATACAGGATTCGCATGAAAGCGTCTATAGCAACAGGGGTAAGTTATACATCCTGCTGTGTAGGTCTTACATTCAGCCCACCACCACTTCCTCCATACTCTTTGAATCACAGCGATGTTGAACTAATAATCCCTGTCGATGAAATAGACACTTTAGCGTGGTACCAGTTAGATGCGGTTTACGCTGCACAGGGTGGGGAAGACAGAATCTACATTGGTAACTTCCGCGCTGATGAGGATAGCTATCCATTTGCAATTGGAGACACAACAATCCTCCAGAATAAGCTGGCCTACTTCTATATAGATGATGTGGAGATATATGAGGACACCATCACAGGCATAGCGGAAGGGGGAGAAACAGATATACGCGTGTATCCGAACCCCACCAGTGCCGACATCCATGTGGGTCTGACCCTGAAGGATAGTGAGACCGCTGTGTTCGAACTGTTCAACATCATGGGGGCGAGGGTTATGGCAGTGCGCCTCATGGGCGGTATCAATACCATTGCCACAGAGGGAGTGGGTCACGGCATGTATCACTTCCGCGTTTCGGTGAATAATGAGGTGAGGCTTACTGGCAAAGAGGTGATTGTTCGATGATGTGGGGATTCTCCATAGTACTGTTGCTCTGGGCGAACATCATGTTCGCCCAGAGCAATCTTGTACCCAATCCAAGCTTTGAGGATAATACAGGGTGCCCTGATGCGCCAAGCCATATCTGGCTTGCCCCACCATGGGAAAGGTTGGGAGGCAGTGGAGTCATCAGCTATTACCATGAATGTGGCGAACTCTGTTGTAGCGTTCCATTTAACAGGGGGGGGAGGCAGAATGCACATCATGGTCAAGCATATGCCGACCTGAGCCTGCTGCATAACAATCACATTATTGCTCCACTACATGGTGAAAGCAATTTTCTCGGTTCGCAGTTGGTAACGTCACTTGAATCAGGAAAAAAATACAATGTGGAGTTATACTTGAGCCTCTACGATAGCGTTAGGTTCGCTTGTCGGAATGTGGGAGTTCATTTCTCGGTCGGTCGGTCGGTTGATATCGGTTGGTCAGCCAGCGTCAAGATAGCCCATTTGTTGAGCCTAACCCCGCAGGTGCGCTATGAGGGAGATTTCCTCTCCGACAAGGACGGATGGATGCGCATCGCGGGAAGCTTCATAGCTGAGGGCGGAGAAAATTACATAAGCATAGGCAACTTCGATGGCTATGCCAACTCCGACACTCTTAACCTACATGAGGGCGGTGTCTTGGATGCTTCAGGCGCATATAATATTGGCTATTGGGAGGTCGCCAATTATTTCATTGATGATGTTTCAGTAGTTGAGGACACGAGCTACCATGTGGGCACAGAAAGCCAATTATCAATGGGCAATGGGCAGTTATCAATTCATCCCAACCCTGCCGCAGAGGCCATCATTATAGAAACAGAGGGCGGAGCACACTTGGCCTTGGGGCTTTATGATATTGCAGGGAGGCAGGTCTTTTCCTCATCCCTGCATTCATCAAAGCAGACCATTGGCATCAGTCATCTGCCCGCAGGGGTGTACGTTGCGGTGCTGCGTGAGAAGGGCGTGGCGGTGGCACGGAGAAAGCTGGTGAAGCATTGAACTATAAGGACAACAAATGATGAGAACGCTCCTTCTTCTTCTTTTCTTCTTTCCGACAATCTGTTTGGCGCAAATGGACTGGGCCCCGGTAGGTGCCAAATGGTGGTACGGTGCGATGGATGTTGCACTGTTCGGACCTCCGCCCTATTCAGAATGGCCCTACCACATGGAAGTGGTGGGCGAGGCTGTGGTGCAGGGCCGTGTCTGTAGCGAGATTTCTTTTATGGGCTATGACTACTGTGCAATCTGCAACCCTTGTCATGTCTATGAGGACAGCAACAGGGTGTATTACTTTAGTTCGGAGCTGAACGGGTTCCAACTGCTCTATGACATGAACAAAAACCCTGGCGAGGGTTGGGAGGCGGTCTTCCATATACAGGGTTTTGAACCTCCTTTGCGCGTCATAGAGTTCATGGTGGTTGACACTATGTCTGTGATGGTCAACGGCATCAGACTGAAACAACAGCGGGTGATGGTGGACGGTGCTGAGTACGAGCCGCCTTTATTGCTGCTCGGTGGGACGATTACAGAAAGGATAGGGGGAATTGGTCGTTCTTCCCCATGGATCACGGAATGTGTGATGTCGCATATAAGGGGCTGAGATGCTACGAGGACAGCACCTTGGGACTGGCCCATTTCTCAGAAGAAGATTGTGAATACACCTATGTCGGCATTGATGAAACGGGCACTAAGGAATCGATGGCCGATATATGGCCCAACCCCGCCACAACCCACATCACCATCACCTCCACCAAGCCGCTCCTCACCGTGGCGGTCGTGGACATGCTGGGCAGAGTGTTGCTCTCAGAGGGTGGGGAGTCTTCCAATACCAAGGCAATAGACCTTTCGCACCTGCCAGCGGGCATCTATGTGGTGCAGGTGGAGACCGAGGCTGGCAGATGGGCGCAGCGGGTGGTGAAGCAATGAGCATCATGGCCGCACCTTGTTCTGCTTCTCACCGCAATTGAATGCACCGTTCCACAGCCCAAGACCTTTGCCTAAATTTGGCCTTTCGCTCCATGCGCAAAAATGGCAGAGGCCCCCAGCGACCATCTTCAGTCCGTACGCAGCATCTTCTCAGACTATCTGGAGGAACACGGGCACCGCAAGACGCCAGAGCGCTTCGCCATACTGAACGAGATCTATTCGAGTGACGGCCATTTCGACATCGAATCGCTCTACATTCAGATGAAGAACAAGAATTACAGGGTGAGCCGCGCCACGCTCTACAACACCATCGAGATCCTGTTGGACTGCAAACTGGTGACCAAGCATCAGTTCGGGAAGAACATCGCACATTTTGAGCGGGCTCACAAGTACCGTCAGCACGACCACCTGATCTGCCAGGACTGTGGCAGGGTGTTCGAATTCTGCGACCCACGCATACAGCAGACCCAGAACATGGTGGAATCCATGCTGAATTTCAACGTGGTGAGCCACTCGCTCAATTTCTATGGCCGATGCAATGAACTGGTCGGCCAAGGTGTATGCACCCGCAGAACCGATGAGAACTGACCCACCTTTCAGCTACACCGTCACCCTAAGGGATGGTCTCTATCTGATCGCGTTGAGCGGCAGATTGATGGGACGCGAACAGGGCGAACAACTCATCGCTGAGTTCAACGGGCTGTTGGAACAGGGCCACACCCGGATCCTTCTGGAGATGACCGGTCTGGAACATGTGAACAGTTCGGGGCTCAACCTGCTCATCGGCATGTTCACCAAGGCCCGCAATGCGGGTGGCGAGCTGGCCATCTGCGGCATTTCGAAGAAGGTGCGCCAATTGTTGGTGATGACCCGTCTGGATTCGGTCTTCAAGATACATGGCTCCATAGAGGAGGCCCTGAAGCATTTCAAAGTATAAAAAACAGATGCAATTGAATAAAGTGGACGTACTGCTCGGCCTGCAATGGGGAGACGAGGGAAAAGGTAAGATCGTGGATGTGCTGACACCAAGGTATGATGTCATCGCGAGGTTTCAGGGCGGGCCCAACGCAGGCCACACGTTGGAATTCGAGGGCATCAAACATGTGCTTCACACCATCCCTTCGGGCATCTTCCGAAAAGAGGCCATCAATGTGGTGGGCAACGGTGTGGTCATCGACCCCATCATCTTCAAGAAGGAGATCGATGCGCTGGAATCCCGAGGGGTGGATGCCACCGACAGGCTCAAGGTCTCGAAGAAGGCCCACCTGATCCTGCCCACGCACCGCCTGCTTGACGCGGCCTCAGAGAAATCGAAGGGCAAGGAGAAGATAGGCAGCACGCTCAAAGGCATCGGCCCGACCTACATGGACAAGACCGGGCGCAATGGCCTGCGCGTGGGAGACATTCTGAGCGACCGTTTCCGCGAGAAGTATGAGTTCCTCAAACACAAGCACGAGCTGCTGCTGGCCCAACAGGGCGAACCGGGCGTTGACCCCGAAATGGAGCAGCAATGGATCGACAGCCTCGGCACACTGCGCAGATTTGAGCTGATCGACAGCGAACACTATCTCAACGAAAAGCTGCGCGAAGGCAAGCGCATCCTTGCCGAAGGTGCGCAGGGTTCACTGCTCGACATCGATTTCGGCTCCTATCCGTTCGTCACCAGCAGCAGTACGATCTGTGCGGGGGCCTGCACGGGACTGGGCATTGCGCCCAACCGCATAGGCCGTGTCATCGGCATTTTCAAGGCCTATTGCACCCGTGTGGGATCGGGACCGTTCCCCACAGAACTGGACGATGAGGTGGGCGAGGCCCTGTGCCGCATCGGCAATGAGTTCGGCAGCACAACAGGCCGCAGAAGGCGCACCGGGTGGCTCGACCTTCCCGCACTCAACTATGCCATCATGATCAACGGGGTGACCGAGCTGAACATGATGAAGGCCGATGTGATGGACGATTTCGACACCATCCGCATCTGCACACACTATCTCGTCAACGGAAAACTGACCGACCGCATGCCCTACGAGATCACCGAGAAAGTGGATCCCGTGTATGTTGACATGAAAGGCTGGAAATGCAACCTTCGGGAGGCACTCCGCAGCGGAGACCTGCCCAAGGAACTGCTGGACTACATCGCGTTCATCGAAAAACAGACCGGAACCCCCATTTCATTGGTGTCTGCAGGGCCGGACCGCAGTGAGACCCTTTTCCGCGATGTCAAGGAGGCAACAACGGCCTGAACCGTAGTCAGCTAATTTTGCCCCATGGAACTCATCATCGCCACCATTCTGCTCTTGGGCCTTGGATTTGCAGGCATCGCCATCAAGCTCCTCCTGAAGAAGGACGGGAAATTCTCGGGCACCTGCGCCAGCAACAGTCCGTTTCTGAACAAGGAGGGTGAGGCATGCAGCTTCTGCGGGGCCATGCCCGAAGAGCAGTGCAAACGCCCGGAAGGGGAAGCCTGAACATCCAGACCTTTCCGGTCTGCACGTCCCGTCAGCTCAATCGGCAATCTTATACTTCTCTGTGAAGTGGTCCCAGCGGATGATGAACTGGTCGATGATCTCGTCCAGATGCTTGAGGAAGATGGGGTCGGGCGAACTCAGATTGCGGAAATACTCCTTCTGATACTTGGCAAGGTCATACTTGTAGAACACCGCTTTGCTCATGGCATAATGGATGTTCTTGGATGGGAAATTGATCTTTTGGAAGAAGCCCAACATGTCATCGATCACCTTCTGCATCCGGTCTTCGGGAATCTCATAGACCGATGCAAGGCGTTTGACCACCAATGCGCGTATGCGATCGTCCTGCCCGTCATCAAAGTAGTCCTCCAGCAACCGATAGTTGCCGGCAATTATCACCAGTAGAAAATTATCAGTGTCATCGGACGCAACTGTGGGCCGCTCCACCAGGTTGATATCGTTGTTGATGAGCTCGGCCACGTCCTCAAAGCTGCTATCGACCGCGTTGAAGACGATGTTGACGAAAAGTTCGGCCACTTTCTCCTCAGAGACCTTCTTTTTGAAAATTGTTGGGAAGCCCAGGGCCATGCTGCGTGTGCTTGAGGTTTAAGCAAAAGTATAGGAGTGCCGATCGCGGATCAAGCCCTGTGCCCACGGGGTTTTGAACAGACTTATGAACCAACGGGGAAGAAAAACCGGAGATGGGAAATGGGGAAATAGGACATCCAACGGATCCATTTGCGCTTGATTGGCCAGAAACCGACCTCACTTGCAATTCAACCGCAGGTCGGACCTGTTCCCCACCTTGTCGATGGCGGTGATCTCCAACAGATCGCCCTCGGCCTTGAACCTGTCGTCCTTCACATAATAGATGACACGGTTCTTGGGGTCGTGTTCCATGAGCAACCAACTGCCATTGAGTGTGGCACGATAGGACTGAATGCCCGAAAGGTCATCGCCCAGATGCACGATCAGCGTGTCGAGCAGTGCGGTGGATTGCCCTTCACGGAAATTTTTTGGTCTGAGCACAGGGGGCGTGGTGTCCTGCATCACGGCATAGTTGCCGAAACTGCGGGTGCGCACTGCCAACCATTGCCCGGTCATCGAGCCACCCTCAGCCACCGGCCTGCCCTTGGCATCGAACGACACGATGAGCAACTTTGAACGGTCGGCCTCCAGGTTGCCCGCCAATCGGATGGATAGATTCATGAAGTCGTCCAGCGGAGTGCGCAGGTCATGCACCGCATGCACGGCCGAAAGACAGTCCTTGCAAACAGGCAGCCGCTGATATCGGAATGCGAGTGTGTCATAAAGACAGCCCTGGGGTATGCTGAGTCGGAAATCATCCTTCGAGAAACTGTTCTCGTGGTCGGGCAGAAAACTGTCCGTCACATCGCCCGGTGGTGGGGTGGGTCTTTCAGGCCATTTCTCACCAATTATCTCGAATTGAAGGGATGATCGGTTCCCATTGAAATCCTCAAGTTCTATCCGCACCGTATATGTTGCACCTTCCGCGACATGGAACATCCCATGATCTGAAATATCCTTGTAGATGCCCAACGCATTGTTGGGGGCGATGTAGCTGCGATAAACGATGTCACCATAGCGCTGCCGCTTGTCATAGTCGATGTGGGCATTCACCTGCCGCTTCGTTTCGAACGGTGCCCTGTCGATGGCGTGGCGGTGAATGACCGTGCTGTCCACCATCACCGTCATGCGGTAGGTGCCACACAGATTCTCGGAATCCGTGAACCGGTCGATGGCGGCAATACCGACACTGACCGTTCCCAAGGCCTTCACCTCGGCCCTCCCTTTCAATGAATATCCCTTGGGCCCCTTCTCCAGCTCCAGCATCCTTTCTCGGGCCATGCCCTCCACGTGTCCGTCCTTCGCATGGTTGTAGATCCAAAGCCGCTCCATGACTGGCGTTCGGTCGTCCTTCACCTCAAAGCCGAACTTCAACGGATTGACCGGGACCTGACCACTGGTCTCTCGCACTTCAAAGTGCAGATGCGGCCCGCCCGAACTGCCGCTGTTGCCACTATAGGCGATGATGTCGCCTTTTTTCACCGGGAATCGCCCAGCAGCGGCCTCCACATCCACTGCAAAATGCTCATGGGCGTATTGCTGCTGTTTCACATATACGCCCACCTCGCCCTTGAAAGCACGCAGGTGGGCATAGACCGAGGTGCGACCGTCCGCGTGCTCCACATACAGCGCCTTTCCATAGCCCGTGGGCGAGACCATCGCCCGCACAATATGCCCATCGGCAATGGCATGTACGGGCTTCCCCTCCACTCCTCCTGTCTTGATGTCGAGGCCCGAATGGAAATGGTTGGAACGTACCTCCCCGAAATTGCCTGAAAGCCGCAGGATGCCGTCCAACGGAGCACGATAGCCTTCCACCTGACCCTTCAGTGCCATGGGCAACAACAGCATCATTGTCCACACGAGAATGGAAGACCTGTTCATCGCCTTGCGCTGCTTGTCCATCACAACAAATGAATCCCAAAGGTCGTGTCAACCGACAGCGCGTGGCAACTATATTTGAACGTTCCAAACTTTGCGCCATGAGCGAATTGCAGACCATCGTCACAGGAATAGCCGGTAAGGTGCGCGAGCTGGCCGACCGTCAGGAATCGCTGGCAGGGGAAAATGCGCGGCTTGCCCGTCAGAACGTAGAACTGGCCACGGAATTGGCGGCTCAAAAAAATGCCAATTCAGCCCTCAGCGAACAGAATAAATTGGCTAAAATTGCAAGGTCTGTAAGCCCTGATGGGGAAGACCGGACAGAGGAGCGAAAAAGGTTGAATGACCTTGTGCGGGAGATAGACAAGTGCATTGCACTTCTGAACAACTGACAGTATTTACTTCATGGGGCAACAGTCCATCACAGTTAGGATAGCGGGCAAGAGTTACCCGATGTCGGTGAGCGGCCCCGAAGAGGAAGAGACCGTCCGAAAGGCCGAAACACTCATCCGCGAACGCATGACCATGTTCGAACAGCAATATGCCGTGCGCGATGTGCGCGACCTGCTGAGCATGTGCGTGCTGCAATTCGCCACCGAGGCGATGGAGTCCGAGCTCCACGCCACGCGGGCAGAACGGGAGGTGGTGACGCAGTTGAAGGAATTAGAAGGGTCGCTCAATGCGGCACTTGTCTGAATCTTACGTTCTTTCTCATAGAAACTAAAGCACATTCCGTGTACGTTCGCGTGCACGGCAATGATTCCCCGCACGGATCGATCGTTTGTTGAACTCAACATTAAAATGATTGGGATTAAGCTTAGCAATGTTCAAGAAAGGCCTCACCCTTGCCTCGGCATGGGTTCCGACTTCGGTCGGGACGGTGGAACTCTGATGCATTGGGCAGTCCCATCAGTAGTCTAATTGGAGTTCAATTCAGACCATGACGTCCGTGCGGATTTTTTTTACCCTAACCTTAACAGATAACAGACATGATTGCAGCAGTGATAGCCGCCCTACTGGGGCTGGTAGTGGGAGGTGGCGGAGCGTGGGTCTTCGCCAAAAAGGCCAGCGATGGAGAGGCCAAACAACTTTTGACCGAGGCCGAACGCAAGGCCAAGGTGATATTGGAGGATGCGGAACGCAATGCCAAGCGTACTTTGGACGATGCCAACGGCAAGGCCGAGGTGATACGCGAGAAGAAGATGCTGGAGGCCAAGGAACGCTTTCAGGAACTGAAGTCCAAGCACGAAGAGGAAGTGAACCATCGCAACCGCGCGGTGCAGGAAGGTGAGCAGCGCATCAAGCAGAAGGAAGGTTCGCTGAACCAGAAGTTGGAGAATCTGAACCGCGAGATCCAGGCGGCCGAGAAGAAGCAGGTGACGTTGGATGCACAGGTAGAACTGTACACTGCCAAAGTGCGCGAGGTGGAGGCCGACCGAAGCAAGCAGATAGAGCAGTTGGAGCGCATTGCCGGGCTCTCTGCCGAACAGGCCAAGAATCAGCTCATAGAGAATCTTAAGGCAGAGGCACGCACCGGTGCCAACGTGCATATTCAAGAGATCATGGCCGAGGCGCGGCTCACGGCTGACAAGGAGGCCAAGAAGATCGTGGTGCAGACCATTCAACGGGTGGCCACCGAACACACGATTGAGAATGCGGTATCGATCTTCAACATCGAAGGCGATGAGGTGAAAGGCCGCATCATAGGCCGTGAGGGACGTAACATCCGTGCCCTGGAGGCCGCTACTGGCGTTGAATTCATTGTGGACGACACCCCTGAGGCCATCATCCTGAGCGGTTTCGACCCTGTGAAACGCGAAACCGCACGTTTGGCGCTGCACCAACTGGTTACGGACGGACGGATTCACCCTGCCCGCATCGAGGAAGTGGTGGCAAAGACCGCCAAGCGATTGGAAGAAGAAATCATCGAGATCGGTAAGCGCACGGCCATCGACCTCGGCATCCATGGTCTGCACCCGGAACTCATCCGCATGGTGGGCCGCATGAAATACCGTTCATCCTACGGACAGAACCTGTTGCAGCACAGCCGTGAGGTGGCCAACATGTGCGCCATCATGGCCACCGAACTGGGCCTCGACCCCAAGAAGGCCAAACGTGCCGGACTGTTGCACGACATAGGCAAGGTGCCAGATGAAGAACCAGAATTGCCACACGCCATTCTGGGCATGAAACTGGCCGAGAAGTATGGCGAGAAGCCCGATATCTGCAATGCCATCGGTGCCCACCACGATGAAGTGGAAATGACCTCGATGCTTTCGCCAATCATTCAGGTGTGCGATGCCATCAGCGGTGCACGGCCCGGTGCAAGGCGCGAGATCGTAGAGAGCTACATCAAGCGCATCAAGGAGCTGGAGGCGCTGCCGCTCACCTTCCCTGGCGTCAGCAAGACCTACGCCATTCAGGCCGGCCGCGAGCTGCGAGTAATCGTGGAAAGCGATCAGGTGACCGATGCGCAATCTGACGAGCTGTCGCTCGCCATTTCGCAAAAGATCCAGGATGAGATGACCTATCCCGGCCAGGTGAAAGTGACCGTTATTCGCGAGAAACGCGCTGTTTCGTACGCCAAGTAGGACTGAGTATAGGTTTAGAAGAGGGTCGGCTCCAAACGGGGCCGGCCCTTTTCTTTTGAATATCAGTAAAAAGAAAAGGCCACCCCTTTCGAGATGGCCTTCCTTCAAATGTGGCGTTGACTACTGTTCTGTGGGCGGCAGCTTGCGGCTGTCGCTGTAAGCATACCAGTCCACCTTGCGCGACCAGAACATCACTGCCGCCAGCACTGCGAAGAGCCCTATGCTGCCCACGAGCAACGCCATGTCCTCCAACTGAAGAATGGTGTAGATGAACCCGTAGAGCACCGAAAGAAGAACAGCCATCAGGGCGGTCAGCTTCCTATTAGCAAGCATGCCGGAACTGTAAATGGTGATGAGCAGCGTAACCCCTGTTGCCGCAGTGAGGAATGCCCCATTGAATCCGATATGCTCCGAAAGCGACAGCAGCAGCACGAAGAACAGCGAGAGTGCAAGCCCCACGAGGATGTATTGGATGGGGTGAATACGCTTTCGATTGATGGTCTCGATGAAGAAGAAGACGAGGAATGTGAGCGATATGAACATGATGGCATACTTGGCCGATCGCATGCTCTGCTGGTAATGGTCAACGGGAATCAGCAGATCGACCCCGAATGCAGATTCATAGATTCCTTGCCGCTGACCTTTCCATGCCTGTGGGAAATTGCGGTTGAGGTCGAGCACCTTCCAGTTGGCAGTGAATCCATCCTTGGTGATGTTGCGTGAAGTCGGTGAGAAATTGCCTTTGAAACTGGGATGCGGCCATGGCGATGTTAGGCTCACTGTGGTCTCCTTTCCAAGCGGGATGAAACTGAGATTGCCGCTGCCATTCAGTTGAAGATTCAGGCTGAACGTGAGTTCTCCTTCCGCTGGAAATTGAATCGGAGTGGAAATCCCCTCGCTGATCACGTTGGCTGTGGGAATTCCAGGACCGAATTCCACATTCTGGATCGGGGTCTTCAGCATCACCTTCTCTTTGATGCCGCGCATGTCGGGAATCCCCACGCACACGATGGCCCCTTGGAGATTGAAGTCCTCCTGCGCTATGCCGAGCGATTGCGCATCGGGAATATCAAAAACGCCCTTCACCTCCAAATCAGTGGCATAGACCGCCATTTCGTAGATGCCGCGATGCCGGATCTCGGGCTGCACATCTCCTGCCACATGGAGTTCTCTGGGCAGAAAATGGGCCCAATACCAGGTCTGGGTCAAAGCGCCCTTGTCATCGCGCGACAGGACGCGATAAGGCACTGAGACCACAGGGCCACTGACGGTCTGCGCCTGTCCCCAGATCTGACGGATGTCTGCATAGACCTCCTCGTTGGTGCTCTGGCGCTCGAAAATAATATCCCGGATCATCGTGTTGGGAATCATCAGCAGCAGGACCAGAATGGTGATGCTGAAGATGCGGATGGTGATGGAGCCGCTCAACCATTGGTTGAACTTCTCAAAAAAGCCCGTTGATTCTGATGTTGTTTGCATTTGGTTCTTGTTTTTGGTTCAAGGCAATAACTGGGAATGATGCAGAATATGCGAGCGTTAACAGATTTTAGGACGCCAAGCAAAGTACTGGAAAAAGAAAAGCCACCCCTTTCGAGATGGCCTTTCATATTGCTTGATCGGGAGTTCTTACTTCTCCTCTTTCACTTCCTCAAAATCCACATCGGTCACCTCCGCATCTGAGGTGTTGGACGGGCCTTGGTCTGCACCGGCAGATTCACCCTGACCTTCCTGCGTGGCGGCATACATCTCCTGCGATGCGGCCTCCCATGCCTTGTTCAGTTTTTCGAGAGACGATTCGATTCCTGCAAAGTCCCTTGATCCATGAGCAACTTTCAGTTCGCCAAGTGCGCTCTCGATGGCCCCTTTCTTCTCAGCAGGAAGTTTGTCGCCATACTCTTTAAGCTGCTTCTCGGTCTGAAAGATCATCTGGTCGGCAGAGTTCAGTTTATCAACCTCCTCCTTGGCCTTCTTGTCGGACTCGGCATTGGCCTCTGCCTCTGCTTTCATCTTCTTGATCTCCTCATCGGACAGCCCCGAACTTGCCTCAATCCGGATCTGCTGCGACTTGTTGGTCGCCTTGTCCTTCGCAGACACCTGAATGATACCGTTGGCATCGATGTCGAAGGTCACCTCGATCTGCGGCACACCGCGTGGTGCGGGCGGAATGTCGCTCAAGTGAAAGCGTCCGATGGTACGGTTGTCTTTCGCCATGGAACGCTCGCCCTGCACTACATGAATCTCCACGCTCGGCTGGTTGTCGCTTGCTGTGGAGAACACCTCCGACTTCTTGGTCGGGATGGTGGTATTGCTTTCGATGAGCTTGGTGAACACTCCGCCCATGGTCTCGATGCCGAGCGAAAGCGGGGTCACGTCCAGCAGCAGCACGTCCTTCACCTCTCCAGTGAGCACACCTCCTTGGATGGCAGCACCGATGGCCACTACTTCATCGGGATTCACTCCTTTGGAAGGGGCTTTTCCGAAGAATTTCTCCACAAGGTTCTGAATCGCTGGGATGCGGGTGGAACCGCCAACGAGGATCACCTCGTCAATGTCAGCGTTGCTCAGACCGGCATCTTTCATCGCCTTTTTGCAAGGCTCCAACGTGCGCTGTATGAGTTTGTCGGCCAACTGCTCGAACTGAGCGCGGCTGAGGTTGCGCACCAAGTGCTTCGGAATGCCGTCCACCGGCATGATGTATGGCAGATTGATCTCGGTGGAAGTGGAGCTTGACAGTTCGATCTTCGCCTTCTCTGCGGCCTCTTTCAACCGCTGGAGTGCCATTGGGTCCTTGCGCAGGTCGAGACCTTCATCCTTCTTAAACTCATCTGCAAGCCAGTCTATGATGACTTCATCGAAGTCGTCACCGCCAAGGTGCGTGTCTCCGTTCGTTGATTTCACTTCAAACACACCGTCACCAAGTTCGAGCACGCTGATGTCGAAAGTACCGCCACCGAGGTCGAACACGGCCACGGTCATGTCCTTCGCCTGCTTGTCAAGGCCGTATGCCAGTGCAGCGGCAGTAGGCTCGTTGATGATCCTGCGCACCTTGAGGCCAGCGATCTCGCCTGCCTCTTTGGTGGCCTGACGCTGCGCATCGTTGAAGTAGGCCGGAACGGTGATCACCGCCTCGGTCACTTCCATGCCAAGGTAGTCCTCTGCCGTCTTCTTCATTTTCTGAAGGGTCATGGCACTGATCTCCTGCGGGGTGTATTCGCGGTCATCGATCTTCACGCGGGGCGTGTTGTTCTTGCCTTTCACCACCTCATAGGGAACACGGCCCAGCTCGCTCGACACTTCGTCATAGCTGTGTCCCATGAACCTTTTGATGGATGCGATGGTCTTCCTCGGGTTGGTGATGGCCTGACGCTTGGCAGGGTCGCCCACCTTGCGCTCTCCGCCTTCCACGAATGCCACGATGGACGGGGTGGTCCTGCGGCCTTCGCTGTTGGCGATGACCACCGGCTCGTTGCCTTCCATTACGGAGACGCATGAGTTGGTGGTGCCTAAGTCAATTCCTATGATCTTGCTCATTATGATGGATTTTGTTGGTTACTGGTTCGGTGACCCGCCTCGGTCACAGACCATGCCATCGGGAAGACCTACAACTTTTTAGGAAATAATGTCAGAACTGGGCTTTGCCCGCATTCTTCGTCTGCCAAACCACTGACAGAAAGGCACGCTCTCGGCTAAAGGTCAAGGGCAAAAGGCTAACGGTAGTCCTCAGTCCTGGCCCGTTAACCTATAACGAATCCCCGTCAGTCCTCAGATGCACTTGAAATAGTCGAACGGCTCCAAGCAGTCAAGACATCTATAGAGTGCCTTGCAGGGCGTGCTGCCGAACTGGCTCAGCATTGAAGTATTGCGGCTTTTGCAATTGGGGCAGGTCACCTGTTTCGGGTGTCCGAGCAGCGCATTCTTGTCCGATGTGGCCTGCTCGGGCGGTGCGATGCCATATTCCTGCAACGCTTCCCGCCCCTTGGCTGTGATGTGATCGGTGGTCCAAGCAGGCGACAGCACTGTGATCACCTCCACATTCTTATAGCCTTCCATCATCAGGCGCATGCGGATGTCCTCTTCCATCACCTTCATGGCAGGACAGCCGCTGTAGGTAGGAGTGATGGTGATGCATGTCCTGTCGCCAATGACCTCCGCCTTTCGCACCACACCGAGATCCACAAGGCTGAGCACAGGGATCTCCGGGTCCCTCACATCATCGAGGATGTCCCACAGGCGTTGATTCTGCGTGTACCTGTGTTCCATCTTCAATATCCGATTTTAGATTTTCAATTTGAAATCCTTCCAGTTCAACTATTTGAAATTGAACATTGCCAATTGAACATTGGAAATCGGATTCTTACCACTCGCAACCGGGCATGGCGCGCTGCATGTATTGCAATTCGGCCAACAGGAATCCGAAATGCTCGGTGTGCGTGCCTGTTCTGCTGCCTTTCTGCATCCAAGCATCCTCAGGAACGGTGAGCGTGGCCTCGGTGAGCACTTCCGTCACCTTCTGTTTCCAACGCGGTCTCAGTTCATTCGGGTCAGGGCCTATGCCGTTGGCAGTTATCCATTGGTCGGACTCGGTCTGCGCAAACAAATCGCCTGTGTATTCCCAAAGTCTGTTGAACGCATCCTGAATGCGGTCGTGGCTCTCCTCTGTGCCATCGCCCAGACGCAGCACCCAGTCGGTGCTATGGCGCAGGTGGTAATTGATCTCCTTGATGGCCTTGGCCGCGATGGCCGCAATCCTCTCATCCTTCGAACTGCACAGCTCCTTGAAAAGAAGCTGGTTGAACACATCAATAAGGAATTGCCGCGCTATGGTGTCACCGAAATGGCCGTTAGGCAGCTCACAGATCAGCGCATTGGTATAGTCGCGCTCCAACCGCATGTATGCGAGGTCATCCTCGCTCCTGCCCTTCCCTTCCACTTCGCCAGCGTAGGTGAGCAGACTTCGCGAATGTCCCAAGAGGTCCAGAGACACATTGATAAGGGCGATGTCCTCTTCCAACTCGGGGCCGTGGCCGCACCATTCGCTGAGGCGATGGCCGAGGATGAGGGCATTGTCGCCCAAACGGAGGGCGTATTTGAAAAGTGCTTGATTTCCTTCCATCACATGTGCCCTACTTCATCCGGAATATCATAGAACGTGGGATGGCGGTACGCCTTGTCCTCCGCAGGGTCAAAAAGCTCTTCCTTCTCACCTGGCGTGGTGGCATGGATGTGCCTGCTCTCTACCACCCAGATGCTCACACCTTCATTTCTGCGGGTATAGACATCGCGGGCGTTGCTGATGGCCATTTCGGCATCGGGCGCGTGCAGGCTGCCGGCATGTTTGTGATGCAGCCCTGAACGGCTGCGGATGAATACCTCCCAGAGAGGCCAGTCTTTTCTGCTCATTGGAAAAGGTTTTAAGGTTGAATATTCAATGTTCAAGGTTGGGCGGAAATCAAGCGGCTTCTTTCCTTTCCGCTTTCTTAGCAGCGTAGGCCGATGCGGCCTCACGCACCCATTCGCCATTGGCATGTGCCTCCTGGCGGTCGCGGAGACGTTCCTTGTTGCAGGGGCCGTTGCCTTTCACCACGTTGAAGAATTCCTCCCAGTCAATCTCCCCGAAATCGTATGCCTTGCGCTCCTCGTTCCATTTCAGGTCGGGGTCGGGAATGGTGAGGCCGAGGAAATTGGCCTGCGGCACGGTCTGGTCGATGAACTTCTGGCGCAGGTCGTCATTGCTGATGCGCTTGATCTTCCATGCCATGCTCTGCGCGCTGTTGGGCGAGGCATCGTCATTCGGTCCGAACATCATCAATGATGGCCACCACCAGCGGTTGAGCGCGTCCTGCGCCAATTCCTTCTGCTCGGGCGTTCCCTGTGCCAGTTTCAAGATGATCTCATAGCCCTGACGCTGGTGGAAGCTCTCCTCCTTGCAGATGCGGATCATGGCGCGACTGTATGGGCCAAAGCTCGCCTTCTGCAACATGATCTGATTGACAATGGCCGCTCCGTCCACCAGCCAACCAACGGCCCCGATGTCGGCCCAGGTGATGGTGGGATAGTTGAAAATGCTGCTGTATTTGGCCTTGCCGGTGAGCAGGTCGCTCACCATGTCCTCGCGGCTAACCCCGAGGGTCTCGGCCGCACTGTAGAGATAGAGCCCGTGCCCGCCTTCGTCCTGGATCTTGGCCAACAGGGCCACTTTTCTGCGCAGGCTCGGAGCGCGGGTGATCCATCTCCCCTCTGGCAACATGCCCACCACCTCGCTGTGGGCATGTTGCGAGATCTGACGGATGAGTGTCTTCCTATACGCTTCGGGCATCCAATCCTTGGGCTCTACCTTGCCCTCGGCCTCTATGATGGCCTCAAAACGCTCCTGTTGCTGCTGTGCGGTCATGGTTCTGAATTGCATCGCAAGTTTAATCATTTTGAAATCGGCAGGCCCGTTCCCGACAAGTTGTCATCGTAAAGCAACAGTTCTAACTTCGGCCCTGTCCCGCAAGGGCCAAGGATTAGTTTTGCCCACCGAAAATTTACAGCATGTCCCGTTACGAGCAATTGACCATAAAGGAAGTGGTGCGAGAGACCCCTGATGCGGTGTCTTTGGTGCTTGATGTCCCCAATGAACTTCAGGAAACATATTCCTTCCTTCCCGGTCAATATGTCACCCTCCGCACTGAGATTGACGGGCAGGACATACGCAGGTCCTATTCCATCTGTTCTGCGCCTTACGAGGGCATTCTCAAGGTAGGTGTGAAAAAGGTGCCCAATGGCCTGTTCTCAACCCTTGCCAACGACCGGTTGAAGGCCGGTGACACGCTGCAGGTGATGCACCCCATCGGCAAATTCGTGCTTCATGCCAACCCTTCGCACGCCAAGACATACGTGTGCTTCTGTGCAGGAAGCGGCATCACGCCCATACTCAGCATGATGAAGACCGTGCTTCATGAAGAGCCGCAGAGCCGGTTCATCCTTTTCTATGGCAGCCGGCAAAAGGGGAGCATCATCTATCGGAATGAGATTGACGGGCTGAAGAACCTGCACCATGAGCGGCTGAGCGTGCATCACGTGATGTCGGGTGAGGACCTTGGCACGGAACTGTTCTGCGGCAGGATCGACAAGGCAAGGGTGCAGCGGTTCGCAACACTGCTGTTCGACCCTACCGAGGTGGACGACTATTATCTCTGTGGCCCCGAACCGATGATCCATGCGGTGCGCGAAGTATTGGAGGAGCGTGGTGTGGCCAAGGAGCGTGTTCACTTCGAGCTTTTCACCAGTGCGGCCAAACTGGAGGCCGACCGTTCGGCAGAAGACACGGCCCACGTTGCTCCTGCCAGACCCGCTGGGCCGGCCATCAAGAGCCGTGTGACGGTGGTGATGGACGGTGACGAGTTCGATTTTGAACTTGCCAGCAATGGGAAGACCATCCTCGATGCCGCCATGGGTGCGGGCCTCGATGTGCCTTTCTCGTGCAAGGGCGCGGTCTGCTGCACCTGTCTGGCCCGGGTGAAGAGCGGGGTGGTGACCATGGACAAGAACTACAGCCTCACAGACAAGGAAGTGGAGCAGGGTCTTGTGCTCACCTGCCAGTCGCACCCTCAGACCCCGGAGGTGACAGTGGACTATGACGACATCTGGTAGATTCCGGACCCGTCATCACACGTGTCTGAACACGGTGAGCAGGATCTTATAGCCTGCTCCGACAGTGCCTCTGAGTGTGCCCGACACCTTCGATTGACCAATGCGCACACGGTAGTTCACGGGGACTTCCACAGACGTAAGGCCCAGCTTGGCGGCCTTCACCTGCATCTCAACGGTCCAACCATAGTTGCGGTCGGCCATGTGGAGGGCAAGCAGGCTGTCGTACTGAATGGCACGGAAAGGCCCCAGGTCGGTATATCGGACACCGTAGAGGATGCGGATCAACAGGGTCGCAAGCCAGTTGCCGAACCGCTGCTGGGGTGTGAGCGAACCCTTGTCTGCCCTGCCCAGCACCCGCGATCCGATGACGAGATCGACACCATCGTCCGATATCGGGGCGATGAGCTCTGCGAGCTGCCCGGGATGGTCGGAATGGTCACCGTCAAGAAAGACCACAATGTCGGGCGGTGTGTCCTTCGCGGCAATGTGCTCCAGTCCTTTGAGGCATGCGTTGCCATAGCCGCGCAAAGGCTGATGCACCACGGTCGCACCATGGGCACGGGCAACTTCGGCAGTCCTATCGGTCGAGTTGTTGTTGCAGACTATGACCTCTCTGACCAGATGTGCAGGGATGTCGTCCAGCACGTTGCCGATCGCTTTCTCCTCGTTGAACGCGGGAATGATGATGTCGATGATGGGCCGATGCTTCATCGCACAAAATTAGTCCCCACGGCCGCCAGTCGCCCCCATGCTTGGGCCTGCACTTTCGACAGACGGTACCATGCGGCCTGACAATTTCCATACTTTCGTCCTCGGAACCCTGAAACTTGGAATCATGCGAACAATGCTCAAAGGCGGCCTCGCGCTGCTGCTCATAGTGGTAGGTCTGGCCACCTACGGGCTGTTGACCCCCACCATCACCCACACTTTCGATGTCACTGTGAACCGGCCCATCATACCGGTGTTCGCCAAACTGGTGTCGGTGAATGATATGCCGCAATGGGTGCGGGGGCTGGAGACGGTGGAGGCCAGAGGGTTCAACATCATCCCGGGCTTCCCCATGGGTTCCTACGACCTGCACTATGGTTCTGCAACGGTGCGCGACTATTTTCAGATGGACATCCTGAATATCGACCCATTGCAATCTGCCAAAGTGCGCCTGAGCAATGATATGATGGAGATCGAGTGTATGGCCGTGTTCACGGCACAGGGCGATTCGACCGTGATGTCGTTGCAGGCGGTGGCCAAAGGCAAGGGGCTGGTTGCGCGCATGGCCCTGCCATACGTGAAATGGAGGCTGAGGTCTGAGACGGAGGAGAATGTTGCCCGCTTCAAAGAGATCATTGAAAGCAACTGAACTTCCGGTTCTCCTAAGATCGGAAACGGTCGAGGGCGGGCATCTGCCTTTTTCTACTTCCCTTCATTCCATTCCCTTGAGTTCTTGAAGTAGGTTTGGGCCATGGCTCCTGCGCTCATCCTTTCCATCATTGCGGCCTATTTCGTGCTGCTGTTCGCCATCGGGCATTTCACGTCCAAGGGGGCGGACAACGACAGTTTCTTTCTGGGCAACCGCAACAGCCCGTGGTATGTGGTGGCCTTCGGGATGATCGGTGCCTCGCTGAGCGGGGTCACGTTCATCTCCATTCCCGGTTGGGTGGGTGCCAGCGGTTTCAGCTATATGCAGGTGGTGCTGGGCTATCTGGTGGGCTATGCGGTGATCGCGCTCATCCTCATGCCGCTCTATTATCGGCTCAACCTCACGTCCATCTACGGCTATCTGGAGCAGCGTTTCGGGCGGGTGAGCTATAGGACGGGCGCGTCCTTCTTCCTGCTCTCGCGCACCATCGGCTCTGCGTTCAGACTATATCTGGTGGCCAATGTGCTTCAGCTCGCGGTGTTCGATGCGATGGGCGTTCCGTTCGTGGCCACCGTCATCGGCACCATCCTTTTCATCTGGGGCTATACCAACAAGGGCGGCATCAGAACGATCATCTGGACCGATACGCTGCAGACCATGTTCATGCTCGTGGCAGTGGTGCTCACCGTGGTGATGATCGGGCAGGCGATGGGCTGGACCCTGCCGCAGGCCATAGGCCACATCAGCGACAGCTCCTATTCGAAGGTGTTCTTCTTTGATGACATCAACAGCAGGTTCTATTTCTGGAAACAGTTCCTCAGCGGCATCTTCATCGCCATTGTGATGACCGGGCTGGACCAGGACATGATGCAGAAGAACCTCTCGTGCCGCAACATCCGCGAAGCGCAGATCAACATGGGCACGTTCAGCTTCGTGCTCGTGTTCGTCAACCTCGCATTCCTTGGGCTGGGCGCGCTGCTCTACATCTATGCGGAGCACATCGGCATGGCCATCCCTGCGCGGACGGACGACCTCTATCCGCTCATTGCCACAGGCGGCCATCTGCCCGTGGCCGTGGGCGTCATCTTCATTCTCGGCCTCATCGCAGCGGCCTATTCGAGTGCCGACTCGGCCCTCACGGCCCTCACCACCTCGGTGTGTGTCGATCTGCTGGACATCCGCAAACGCCCGCAACAGGTGCAGCAGACGGTGCGCAAGCGTGTTCACATCCTCGTCTCGGCCGTCATGGTGCTGGTCATTGTGATCTTCAGGGCGGTGAATGACGACAGCGTGATCAGCGCGGTGTTCACTGCGGCAGGCTACACCTACGGGCCGCTGCTGGGCCTCTACGCCTTCGGCATGATGACCCGCTGGCAGGTGCGCGACCGCTGGGTGCCCGTGGTCTGCGTGCTCTCGCCCATCATCTGCTATGTGCTCAATCTGCATTCAGAAGAGCTGATGAACGGCTACAGGTTCGGGTTTGAGCTGCTGATCGTCAACGGACTGCTCACCTTCATGGGGCTGGTGTTGCTGCGCGATGGGAAGAAAACCAACCCCGTCTTGGGCTGAAACGCCCCCATCGCCCCAAATTTTGCCCCCGATAGAGCCATTTCCGCCCTCATTTTTCCCTTTTTCACCCTCGTTATTCAGTTTTTCACGTGAAATTCTGAAAAATGTAAGTGGAATTCTGAAAAACGGGGGTGGAATTCTGGTAAACGAGGGTGGAATTCTGGAAAACGAGGGTGGAATTCTGGAAAACGTGGTAGGAATTCCGTGAAACGTGGTAGGAATTCTGGGAAATCTGGTCAGAATTCAGGGAAATCTGGTCAGAATTCTCGGAAATCTGGACAGAATTC
>JAIPBJ010000047.1 GCA_021739625.1 Flavobacteriales bacterium | reverse complement strand
GTCGAGGGTCATGGCCTCGCGATAGCCAATGATGTTCTTGCCGTCCTGCTTGAGGTTGGGGAGCTGACGTGAACGGGCACCGAGTGCCAGTATCACGTGCTTGGCCGTCACCTCGGTCTCCTTGCCATCGGCATCGGTCACGCTCACCTTGCCAGTGCCCTTGATGCGACCGTGCCCTGCGATGTGCTCGATCTTGTTCTTCTTGAATAGGAACTGAATGCCTTTGCTCATGCCATCGGCCACTCCCCTGCTCCGCTTCACTATCTCCTTGATGTCGGCCTTGGGGTCGCTGACGCTGATGCCGTAGTCGGCAGCGTGATTCATGTATTCGAACACCTGCGCACTCTTGAGCAACGCCTTGGTGGGTATGCAGCCCCAGTTGAGGCAGATGCCGCCCAGCTCGGCCTTCTCCACCACGGCCACCTTCATGCCCAGCTGCGATGCACGTATGGCCGCCACATAGCCCCCAGGGCCGCTTCCTATCACTATCAGGTCAAAATTCATTTATCGGAATTATTTGAGGGAATGCCTCCCTGTTGACGACCGCGAAAGTACGGACGTGGGATTCATCGATCTCAACGGCCTTTTTCTTTCCTTTACCAGATCCCCTTTAAGAATCATCGATGAAGATCGTCCAGAGTGCCAGAATCATTTTAGCGCTGTTGCTTACGGCCAGCATCGCCACAGCCCAATCGACCATCGATGCCAGTCTTGTGCATGACGGCCTGACGCGTACTTACCGCCTCTACATACCTGCGGCCTACAATGCCTCCACGCCCGTACCGCTGGTGCTGAACCTGCACGGCTACACCTCGAACAATGTGCAACAGGAGTTCTACGGGGATTTCCGGGCCATAGCCGACACGGCCAATTTCATCATCGTACATCCGAACGGCACACTTGATAACGGAGGGCAGCAGTTCTGGAGTGCCTTCGGGCTGAGCACGGTGGACGATGTGGGATTCCTTTCAACCCTCATCGATGCGATTCAGGCTCAGTACTCCATCGACCCGAACTGCATCTACAGCACCGGAATGAGCAATGGCGGGTTCATGAGCTATGAACTTGCCTGCCAACTGAGCGGACGCATCGCGGCCATCGCATCGGTAACGGGCAGCATGGGGCAGAACAGATGGAATGCCTGCAACGCCACGCATCCCACCCCAGTGATGCAGATCCATGGCACGGCCGACCCTACGGTGCCCTACCTCGGCAATCCTGCGCAGGGCATGATGCACATCGACACACTGGTGAAACGCTGGACCCAGTTCAACAACTGCACCCTGACCCCGACCGTGACACCCGTGCCCAATACCAATCTCGCTGACGGCTGCACGGCCGAGCATCAAGTGTTCGGCAACGGGTCGCAGGGTGCCACGGTGGAGCTTTTCAAAGTGACCGGAGGGGCCCACACCTGGCCGGGTGCGCCCGTGACCATCGGGGTGACCAATCAGGATTTCAGCGCATCGAAAGAGATTTGGAAGTTCTTCCGCAGATACAAGTTGAACGAGCTTGTCATAGGCGTGGAGAATCTGCCATTCACACCCGCATCATTCACCCTCTGCCCCAACCCATCGGAAGGTGCGGTAACGATGCGTTTCCGTGACAGCAGCCCGCAGCGCATCACAGTGCTCAACGCGTTTGGACAGACCTTGCGGTCATTCACTGCGCAGTCCAACGAGGTGGTTCTGACGCTGGAGGCATCGGGGCTTTATCACATTGTGTGCGAGAACAAGCATGGTGTTCGCACCGTGCAACGGGCGGTGGTACGGTAGAGACGCATTCAATCCGTCTCTACGTCACAGGCCCCAGGTAGCTGGCGACCTGCGCCATTCGCGGAGGGTCTGAAGTTGGTCCTCACTCACCTGACCGATGGCCTTGGCGCGCGGCAGCAGATTGTCGTAGTTCGATAGCGTGATGATCTTGCAATCGGCATTGCGAAAGGCCTCATCCGCCTGCGGGAACCCATAAGTGAAGATGGCCGCCATGCCCAACACCTCGGCCCCATCGCTGCGAAGGGCCTCCACCGCCTTGAGGCTGCTGCCACCGGTGGAGATGAGGTCTTCAATGACCGCCACCTTGGCACCCTGCGGCAGGAATCCCTCCACCTGATTGCCCATGCCGTGCTTCTTGGGTTCGGGACGCACATAGACAAAGGGGAGGTCGAGCAGCTCGGCCACGAGGATGCCAGCGGCTATCGCCCCTGTGGCCACCCCTGCGATGACCGTGGCCTTCGGATAGTGATTCCGCACCACATCGGCCAGTCCGTGGGCGATGAGCTGACGCACATCAGGAAAGGAAAGGGTCTTCCGATTGTCGCAATAGATGGGCGACCTCCAACCGGACGCCCACGTGAAAGGCGCATCGGGACGGAGTTTCACCGCCTCGATGCGAAGCAGGTTATCGGCTATCTTGGCCGCCAGTTCAGGGTTAAGAATGTCCATGGAGCAAAAATACAGGGTTTTCGTTGGGGAAGGGGCGATCGACTTTTATGATGGCGTTGCACAGCAGGTGCCAAGCGGACAACAGGCGGTGAAGAACCCGAAGAAGGATGTGCTTCTGGGCATCATCGAAGGGTTGGAGAAGGGCACCGGCACCACCGAAGTGCATGTAGTGGGCGATGTGGAGAAGAACTGGAAGCGGTTCGCAGAACAGTGTACGCTGATTGAAGCTGCCGGTGGCGTGGTGCTGAACGGGGCGGGCGACTGGTTGTTCATCCATCGCTTGGGCCGCTGGGACCTGCCAAAAGGGAAGCTGGAGAAGGGCGAAAGGCCCAAAGAGGCCGCCACCCGCGAGGTGAGCGAGGAATGCGGCATTCCCGAACCGGAAATCCTTACACACCTCACCGACACCTACCATGTCTATACCCTCAAGGGTAAACGGATATTGAAACGCACCTACTGGTATATGATGCGCTCCACCGAGCACGCGGCACTGGCTGCGCAGACCGAGGAAGGCATCACCGATGTGCGGTGGGTGAAGCCCGTTCAGGTGGCCGAGCTGGCAAGGGACAGCTACGGTTCAATCCGGATGGTGATTGAACATGCCATGGACTGTATTGAAAATGCGGGGACCGATAATGGAAAATAACGGGAAGGCTCTGGCTGAAGGACAAGCCTGACTATTGCAATCGAATTCCGCTGACCTCAGAATCTGCTCCACCAACATGTGGCATCGGTTGAAACATATTGAAGCCCTGCAAGGCGCACCGGGCCACTACCTGATCAGCATCGGTATGGTGGGCGCAATGGCTTTGGCCGGACACCTTTTGGTTCCGCTCATCGGCTACATGGCCGTGGCCCTGCTGTTGCTGCTTGCTGTGTCGGTATTGGCCATGGTGCTGCCCGTTTGGCCGGTGATGGTGGCAGCCGCATTGAGTGCCGTAGTGTGGAATTTCTTCTTCATCCCGCCCACCTTCACCTTTCACATCAGTAGCACACAGGACGTGCTGATGTTTGTGATGTATTTCGCCATCGCCATGCTCAATGCTGTGCTCACCTCGCGCATCCGCAGAGCCAAGCAACAGGTCCGGCAGCGCGAAGGCCACGAAAAGACCCTGTTGCTCTACAATACCTTGCTCAACTCGCTCTCGCACGAACTGCGCACGCCCATCGCGGCCATCATCGGTGCGGTGGACACGTTGAAAGAAGGCGCCACACGCCTTAGCGAGAACAATAAGTTGGAGCTGCTGGCCGAAATAGATAAGGCAAGCATGCGGTTGAACCGTCAGGTGAACAACCTGCTGAACATGAGCCGCATTGAATCGGGCACGGTGCGCTTGCAGAATGACTGGTGCGATCTGAACGAACTGCTCCACAGCGTCATAGAAGAATGTGGTGCAGATGCCGATGGGCGCACAGTAGAGTTTGCGGCCGATGACGACCTACCGCTCTTCAAACTCGACCGTGGACTGCTGGAGCAGGTGCTGCACAACGTGATCCATAACGCGTTGCAGCACACTCCGCCACAGGCCGCCCTTCGCTTTGCCATCGCCTCGAAGAATGGTGCATGCGCCATCACCATTGAGGACAGAGGCCCTGGGTTTCCCGAAGCGGAAATGGCCCACGTGTTCGGCAAGTTCTATCGCTTGCCCAACGCGGCAACGGGCGGCACAGGTCTCGGTCTTTCCATCGTGAAAGGGTATGTGGATGTGCTGGGCGGCACCGTGCAGCTCAGCAACCGCACGGGCGGTGGTGCGCGCTTCGTCATCACCATCCCTGCACAGGCATCGCACCCCAAAGACTTCGGCCATGAATAAGCCCGAAATTCTCATCATTGACGATGAACCGCAGATCAGAAAACTGTTGCAGATAGCCTTGGAGAGCAATGACATGCGGGTGCGGCAGGCCTCCACGGGCACCGAAGGGCTTCACATGGCCACTGCCCACACGCCCGACCTCATCCTGCTCGACATCGGCCTGCCCGACCACAGCGGTCACGAAGTGCTGCGCCAATTGCGCCAATGGTGCAGCCGTCCCATCGTCATGCTATCGGTGCAGGATGGCGAACAGGACATTGTGCAGGCGCTGGACAACGGTGCCACGGACTACCTGAGCAAACCCTTCCGCACAGGCGAACTGCTGGCCCGCATTCGCTCATGTCTGCGCAGGGGCGAGGTGGGCACCACCGATGCCATCTTCACCTTTGGCGACCTGCAAATGGACCTCGAAGCCCACACAGTGAAGCGGGCCGGGGCGGTCATCAAGCTCACTTCTACCGAATACAACCTGCTTTCGCTCTTTGTGCGCAACGAGGGCAAGGTGCTCACCCACCGCCACATTCTCCGCGAAGTATGGGGAATAGGCTACCAGACCGAAACGCAATACCTGCGCGTGTTCGTGGCACAGCTCCGCAAGAAACTGGAACAGGATCCCACACGCCCCAAACACATCATTACCGAGAGCGGTGTGGGGTATAGGTTCTGTTAAAGTTTAAGGTTTAAGGTTCAAGGTTCCAAACTTTGAACTACGAACCTTAAACCTTGAACCCCTTTCTTTATATTTCCCTTATATCCTGCCCGATAGTTTTGCCGCCCGAAAAGCAAACCTCATGGACCCGCAGGAAGAAGAGCCTGAAGAACAGAACCCCGTTCAGCATCACCATCACCCCGAACATCATCCTAACTATTGGCATCGCATACGAAGACGCTACACGCGGTTTCTGATGCACCTCTCACCACAGCAGAACATCTTCTACGGGTTCTTCATTTACACCGCACTGGGCTGTCTGTTGCTGTGCCTGCCCTTTTCGCGCACGGTGGCAGTTGGATTATTGGACAACCTCTTTATCGCCACATCGGCCATCAGCACCACAGGTCTAACGACCATCAGCGTGGCCGACAGCTATACCTTCCTCGGCCAGCTCATCATTCTCCTGCTCATTCAGGCGGGCGGCATCGGTTACATGACCCTCACCTCGTTCATCCTGCTGGCAGGCAAGGAGAAGTTCATGCATTGGCACGAGAAGGTGCTCAACGTGGAATTCAGCCTGCCCAAAGACCTGGAGATGCGCGATTTTGTGAAGAGCGTGGTGGTGTTCACCGGGGTTACGGAGCTCATCGGCACCGGGGTCATCTTCCTCTTTTTTCGGCAGGAAGGCATGGCCCTGTGGCCTGCGCTATGGAGTGCGGTGTTCCACAGCATTTCGGCCTTCTGCACCGCAGGATTCAGTCTGATGAATACCGGTTTTGAGGGATATGTGAACCACATCGGGCTCAACATCACCATTTCCCTCCTGTCCATTTTCGGGGCCTTGGGATTCATTGTGGTGCTCGACCTGTGGAACCGCGCCAAGGGCAGCACCAATAAACTGACCTTCACCACCAAGGTCATTTTTCTGGTCTATGTGCTGATGCAGACCTTGGGTACACTGCTCATCTTCTTTGCCGAACCGAGCATTGCCAATGAACCCATCGGACAGCGGCTGATGACCGCCTTTTTCCAAAGCATGACGGCCATCACCACCGTGGGGTTCAATACGGTGCCGATAGGTGCGCTTACGGTTCCCATCCTGCTTGGCATCACCTTCATGATGTATGTGGGCGCATCGCCATCGGGCACTGGCGGAGGTATGAAAGGCACCACGCTGGCCGCCATTGCCTCACTCATGTATTCGCGCATCCGTGGGTTGCGCAGGGTGATGCTGCTGGGCAAGGCACTGACCATCGACCGCCTCTATGTGGCCACATCGAGTTTCATATTCTACACCGCGCTCATCTTTCTCGGCACGTTTCTCCTTTCGTTCTCCGAACAGATACCGCTGTTGCAGATCCTCTTCGAAGCAGTTTCTGCCATCGGCACGGTGGGGCTGAGCACAGGAATCACAGGCAGTCTGACCGCGTGGGGCAAAGGCGTAATCATTGCGCTGATGTTCATTGGCCGATTGGGCGTCATTACTTTCGGACTTGCCGTGTTGGCCCGCAAGAAAAGCGCAATTGAACAATTGGAGCAGAATGAGGACCTTGCTGTTTAGACTGCTCTGTATGGTGATGTTCCTGCTGGGAATGCAAGGCACCGCGCTTGCCCAGACCGACACCACCCGTCTTGCGAGACCCACCTTGTCCTTCACAGGGTTTGTGGATGTGTTCTATGCCTACGATAGCCACCGGCCTCAGGGCGATGCGCGGCAGCCGTTCCTCTACAATCATAACCGCCACAATCGCTTCGACCTCAACCTTGGACTGGTGCGCTTGAAACTGAACCATGCAAAGGTGCGGGCCACTGTGGCGCTCCATGCGGGCACCTACGTGAACGACAACTATGCGGCCGAGCCCGAAGTGCTGCGCCATGTGGCCGAAGCCAATGTGGGCGTGGCCCTTGCGGGCAAAGGCCGTCTGTGGCTGGATGTGGGCATCATGCCATCGCACATCGGCTTCGAGAGTGCCATCAGCTTGGACAACCAGACCCTGACGCGCTCGCTGCTGGCCGAAAATTCGCCCTACTATCTGGCAGCGGCCAAGTTCACCTATACGCTGCGCAAAAAGTGGGAAGTGGCGGCACTGGTGTGCAACGGTTGGCAGCGCATCCGTCCGGTCGTGGGCAACACTTTGCCGGGTTTCGGCACGCAGGTGGTCTGGAAACCCAAGGACGGGGTGTCGCTCAACTGGAGCACCTTCATCGGTACGGACGATCCGGACACCACACGCAGGGTGCGTTTCTTCAATAACCTCTATGCCCAATGGCAGGCGCGCAAGAATGTGGCTGTCACTGTGGGATTGGACATCGGCATGCAGCAGCAGACCAAGGGCAGCGCGCAGCAGGACGTGTGGTTCAGTCCGGTGGTCATTGCGCGTTGGGCCATGCACCCCAAGTGGGCTGCGGCCATGCGGGCCGAGTATTATCACGATGGGGCAGGGGTCATCATTGCCGCACCCACCCTGGCCGGATTCCGCACGGGCGGCCTATCGCTCAATGTGGACCATGCGCCCGTGCCTTTCATGCACCTTCGAGTGGAAGGCCGATGGCTGGGCAGTCCCGATGCGAATTTCATAGGCGAGAGCGGGGCAGAGCGCAACGTGTTCTCAGTGGTGGCCTCGTTGGCGTTCAGGTTCGACCATTGAGGTGGCCCGCCATATCCAACACTATTGCTCCAGATCGGGCAGCAGCACTTCTTGTTCAGTGATGTTGAAGGTGATCCGGTAATAGTCGATGTTGTCCTCGATCCACGGGTCGAGCGCCTTCCACTCGCGGAACTGGTCGTTGCTCACCATTAGGCAATGGTGTGCCTTCACGTGTTGTATGACCATGATGTCGGCACTGGTATGGGCCGGAACCTCCAAATAGCTTGAGCATATCTTTTCCAGTTCTGGCATCTTGTCCATGTCGGAAAGACGATGTTTGAGCGAGGCGTCCACAATGACATCCACGTCCTTGAATCCTTTCTTTTTCAACTGTTCCACCATAAGGATCATGTTCTGCACGGTGGGGATGGAGACCTTGTTGCCTTGAGAGTTGTAGGCCACGTTGCTACCATCGAGCACCACCTTTCGGTCGTGAAGGCGATGGGACACGAACTCCTCGCGGGCCTGGTCATAGCTGCCGTATTCCTTGACCATGTCGGTCTTGCGGAGCAGGTTGGCAAGGTCGGTACGGCTACGGAGCTGTGTTGTGAACCAAGGTCTGAACAGCATGGACACAGGGTCCTGATAGGTGAGCAATTCCTTCTCCAGCAGTTGTTGAAGTTTGGTAAGTGTCACCTTTGTGTTGGCAGGCAGGCGAGAAAGCAGGATGACGAGAAGCTTGGCATCGTGCGCAAGGTCCTTGGCCTTCATGGTCTCCAGATCGAGGCAGCCCTGAAGCTCGGCCCGGGTCTGGCAGTTTTTCGCTTTGGCGATCCTCCATTCGTCCGCGTTTATGAAGCCGCCCGCACGTCCTTCCTCCAGACTGGCGGCATCGGGATACTTCAGTTCTTGGGCAATGCGGTACTGGTGCTGGTCGGCAAAGCCTTTTTCTATGGCCACCTGCATATCCACCCATTTCTCGAAACTGCGCTCCTGCGCTATGCTGTAGAGGCGATGGGCATCATTGATGTCGCCCAACGGGGTCAGGATCTTTCCATCCGCCAACAGTTGGCCATATTCGTCAAAGCCTTTGACGAACCCCTTTGCCACCATTTCCTTGTAGGTCTCCGGGTCGTCAAGGGAAGAAGAGAGGCTGAGCTGATAGGCCGCATCGGTGGTGAAGCCCTTTTCGCGGGCAGCATAGAACGCCTTGGCATCGGCAAAGCCATTGGCGAGTGCATCGCGGTGGTCGTTGAGGTCGGTGAAACCATCGGAGTCTGCTGTCACCAGGCCGCCCTTGTGGCTGACAGCAAACCGGGTGACGAGGCCATTCTCCACCAGACTATAGACCGCTCGCAGCCGATGGTCGCTGGCAAACCGCACCAGTTCCTTGAGGCTTTCGAGTTCGACCACCAGTTCGGCATTGGCCAATCGGCCGCGATAGTGGATCCATTTGGTTTCGTTCGGAGTTGCCATGGCTTAATCGAGTGAGATGGTTTTGCGTCTGTATTGCAGGCTGTCGAGATCATTGACAGGTTTTTCGTCAGATAGGACAAGGTTCGGTCTTACCACAATGATGGGAATCGTACGCGGATAGGGCGTTTCGGACGATAGGTTCTGGAGCGCCTCCCATGAGTCGTCCGGCACCTGATCGCAGTCGCGCTGCAATTGCCAGAAACGGTGGGCATCCATTTCACCCACCAGAATACTGGACCTGAATTGCGGATTGATGGAGATGGCCCAGTTCAGATCGGAATTGCCATCAATGGCGTGCTGTATGGCTTTGCCGGTTTCCGCAAGCAGCGCACGGTCCCAACGGCCTCCACCATATTGCCCGATCGTTGCCGCATCGGGAATGAGGAGCCTGTGAAGCCTTCCCATCGCTGGACCAAGGGCCTTGCGTGTCACCATCAGTTGGTCTATCGTCAGTATGTTTATGTTCGGCAAGTTGAACACGTGCACGAGTCCGGCCTCGTCTTCGGGAGGCAGTTTGGCCAGCTTATCTATCAGAATGAAGGCATAAGGGCCAGGGCTGCCTTCAGGGTCAAGTTTGAGGGTCAGCATCTTGCTGATGCGGAAGTTGCGCACATGTTCCTCTCCTTTGTTGGGGTCATCGAAGCCAAGCACGATCAGTTCATCGCTGTCCTTGAGGCAGGCAAGTTGCAATAGGCTGAAGTTGCGCATGCCCTCGGTCAACGCGCTATTATAGGCATCATATATCGCGGTGATGTGATGCTCGTGCATCAGGTACTGCTTTAGTGCGTTCTTATCGCGCTTTAGGTTCGACAATCGTTTCACTTCCTTGATCAATTGGTCAGAATCAAGGGCTTGGTTCTCGAATGCCCCATGGTTCTTGAGGAACTCGATCTTCCTCACCAGATTTCGGTTGACCTCTTTTGTAAGCACGTCATAGAGAATGCCCATATAGGCACAGCCTACCGCATAGGTTGACGTGCTGAGGATCAGACCCGTGCGGATGGCATAGGCGTTGATGGGCGGGAGGATCTCCGATGGGGTGGAGATATAAACGATGGTCTCCATGTTTCAGTCCAGTGAGATGGTTTTGCGTCTGTGCTGTAGGATCGCATCCTGATCGGTAATCGCCTCCTCGGCCAATTGGCCAATTACTCTGATAACAACGATAGGGATGGTGCGTGGATAGGGCTCATCGGCCGGCAGTGCCTGCAACACCTCCCATGAGTCGTCCGGCACCTGATCGCAGTCGCGTTGCAATTGCCAGAAACGATGAGTGTCCATCTCTCCTACCAGCACGTTGGTCTTGACATTGGGATTCAGAACTGCGGCCCATTGGAGGTCAGGCGAAGCGTTTATGACCTCCTGAATAGCACTGCCGATAGATGGCAATGTGGTCTTGTTCCACCGACCACCACCATATCGGGGCGGCTCTTCGCTTGGGCAGTCTCGCACAAGCTGTTGCCGCAACCGCTCCATGGAAGGATCCAAAGACTTGCGTACACTCAGCAGCTGGCCTGCCGTAAGCGGATTGATGTTCGGCAAAGTGAAGAGGTGGACGAGGCCCGCCTCGTCCTCTGGAGGCAGTTGGTCAAGCTTACCTGTGAGGCTGAAGACGTAGGGGCCGTGCAAACTATTGGAAGATCGTTTCAGTTTGAGCAGATCGCTCAGACGGAAATCGCTTTCATACTTCTCACCTGGATTGTCATGGGTGGCGAACACCGTGAGAACATCATCACCATTAAGTGCTGCGAGTTGCGTCATGCTGAAGCTGTCTATACCTTCCTGCAAGGCCGCAATGTATTTGTTGAAGGTCTGATTTATAAAATGCTCGTGGATTTTGTATTGCTTCAGCGCATTTGGGTTGCGCCTGTTCTTCCATAGATGCTGCATGTTCTTCAACATGTTGGTTGTGGACAACTGATTGAAATCAGGGTGGTTTTCCAACAACTTCAATTTCTCAGCCAAAGTCTTATAGAGTGTTTCGGTGACGGGCTTATAGAGGATGTTGATATAAGCATTGCCAACGGCAAACGTCATGGGACTCATGAGGAGACCTGTCCGAATGGCGTTGGCATTATGCACATGATCCTTGAAGGTGCGCGCCATGAAATAGACAAGGGTTTCCATGTTTCAGTCCAATGAGATGGTTTTGCGCCTGTGCTGCATTCTGTTCTCTTCCGAAAGGTTGCGTTCCCTATGGCCTGTTCCCTGATTGCTGCGCATGACGATGACAGGTATGGTCTGCGGATAGGGCCCGTCCTTCGGCAGGGCCTGGAGCACTTCCCACGAATCATCGGGAATGAGGCCATTGTCGCGTATATGCTGCCAGAAACGATGGGTCTCCATTTCGCCCACCAGCACATCAATGGCAATGTCAGGCCGGAACGAGAGTACCCAGTTGAGGTCCTCGTTCGCATCTATCGCCTCCTGAATGGCCTTGCCCACCTCGCCCATCCTGTCGTGCTGCCAATTGCCCCCCAGATGCGGAGGCCTATCGCCCGTGTGAGGAGTAAGTTGCAACAGTTCTTGGAGCCTTGCCATCACCGGACGCAAGCACTCGCGCACAGCAAGAAAATGATCGTTGCTTAGGGCATTGAGATTGGGAATGCGGAAAACATGCGTCAGCCCGGCCTCGTCCTGCTCGGGCAGCGTGGCCGACCTGTCGAAAAGAATGAACGCAATTGGCCCGGCCATTTGCCTGTCAATATCCTTCAACTGCATCATGTTGCTGATACGGAACCCGTCCTTATAGCCTTCACCTTTCGGAGCATCGGCATAGTTGACTATCAGGTCGCCACCGTCCTGAAGGCTTGCCAATTGCACCATCCCAAACTTCTTCATGGGCTTCACGATCTCGGTCACACGTTCCTTGAAAAGGGTGTCGATCAGGTGCTCCATGTGCTTATAGTGCTTGAGGCAATCCTTCTTCCGTCTATTCTTCCAAAGCATGCGCATCATACGCAGCATGTCGCCCGGTTTCTGGCCAGGTTCAAAGAAGTCCGGTTCCCCCTCCAGGATGCCCAGTTTGAGCACGATCGTGTTGTTCCTGTCCAGCAGCATCTCTTCAAAGAAAATGAAGCTGTAGGAACTTCCCGTGCTGAACGTATGGTTGCCCATCAGCAGACCTGCGCGGATGGCCGCAGCCTCGGTGCTCAGTTCGAGTCTTGCCGTAATCAGATTATAAACGATGATATCCATCCCCGTGAATTTTCACCCGTGACCCAAACTTAACGGAACTTTAAGAGAAATCCTGCACGGTCCTGAGAATTTTTCTCCCATGACATTCCACAAGGCCGCGAACCGCGCCACAGCGGCAGCTCTGAACCGTATGCCCGCCCTGAGCGTCTTTCGCTCGTTCATCATAACAGCCTCTGGCGGAGCTGAGGAATGGTAGCTAAGACCTCCCCTTCCCTCCTACTTGCCAGTTCCTAATTATTTTACCATATTCAAAGCATAACTATTTAATGCTCAGTCATTAGAATTTTCACATAGTGCATTATTATGCGTTCTGATGGTTTTCGGGGCCATTCTGAGGATTCTAAAATCAATAGTGAGGACGCTCATATCAATAGTGAGCGGACTCTTTTGATGTGCGCGCAATCTCTTTCGATGTGCGAGCAGACTCTTTTGATGTGCGAGGACGCTCTTTTGATGTGCGAGCAGACTCTTTTGATGTGCGAGCAAACTCTTTTGATGTGCGAGGACGCTCTTTTGATGTGCGAGGACGCTCTTTTGATGTGCGAGGACGCTCTTTTGATGTGCGAGGACGCTCAAATCAACCGCGATTGCGTTCAAATCAACTGCGATTGCGCTCATATCAATAGTGAGGGCGTTCAAATCAACAGTGAGGACGCTCAAATCAATAGTGAGGACGCTCAACTCAATAGTGAGGACGCTCAACTCAACAGTGAGGACGCTCAACTCAATAGTGAGGACGCTCAACTCAATAGTGAGGACGCTCAACTCAATAGTGAGGACGTTCAAATCAACAGTGAGGACGCTCAACTCAATATTGAGGACACTCAAATCAACTGTGAAGACCTCCGCATCGAAATCGAACACGCCAACAGACCGGACGCTGCTCTCTTTGCGTGAATCGGAGCAAGGGATCCCGTGGCACCCACAGATCCGTGACTTGTCAATAATACCCGGCCATGGTATGGAATGGTCAATGCCGAGGCCGCATGACCGATCGGGCGGTAACTTCGCACCCCCTTACCCCCTACCATGCAAAGAGAGACCCTTCTGGCACTCGCCAACAAGTACGGAACCCCGCTCTATGTCTATGACGCGGACCGGATGGCCGAGAACTACCACAACTTCGTCAACGCCTTCGCAGTCAAGAAGCTGAAGGTGTACTACGCCTGCAAGGCCAACACCAATCTGAGCATCCTGAAGCTGTTCCGTGCGCTGGGGGCCGGCCTCGACTGCGTGAGCATCGGTGAGGTGCAGTTGGGCCTGATGGCGGGCTTCCCCGCTTCCGACATCATGTTCACCCCCAACAACATCGCAGAGCAGGAGTATGACGAGGCCATCGCATTGGGCGTGAAACTCAACATCGACAATTTGAATGCATTGGAGTATGTGGGGCAGAAACATCCCGGAACCCCCGTGTGCATCCGCATCAATCCGCACATGATGGCGGGCGGCAACCGCAAGATCTCGGTGGGCCACATCGACAGCAAGTTCGGCATCAGCATCCATCAGGTGCCGCACATCAAGCGCGTGGTGACGAATCTGAACATCCCGGTCGAGGGCATCCATGTGCATACCGGATCTGACATTCTGGACAGCAGCGTGTTCATCCGCGCAAGCGAGCTCATCTTCTCGGTCGTGGAGGAGTTCCCCGATGTGGACTACATCGACTTTGGCAGCGGCTTCAAGATCGCTTACAAGGAGGGCGACCTCTTCACGGATATTCCCGCATTCGGGCGCGAATTCAGCAAGGTGTTCAACGATTTCTGCGAGCGGATGGGCAAGGACTACACCCTGAAATTCGAGCCTGGCAAGGTGCTCGTGAGCGATGCAGGCCACTTCCTCACCAAGGTCAATCTGGTGAAACAGACCACCGCCTGCATATTTGCCGGGGTCAACTCCGGATTCAATCACCTCATCCGCCCCATGTTCTACGATGCGCACCACGCCATCGACAACATCAGCAATCCCAAGGGCGACCGCAAGATCTATAATGTGGTGGGCTACATCTGCGAGTCGGACACCTTCGGCAGCGACCGCCTGCTCAACGAGGTGCGCAAGGACGATATCCTCGCGTTCCGCAACGCAGGGGCCTACTGCTATGCCATGGCATCCAACTACAATTCGCGCATGCGCCCGGCCGAGGTGATGGTGCTCAAAGGGCAGGATCACCTCATTCGCACAGAGGAGACATTGGACGACCTGACCCGCAATCTGGTCGAACCGCAGGTGAAATCGTGGGTCTGAGGCCACCCGACTCCCCTTTGGAACGCATTACGGTCTTTTAACAATTTTATGTGCTTTCCCCGCCCCGGTGCCGATCCTGTGTGCAAAGAAGCGTCCTACATTTGGCCCCGCAAATGAGTAAGGTAACCCCCACCGTGATCATGCTGCTTCTGGGAATTTTCACCTTCAATCAGGTGATTCTGCCCCATGTGCTGTCTTTCAAGGCCAAAGCCGCGCTCTGTGACCCGATAGTGTCAGAATCTCAGGACGGAATTGTGGAGCCGCTTCTCAAATGGAACAATCCCGATCTGCCCTCTGCTTTGGGCATTATCGCCTCTCTTGCATATTCGGTGATCAAAGAGCCGTGCAACGTCTCATCAGGCGTACCGCATTTCGCCTCACCGCACGGCATGCATGTGCCTGTGTATCTCGATGACTGCGTGCTCATAGTCTGATTTTCTTCAGAACTGCCTATCGGCCCTCGTGCCGATAGGCCAGCTGCCTTGCGCATGGGTCCCCATCGCGCCTGAGGCATTTCCCCAACGTGGCCCACAGACCGTTCCGTATTGACGGAGTTCTTGGTCCGTCCCTCTTCCACCGATCTGTTCCCCCGGTCTATCATTCCAGACTACCGATGTCAAGCAACCACCATGTTTTCATGCTGCACGCATTGCTGCACGACCTGAAGCACTACCTGCCCGCGCAGGCCCCGCTCAAGGACTTCGTTCACCACAATACACTGCACGCCTTTCAGCACCTGCCCTTCTTCGAGGCCACGGCCACGGCCACGGCCATCTTCGGCTACAGGACATCGTTCTCCTTGGATGAATTCCGCAGCCTGCACAGGCAGGGCAGGATCGATGCGGCCGTGCTGGAGCACGTCATCAATGAACGGCAATGCAACAACGGCAACGGAACTGTCACCGAATGGATGCACCATCTGGTGGAAAGGCAATTCGGCCCACTGCCGCACAAACGCATTGGGGTACTGCGGCTCGGATGGAGGCAGGAATACCACATCGACCTCAACGCGATGGTACACCCGGACCTGTTCCGCATACTGAACAGCTACCTGGACCAAGGCATCGCCATCTGGCGTTTTCCCGAAACGGAAATGGGGTTTCTCGAAGACCTGCGTGCCTTGGAGCGCAGTGCCTTCACCAGCATTTTTCACACACAGCGGGCCAAGGCGCTGTTCCTCGAAGGGAAGTGCGGCCTCAAGGACCTGCTCAGGATCCTGGTGGGCGATGAGTCGCTCTATGCCCAGTACGTCTTCGACCAGCAGTTCTCGCATCCCGGATGGTCGGGGCTGGTGAGCAACATCGAAGACCTGCCCCAAGGACTTCTCGACACAAGGAGGATCACCCTCGAAGAGCTCATCATCTTGGAATCGATATTGGAGATAGACCGTCTCGATGCCGCGCTCGGGGAGAAGTGGGCCCCGTTGGGCATCAAGCTCGAACATAGGCCCACACCGATTTTCGATGAAGTGCCGTTGACAGTGTTCCATGACGCGATGGCCATCTGGCAGGAGGCGTTCGAATGGTCCTTTCACGACAAGGTGCTGGCGGGCATAGCGCTTTCAGATAAGAAGAGGGCCACTGCGCACACAGGCACTTTTCAGGCACTGTTCTGCATTGACGACCGCTCGTGCTCGCTGCGCAGATATGTGGAGAACGAGGCCCCGGGATGCATCACATTCGGCACCCCGGGCCATTTCGGCATACCTGCCTATTACCGCCCCGAGCATGGCAAGTTCAACACCAAGATCTGCCCCGCACCTGTTACACCCAAGCATCTGATAAAAGAGCTGAAGGCCGAGCGCAAGAACGACCGCGACATCTATTTCACCCACCACAACCATGGGCTGGTGGGCGGCTGGCTCATCACGCACTCCATAGGATTCTGGTCGGCATTGCGGCTGCTGATCCAGGTGTTCTACCCGTCCACAGCACCGAGCAAGGCGCTGTCGGCACAGCACATGTCAACCACATCGCTGCTCACGGTCGAGCACTCGCACGTTCAGGGCAGGGACGGTGGGCTTCAGGTGGGCTTCACGCTGACCGAAATGACCGACATCGTGCGCAATGTGCTGATGAGCATCGGACTGGTGAAGGATTTCGCCCCGCTGGTCTATCTCATCGGCCACGGCAGCAGCAGTGTGAACAACACGCACTATGCCGGCTATGACTGCGGGGCCTGCTCGGGCCGGCCCGGCTCGGTCAATGCAAGGGCGTTCAGCATCATGGCCAATCACCCGCAGGTGCGCGCAGCCTTGGCCCAACGTGGCATGGACATCCCTGACTCCACCACTTTTATGGGGGCGCTGCACGACACATCGCGGGACGAGATCGTGTTCTTCGATGTCGAGAACCTGAGCGGGTCGCAGAAGGTGCTGCACACGGAGAATGTGAAGGCGTTCGAGCGCGCATTCGACCTCAACGCCAAAGAGCGGTCGCGCAGGTTCGAACTGATCAACACCGGCAAGAGCACGGCCAGAATCCACGACCTCGTGCGCACCCGCACCGTGTCGCTTTTCGAACCCCGTCCCGAGCTCAACCACGCCACCAATGCCATCTGTGTGGTAGGAGGCAGAGCGTTGACAAAGGGCCTGTTCCTCGACCGAAGGGCCTTCCTGAACTCGTATGACCACAGCATAGACCCAGACGGCAACTTCCTGCTCGGCATTCTGAAGGCGGCCGCGCCCGTATGCGGAGGCATCAATCTCGAATACTACTTCTCGCGGGTTGACAACCACAAGCTGGGCGCAGGCACCAAACTGCCCCACAACGTGATGGGCCTCATAGGTGTGGCCAACGGCATCGGGGGCGACCTGCGGCCCGGACTGCCCAGCCAGATGACCGAGGTTCACGACCCTGTGCGGCTGCTGCTGATTGTGGAACACCGACCCGAAGTGGTGCTGGACACCATCAATCGTGATGCGGCCACCTTCGAGTGGTTCGACAAGGGATGGGTGCATCTGGTGGTGGTGCAGCCCGATTCGCGCGAAATGTACCTGTTCAAGAATGGGGCATTCCACCCCTACACACCTGTGACCAAAGAGCTGGAACACATCTCGGACCTCACCCCGCTCATCGAATCGAAAGAGGAGAACATGCCGGTGCTCATCCTTGATGAATTAAAGATTAGGAATTAAGAATTAAAAATCCGGTGCATCACTCATCCCACCTTGTCCCCTTTTAATTTTTAATTATTCATTCTTAATTATTTACATGGAGCATCTCCTCTACATCTTTCTTCTGATCCCCGCCCTTGGCACGCTGCTGAGCCTGCTCATTCCGGGCAGGAGCGAGAAATGGCTTTCGCGCAACGCAATCTTCACCACCGGGCTTCAGCTTGTGGGAGCTGTGGCGCTCATCGCGCTGTGGGCATGGAAAGGTTCGCCCGATCTCAACATCAAGGAACTGGTGATCTACCGTACCAAGGGCTACGAGTTCTATCTCGACTTCTATTTCGACCGGATAACGGCCGTATATCTGACCGTGGGCGCATTGCTCACCTTCATCATCGCGGTCTATAGCCGGACCTATCTGCACCGTGAGGCGGGCTACAAACGATTCTTCAATACGATACTATTCTTCTTTTTCGGATACAACACGGTCATCTTCTCGGGCAACCTGGAAACGATGTTCGTAGGCTGGGAGGTGCTGGGCATCTCGTCCTTCCTGCTCATTGCGTTCTATCGAGAGCGCTATCTGCCTGTACGCAATGCCGTGATGGTGTTCTCCATCTATCGCATTGGCGATGTGGGGCTGCTGCTGGCCATGTGGATGAGCCACCATCTGTGGCACGCCAACATCTCGTTCCTTGAGTTGAACAATACGGGGGCGGTGCACGAGCACGTGGCGGCACACCCGTTCCTCGGCATGCTCATACCGTTGCTGCTGCTGGTGTCTGCTGCGGCCAAATCGGCCCAGTTCCCCTTCTCGGCCTGGCTGCCGAGGGCCATGGAGGGGCCCACACCATCGAGTGCCATCTTCTATGGTTCGTTGTCGGTTCACATCGGTGCATTTCTGATGATGCGCACCTATCCGTTCTGGGAAGGTCAGTGGACAGTGCGTATCATAGTGGGGCTGCTGGGCCTGCTCACTGCGGCCATCGCCACGCCCACTGCAAGGGTGCAGTCGAGCATCAAGGCGCAGATCGCCTATTCGTCCATCGCGCAGATCGGGCTCATCTTCATGGAGGTGGCCGCTGGTTTCGAAGTGCTGGCGTTGGTGCATTTCGCGGGCAATGCGTTCCTGCGCACGTATCAACTGCTGGTGTCGCCCTCGGTGGTCACCTATCTCATCCGCGAGCAGTTCTATCATTTCACACCTGCGCGGCCGGCCTTCGAGCAGTTCGTTCCGGCCAGGCTGCGCAACACGTTCTATCTGCTGGCCCTGAAGGAGTGGAACCTCGATGTGCTGATGTTCCGATACCTGTGGGCACCGATGAAAAAGGTGGGCGGGCTGATGGCGGTGGTCAGTTACCGGAATTTCCTGCTGATGACGGTGCCCTCGCTGCTACTGGGCTGCGTGCTCTATTTCAACCAGACCGCCCTGCCCGATGAGTTGATGGCCTACATCCCCACGCTGTTCGCCTTCATAGGTCTGGTGATGGTGATGCGGGCCTTCACCGAGCGCGGCAGCACCAGAAAGGCATGGACGCTTGTGCTGATGAATCACCTGTGGATCTCTCTGGCCATCTCATTCAACGAGCAGTTCAGCTACCTGCAGACGATGCTCTATCTCAGTGGCATATTGGTGGCAGCGGCCGTGGGCATTCTGGCCATCAACCGCTTGCGCACTCTGGAGCCCGATTCGCACCTCGACCGTTTCCATGGGTTCTCGCAGAAGCATCCTAAACTGGGCATGGTGTTCCTTGCCTCGTGTCTGGGCATGGCGGGTTTCCCCATCTCGCCAGCGTTCGTTGGCGTTGACCTCATCTTCAGCCATATCCGCACCGACCAGTTCATTCTGGCGCTCTTCGCGGCATCGGGCTTCATTGTCAATGGTCTGGCGGTGATCAGGATGTATGCACGGCTGTTCCTCGGGCCGAGCGATGGACTTGGAGTGGAAGTCCGGGAACCATCCACGGATGGCCGGGGATCCCCCACGGAACTCCGGAAAGATCAGGAACCTCAATAACCATTGGCCACGGCCTCTTCCCCCTTCAAACCCCCAATTAACCCCTTTTCAAAGTGAAAAAAACACTTGTTCCAGATATTCTGGCCGGTCTCACGGTCAGCTTTGCAGCCCTGTCACTGGGTGCCGCGTTCGGTGTCATGTCGGGCCGAGGTGCCTTTGCGGGCATGATAGGTGCTGCGGTCATCCCGATCATCGCTTCCCTTTTCGGTGGCACGCGGGTGCAGGCCAGTGGCCCCACCGCCCCTATGACCGCAGTGACCGCCCTCGTGGTGGCCTACGCCTATGAGCATTTCACAGGCGAACGTGCATTGGCCGAGCAGTTCATCACCATGGTGCTGATGATGAGCTCCGTATTCATCATACTGGCAGGGCTGCTGCGCCTTGGGCGTTTCATCCAATATGTGCCGCAGGTGGTGGTGCTGGGCTTCATGAACGGCATCGCGGTGCTCATCTGGGTCGATCAGCTCAAGACCCTCTTCGGCTGGGAGGGCAAGCATCCGCTCGATGGGGGCATCATGCCAAATGCCGAACTGGCCTTCGGCACATTGGCGGCCATCTACCTTTTCCCATTACTGCTCAAATTGCTGCATGTGCCGTTGGGTGTAAGGAAATTCCTACCGTCCATCTTCGTCACCATTGTCATCATCACGGCCGTCACCACCATGTCGCATATTCATGTGGCGCACGTGGTGCTGGGCAATTCGGTGCGCACGGTCAACGAATTTACCGGACTGGTCACATCCTACTTCCCGCACGATCCGGGCATATTCTCCACCGAGATGCTGCTGAAGGCGCTGCCCTATGCGCTACAGCTCTGCCTGCTCAGCTATCTCGATTCGCTCCTCACCAGTCTGGTCATAGACAAGATGACCAAGGAGAAGACCGGTCACGATAAGGAGCTGGTGGCCCAAGGGCTGGCCAATGGCATCACCGGGCTGCTTCAGGGCATTCCCGGTGCTCAGGCCACCATCCGCTCGGTGCTGCTGCTCAAGGAAGGGGCACAGACCCGGCTGGCCGGGGTGCTGGTGGGCGTGTTCACACTCATCGGGTTTCTATTGTTCAGCGAATATATCGTGCTCATCTGCTCGGCAGTGTTCGTTGGGGTGCTGCTCAAGGCCGGTTCTGACGTGTTCGACATCGACTTCCCCAAGGCATATTTCAAGTTCAGATGGTACCGCTACAAGCGCAGGAACATCCAGCTGATGCTCATTCTCATCACCACGGTCATCACGGTGATGGTGGATCTGAACGTGGCTGTGCTTGTGGGAACAACGCTGTTCTATATAGGCAGAAGGGCGTTTAATTTTGTCGATGCCGAGGACGACTTCTCACTGGTCTCTGCGGAAGGGGATGATCTATCAGGGTAGCAGGTTCCTGTTTGTGGTGACGATGCTTCTGCTCGCCACCACTGTCTTCGGTCAGAAGCAGATGGACGCACAGGCCCATGCGTGGGCCATGTATTTCGGCAACCACCGCATCAACGACCGGTGGGGCATCCACACTGAGTATCAATGGCGCAGGGACGACATGTTTGCCCGGTGGCAGCAGTCGCTGATGCGCGTGGGGGTCGAATACTATCTGAAGAACGGTGTTCAGTTCGCCCTTGGCTATGGCTGGATACGCACCTATCCTTATGGCTCGCAGCCCGTGGCCTTCACATTCGATGAGCACAGGCTGTGGCAGCAGGTGATGATGAACCAACAGGTGTGGCGCATCAGTGTCAACCACCGCTATCGCATGGAACAACGCTGGGTCGAGACACAGACGACCGATGTGCAAGGCAGCGCCTTCATCGACTATCAGCTGCGCCACCGGGGCCGCTACCGCCTGCTGCTCACCGTGCCATTGTCGCGCAGCACACTGGCCGACAACACGCTCTTTCTGGGACTTTATGATGAGGTGTTCCTCGGTTTCGGCCCGCACATCGGCAAGAATGTGCTCGATCAGAACCGTGCCTTTGCTGCCCTTGGATGGCGGTTCAACAAGAATTTCAACGTGCAGGCCGGCTATCTCAACCAATATGTGATCAAGACCGATGGCATTCATGCCGAACGCAACCACACACTGCAACTGTCGGTCCAGTACAACATCGATCTGAGAAAGCAGTGATGCAACGCAGTTCCTGATCTACTTTCGCACCCTCGATAGCTGCATTTGAAAGCGCTGAAGTGAGAATGGGAACCGCTGCCCGAGTCTGCCTCTTATTCCTTCTGGCAGTGTTCACCTTTGATCAGGTGGCGATGGCGCACCTGCTTCCTACAGCAACTGCCACGGGTGAAAGCACCTACTTGGAGTATGAGGCACAGGACAGGTCTGCTGCACTTCCGCCCAATCTGAAAGAGTCGCTCATGCGGCCATTGGATCTTCTGGTTCACTTCTCTTTTCAGAAAGATTCCGGGTCAGCGGAAAAAGTATGTGGATTTCCACGCGGGTCCTCTCCCCATGGGCTTCATGTGCCCATCTATCTCGACCATCGGGCCATTGTGGTCTGATGCCCGGTGCCGGCATATCGTCATCGTGTGCGCCCCTGGGTCTGCTGGCCTGCTGTTCTGGCCACTCCTGACCCCATTCCCTTTCCCATCAACCAATCGCATTTCCCCATGGAAACCATTCTCATAATTATTTTCATTCTCGGCTATGTGTTCATAGCACTCGAACACACGGTCCGCATCGACAAGGCGGCATCGGCACTGCTTTTGGGCGGCCTGTGCTGGACATTGCTCGCCTTCTCGGGCAACACCTTCTTCCCTACGCTGTCCGAATTCGATGTCACGCACGCCATCGGACACAATCTGGCCGAACATCTATCGGACATCAGCGGCATCCTTTTCTTCCTGCTCGGTGCCATGACCATCGTGGAGATGATCGATGCACATGGGGGGTTCCGTGTCATCACTGACCGCATCAGCACGGTGAACCGCGTGACGCTGCTCTGGGTGATAGGTGTGCTCACATTCTTCCTCTCCTCGGTGTTGGACAACCTGACCACCGCCATCGTCATATCGGCTCTTCTCAAAAAACTGATGAAGGACAAGAACGACCTGTGGACGTTCGGTGGAGTGGTCATCATTGCCGCCAATGCGGGCGGGGCGTGGTCGCCCATTGGCGATGTCACCACCATCATGCTCTGGATAGGTGGACAGGTGACTGCCGCGAATCTGGTGAAAATGCTGCTGCTGCCCAGTCTGGCATGTCTGCTCGTGCCGATGGGCATTCTCAGCTTCATGCTCAAAGGGAAGTTTGAACGCCCTGATGATGATACTGTCGCTGCCAATGCCGCATTGGATCATCCTTCTGCCGACCGTGAGCGCACGATGATGTTCGCCTTCGGCATTGCAGGACTGCTGTTCGTGCCTGTATTCAAGACCCTGACCCACCTGCCTCCCTATCTGGGCATGCTCATCAGTCTGGGAGCACTGTGGGTGTTCAACGAGTTCATGCACCGTTCAAAAGAAGACCGGCAGCGGAAATCGCTGTCTGTAAGCCACATCATCGGCAAGGTGGACGTGCCCACCGTGTTCTTCTTCCTTGGCATCCTGTTGGCGGTTAGCGCACTTCAGACCGCTGGCATCCTCACACAACTGGCAGCATTGCTTGATGAGAAAGTGGGCAATGTCTATCTCATCACCACTGCCATCGGCATTCTGTCGGCCGTGGTCGACAACGTGCCTCTGGTCGCGGGCGCCATGGGCATGTATCCCATTACCACGTTCCCACAGGACGATATCTTTTGGGAATTGCTGGCCTACACGGCAGGCACAGGCGGCAGCATGCTCATCATCGGCTCGGCAGCCGGTGTGGCCGTCATGGGCATCATGCGCATCGACTTCGTATGGTACATGAAACGCATGACCCTGCTGGCAGCCTCAGGCTACTTTGCCGGCATCATCGTGTTCTATCTGCTCAAGATGATCTGAACATGGGTCGCATGAGGCAACTCTAACTGCTTGTCCCGTCTTCAGTCCGAACCCATCCTCCACTCATGAAAACACGGTTATTCACCATACTACTGGCTCTCATCGGCTATTCAACAGCCAATGGTCAGGACTGTTGCCAAGGATTCGAGGCCGCATTCACCTTTGAGCACGCCAATAACCCGTTGGGCGTGATCTTTCACAACACATCTTCGGGTGAATGGAATGCCGTGATCTGGCATTTTGGCGATGGCGGCACGAGCAACGGGTCGAATCCTGACCACATGTATTCCGAACCCGGACTCTATGAGGTGTGTGTGGTGATCGAGAATGATCATGGCTGCCGCAGCGAACTGTGCAGGACCATCGCTGTGAATATGGATGGAAACCCATGCGGAGATTTTCTGGCCGACTTCAACCATGATGTGAATCTTGAGAATCTCACCGTGAATTTCACCAACACTTCAGGCTCTGACTCGCAATTCCACATCTGGCACTTTGGGGATGGTTCCACCTCCGATGATTCAAGTCCTCACCACCAATACGATGGACCGGGCGTCTATCAGGTGTGTCTGGTCATTGAGAATGGCGACTGCCGCAGCGAGTACTGCCGCGAGGTGTGTGTAGAGGATCTGAACCCATGTGCGGAATTCGGTGCATCGTTCTCATCGGTCATCAGTCAAGTGTCGCCCCTTCAGATCAATTTCCAAGGAAACTATTCGGGCGGCATCACCGGGGTCACTTGGCATTTCGGTGATGGCACCACCTCCCATTCAGAACATCCCGAACATGTCTATGCCGAGCCCGGTGTCTATCAAGTGTGCCTTGTGGTGGAGAACGGAGAAGGCTGCCACAGCGAATTCTGCACCTCGTTGACTGTTGGGTTCGAATCGGAACCGTGCCAAGGCTTCGAGGCCGGGTTCACATACACCCATGCCGATAACCCCTTGGGCGTCATCTTCACCGATGCGTCCAGCGGTGAGTGGAGTTCCATTGTCTGGCATTTCGGGGACGGTGCCACGGCCAGCGGTGCGCATCCCGATCACCTGTATGCCGAATCGGGGCTTTATCAGGTGTGTGTGGTGATAGAGAATGGGCAGGGCTGCGTAAGCGAATTCTGCCTTAATGTGGCTGTGAACATCCCAGAGAATCCATGCTCCGATTTTGAGGCGCACTTCAATCATGAGGCCGCGCAGGGCAGTCTCGCTGTACATTTCAATGATGCTTCAACGGTCGATGCCCAATGGCACATCTGGCATTTCGGTGACGGCAGCACCTCGGACGGGGCGAACCCTGTGCATGAATATGCAGAACCGGGCATCTATCAGGTCTGCATGGTGATCGAGTCGGGCGATTGCCGGAGCGAATACTGCATCTCCATCTCGGTGGGCGCCATGGAAGACCCTTGCAGCGATTTCTCGGCCGGGTTCATCTATGAGGTCGATCTGATCCATGGCGGTGTGCATTTCGAGAATCTATCATCGCCTGGGGCCATAGACTTTCAGTGGCATTTCGGAGACGGCACCGAATCGGATTCCGAAGAACCGAGCCATGAGTTTGAGCTCACTGGGCTTCACAATGTGTGCGTGCGAGTGGAGAATGAACATGGCTGTGTGGCCGAATTCTGCATGAATGTGCATGTGCCGGCCTACTACTTCTTTCTGGTGCCGCCATCGGCAGTGGAGACCGTGGAAACAGATGGTCGCGCAGCAGCAGTGTTCCCCAATCCTTTCACAGATGAGGTGCAATTCACGGCCTCTGGCGTTTGCCAAGTGGATGTGATCGACATGCAGGGCCGCACGGTGTTCACCAAAGGCAATGTGAACAACGGCAAGCTCGACCTCAGTGTGCTGAACAGCGGACTCTATCTGCTGCGGACGACCTCCTTGGACGGAGCGACCCGCTCGTCAAGAATTGTGAAACGCTGAAATTCGCGAAGATGAAAAAAGCCGCTCCCATCTCTGGGGGCGGCTTTTTCATTTTCATCCAACCGAAGAAACTATGGCTGCTTCACCAGCCTGAACTCCTCCGTCCAAACGCGCTCCTTCTCCTTCATGCTCAGGAGAATGATCAGCGTGTCGGCCTTCAGATGGTAGGTGAGACCGCTGAACCATGCGGTGTGACCCTCGACCTTCACCAGTGTGAAGTCGAGCCACTTGTCCCTGTCCTCCCAAGGCTCCAGCTTGCGGCCAAAATGCTTGAGACGCAGCAGTGTGGCGGTGTCTGTTTCGATGATGCACATATATTCGGTGAGGGTGGTGCTTCCATCATTCAGCAGTCGGAACACACCCTGCATGGCGTTGTCGGCCGGGGGAAGCCACACCTCATCGCACAGGCCGCCAAAGCCCGTGCCCTGCCAATGGCCCGAAAGCCAGCCCAGTTCCATGACACTCACTTTGGCAGGGCGCTCACCCTCAGCAAGGCTCAGCACTTCCTGTGCCGATGCTTTGCTTGATGCAAGGGCAGTTGCGAGAAACAGGAGCCATACTTTCATGCCGAGAACAGATTTGAAGGCCGAATGTACGCTGACATTCAGACCTATGCTTCCACTGCCCGCAGGGCTGCCATGGACAGGGAACGGAGATGTTTGTTCACTGAGGCACTGTTACCGATCAAACGGACGACACTTTCCCAACCTCGCCCGACTCCTTCTGAACACCATCTTCCTGTTCCCTAATTACAGATATCTACTTCCGAATGACAGGTGTCTGCTTCCGAATGACAGGTGTCTGCTTCCGATTGACAGGTGTCTGCTTCCGAATGGCAGGTGTCTGCATCCGAATGGCAGGTGTCTGCTTCCGAATGATACGTGTCTGCTTCCGAATGTCAGGTGTCTGCTTCCGAATTACGGGTGCCTGTTCCCGAATGTCAGGTGTGTGCTTCCGAATGTCAGGTGTCCGTTCCCGAAAGCCCGCTTCCCATCGCCCCGCGACCTGCTTGCCGCTATGCCCGCACATAGTGTCACCGCAAAGGCAACCCGGCCCGGCCGCCCCCGTCAAACACAGCATCCACGGCCTGCCGGTAGGCCGCACAGCTTTCGACCTTCCTATGGCCCCTCGCCTGTTCAACGCCCTGATGGCCTCCGCCCTGCTGCTCGGGGCGCTCTGCACACGGCAGGCGCAGGCTCAGGTGCAGGTGGGCGTGGGCGCTTCTGCGGGCTATGATTTCCAGACCAAGGGTTTCGCGGCAGGGCTGCGGGCAGAGGGTTTCGTGCTGCGCAGCCTGTCGGTGCTGGTCCTGGCCACCTACTATCCTTCGCCCAACCAGGTGCATGAGGTCTATGGCGGCATCGATGTCCACTATGCGCCCTTCTATCACCCCATTGTAAGGGGCTATGTGCTGGCGGGCGGCAGCGTCAACTATTGGTTCAACTACACC
>JAIPBJ010000046.1 GCA_021739625.1 Flavobacteriales bacterium | reverse complement strand
TCGCCATGGCCATGAGCTGCAACCCCAGCATCCTGATTGCCGATGAGCCGACCACCGCACTCGATGTGACGGTGCAGGACACCATTCTGCAGCTCATGCTCCAGCTTCAGAAGGAGAACGACATGGGCATCATGTTCATCACACACGACCTCGGTGTGATTGCCGAACTGGCCGACAGGGTTGTGGTGATGTACAAGGGCAAGATAGTGGAGCAGGGCCCGGTGCTCGATATCTTCAGCAACCCGAAACATCCCTACACCAAAGGTCTCCTGGCCTGTCGTCCGCCTTTGGAGGTTCGACTGAAACGCCTTCCAGTGGTCAGCGATTTCATGGAGCTTGACGGGGCGGGCAACATTCTGGAAAAGAACATCAGCATCGATGATGTGAAGAAAGAGGCCTTCGAATCGGAAGATGAGCGCAAGGCAGCCCATGAGCGTCTCTATGCTCAAAAGCCTATTCTCTCCATCAAGAATCTGAAGACCTATTTCCCGCTCAAGACCAATTTCTTCGGAAAGACCAGCGAGTGGGTGAAGGCGGTGGATGACGTGACCTTCGATGTGTATCCGGGCGAGACGCTCGGCCTTGTGGGCGAGAGCGGCTGTGGCAAGACCACGCTCGGCAGAACGGTCCTGCGCCTTATCGACCCCACAGGTGGCGAGGTCATCTTTGACGGCCATCCGCTGCACAGCATGACGCCCAACGAACTGCGCGCCATCCGCAAGGACATTCAGATCATTTTCCAGGATCCCTATTCGTCACTCAATCCGCGCATCACCGTGGGCGATGCCATCATGGAACCGATGCAGGTGCACGGCCTCTATGCCAACGACAAGGAGCGCAAAGCGAAGGTGGTCGAGCTGCTGACCACTGTGAGCCTGCTGCCCGAGCATTTCTACCGCTATCCGCACGAATTCTCAGGCGGTCAGCGGCAGCGCATCTGCATAGCACGGGCATTGGCGCTGCGCCCCAAGTTCATCATCTGCGATGAGAGCGTCTCGGCCCTTGACGTATCGGTGCAGGCACAGGTTCTCAACCTGCTCAACGAACTGAAGCGCGACTTCGGCTTCACGTACATCTTCATCAGCCACGACCTCAGCGTGGTCAAATTCATGAGCGACCGCATGGTGGTGATGAATCAGGGCAAAGTGGAGGAAATGGGCGATGCCGACCAGATCTACTCCTTCCCGCGCACAGACTACACCAGACGCCTCATCGATGCCATCCCCAAAGGGAGGCTGGAGGACATCGAGGCCAGCATCAAAGCGAAGAAGGAGTGGCGGAAGGAGGTGGCGTGAACCTACCTCCCCACCATCAGTCTTTCGGATAGCAGCGTACCATCTGCCAACCGCACGATGGCCGTGTAGAGTCCCGGGGAAAGACCGTTGACATTCAGTTCAAAGACAGAAGTTCCGGGTTCAAGGTTTCGCACCACCCTACCTGTGAGGTCGATCAACACCGCATCGCTCACATCGGACTTTGAACCTTGCACGTTGAATTGGACAATTCCGTTGGCCGGGTTGGGATACATCAGCAATGAAACATCCGCGCTCCATTCGGCCTCGGTCACGCTGAGCACGGAGCAGGTCTGGATGAGTGTCGAATCTTCGATGAGGCAGAAATTCATGTTGCCCACCCAAAGATCGCCCGCACCGAGCGTCAGGAAATAGGTGTCCTCCATGGGCACGCCAGGCATGTCAACATAGAAATTGTAAACTGTGTCGCCAAGGGTCTGCTCCATGTACTCGAACATGAAACGCCCGTCAGCATCGGTGGTCACCACGGTCATGGCATTGCCGGGCGGCACTTTCTCCACCACCACGTCCACGCCCGGAATGGGATCCTCGGCCTCGGTCTTGCCAGAATGCTGGTAATAGACACCGCCCTCAACAATAGTGCTTCCATTCATGGCCGGTGGCGAAGTGAGACTGAAGTTCTTCTGCAGATCGGCATCGCATCCGGTGGTGATGATGATAGCATCCGTCCAGTTGTGATTGTTCGGATAATACATGGCCGGAAGATTCGGATACTGGACGGCCGGTGCAACAAGGCGCAACAGGCAGTCGGTGAGGCCAGGCAGCACGGGAAGCTCATAATTGCCCGCATTGTCGGTGGTGTTGGATGCAGAATGTTCCCATACGGAGGACTGTCCCCAATATTGGAAATACTGGACCTCGCAATCGATGCAGGGGGCACCATCGATCATGGCAGTGCCCGATATGCCGCCCGAGCGAGACAAAAGGGTGATGGACGCTGTTCCTTGGCATCCATTGGCATCCTCCACATTGATATCGAGCACTTGATTGAGGTTGTTGCTACTGGGGGTGAAATTGGTGGTCAACTGGTCGGGGGCCGACAGGCCATCAGGCCAGGACCACGCCACCGAGGTAAGTGGCAATTCGGCAGAAGATACATTGGCCGACAGCGGCAGCGGGTTGTCGCCCGGACACATGGAAACCGGGCCCTGCGGACTTATGCTCACCTCAATGGCATCGGGCTGACCAAGGGTGAAAGAATCGTTGTAATCGGTGCAACCCCCCTCGTCAGTGACCACCACGGTATAATCGCCAGCACATTGATCCTCAACGAAATCCCCCGAGCCGATCTCCGCGCCCATCAGGGACCATGTGTGTGTGTATAAAGGAGCATTATCAGATGCATACAGCCCAGCCAACGACCCATTGCATGCACCGAAGCAAGTAGGGTCGGTGGTCTCGTAGTCGAAGCCCGGCTGACCGAGGACTTTGATGGTCACAGATGCTGTATGGCTGCATGAGGCCAGATCCTCGATAGTCAAGGAAACGGTGATGGTCGCATCCTGAGAGAACTGGAACTGCTGTGGTCCGAGGTTGGTGATGATGCTGCCACCAAGGTCCCATTCACCGAATGAGATGGTCGATCCTCCGCTTGCAGTGGAAGTTCCTACAAAGTCCAGAACAAGGAAATCGGAATTGCAAACAAAGAGCTCCTCACCGGGGGCAATGATGTTGGCAATAGTGCCCCCGCTCTGATCCATCACGTTGAAACTTGCGCTGCAGGGCTGCGCAACAGCCTCCATGACCCCCCATGAAAACAGACCACAGAAACTAAAGAACGCGATGCGGATTCGGAAAGATGTAAAGCTGTTCATTTGCATACTTTTAGTTGGGTTAAAGTTATAGACGCTTAAACCGAACGAGGCTGCCTTTCGCATCATAGACGTGAGTTTTTCTATCCGCCCTGCAAAGTTCCGTGTGCTGACCGCGCTTCTGTGCGGTCTCATGAGCATGCCCGCGCAGGCACAGATCTATGATTTCCAGAATTTCACGACCGAGAACGGCCTATCGCAATCGCAGGTGCTCGCCCTGTTCCAAGGTGACGAAGGCGAGCTCTGGATGGGTACAAACTCTGGTGGTGTGAACCGTTACAACGGCACCGGCTTCACCTATCTGACCAAAGAGAACGGACTGACGGACAACACGGTCTTCGCCTTTGCCCGTGATGCGAATGGGAGACTGCTCATCGGCACCAACAATGGCATCACGGTGATGGACGGCCTGCGGATCGACACCGTGACACAGACACAGGGACTTACCCACGCGGGCATTCACAGCATTCTTGTGGCCAAGGACGGCACCATCTGGGTAGGGACCCGCAAAGGCGTGTGTATCCTGCAAGGGCTTGATGCCGAACATTTCGCTGCAGATGATGCGCTGTCGGCAGCCACAGTGCTAAGCATCCGCGAAGGGTCTGACGGCAGCATCTGGTTCTGCACGGTGCAGAGTGGTGTATTCCGTTGGAACGGTTCAAAGATGGACCGTTACGGGGTCGAAAGCGGTCTGGAACGCAACTACGTGTTCGATGTGATGCCATTGGGCCGCTACGATGCATGGATATTCGGGTATGACGGCCTCTATCATCTCAAAGGCGGAAAGGCCACGATCCAGAATCTCGCAGAAGTGCCCAAGGGAACCACCTACTACACCTTTCAGCGTGACAGGGCTGGCAACATCTGGATAGGAACCTCCCAAGGTGTGCTCAAATATGACGGCAAGGGATATACCCTGCTCACCAAGGCCAGCGGGCTGGTGGACAATAACATCTGGAAAGTGCTTCAGGACAGGGAGGGCAACCTGTGGTTCGCATCGAAAAGCCTTGGAGTGTCCAAACTCAACAGCGAGCGTTTCAAGCTCTATAACTCGGCAGACCTGCCCGACCTGAAGGTGAACGGACTGCTGCGCGACAGCAAAGGCCGCTTGTGGCTGGGCACAGGCCGTGGGCTTGTAATCTGGGGCCAAGCGGGAGAACACAAGGTGTTCACGCTCAAGGACGGGCTTTCCACAGAGGTGATCCGTGCCATGAAAGAAGATGCGCAGGGAAATATCTACATCGCCACAGGATTCGGCCTCACGGTCTATGACGGCACGACCTTCAAAGGCGCATACTCCACTGACGAGGGACTGAACAGCATCTATGATATTGTGATAGATGGCAATGAAGTATGGCTGTGCACCAAAGAAGGAGTGGCCAAATACGAGAACGGACAGATCACAAGGCCCGCCAACGCCTTCATGTACAAGAATTTCGTGTTTCACGGATGCAAGCGGAGGGACGGACTATGGTTCGCATACGAGGACGGACTGCTTCATTATGATGGGAAGAAATTCGAGAATCTGAAGGCCAAACAAGGTTTCACCGATGGCCGCACCCGAAGTGTGATCACCGGCCCTGATGGGCATCTCTGGTTCGGTACCAACGATGGCATCTATCGCTGGAACGGGAAAGGCCTTCTGAACATCTCGCAGAATGACGGCCTGATGTCCAACGCGGTCTATTCATTGGCCTTCGACAGGGAAGGCAATCTGTGGGCCGGCCAATCAAAAGGTGTGTGCAAGGTCGTGTTCGATGGCGAGACGGTCGAATCTGTCATCAAATATGGCCGCGATCAGGGGTTCCTCGGCCTCGATTGCAACGCCAATTCCATCCTTATCGCCCCTGACGATGTGATATGGTTGGGCACTGCCAACGGACTGGTCACCTACGACCCATCACTCGACAAGGGTGAATACTATCAGCCACTGATGCGCATTACCGAGATCAAACTCTTCTCGCAGAGCGTGAACTGGAGTCTCTTCACCGATTCCATCACCATATCGGGCCTGCCCTCTGGGCTTGCGTTGCCCTACGACAAGAACCATCTCACTTTCGAATTCTCCGGGGTGAGCCTCACCTCACCCAGCAGCATCAATTACAGTTATCTCTTGGAAGGGTTTGACGAGGACTGGTCACCCATCACCAACAACAGCGATGCTGCATACGCCAACCTGCCGCCCGGCACCTATGTCTTCAAGGTGCGGGCAGGATATGGCAGCGAGATATGGAAGAACGCACCGGTAGAATTCCGATTCAAGGTGAAACCTCCATTCTATCGCACCTGGTGGTTCTATCTCGTCTGTGGCCTCATCGTGGTCGGTATCGCCTATTCGTACTACACCATCCGAAGGGCCAACGTGCAGATCACCCGCCAGAAGGGAGAGATTGAGACGCAGAAAGATGTGATCGAAAAGAAGAAGGACGAGATTGAGAAAAAGAACCGCGAGATGTTGGACAGTATCAACTATGCCAGCACCATCCAGTCGGCCATCCTTCCGTCTGACGATCTCTGGTTCAAATTGCTGCCCAATTCGTTCGTACTGTTCATGCCCAAGGACATAGTGAGCGGAGACTTCTACTGGCTGGAGAACCGTGGGTCTGAAGTGTTCTTCGCTGCAGTGGACTGCACCGGCCATGGGGTGCCTGGCGCACTCATGAGCATCATCGGGGCCAATGGGCTCAATCAGGCCGTGAATGAGCATCGCCTGCTGCAACCTGCCACCATCCTCAATTATCTGAGCATGAGTGTGAATGAGTCGCTACGGAAATCTGAACGCAGCAACTATGTGAAGGACGGCATGGACCTTGCGCTTTGCCGGCTCAACCTCAAGACACGTATTCTGAAATATGCCGGGGCCTACAACCCACTCATCATCATACGCAACGGAGAACTCATGGTGACCAAGGCCGACCGCCTCGCCATCGGCTCAATGGACAATACTGGCAAATCGTTCCAAGAACACGAAATCCAGCTGCAGGAGGGCGATTGCATCTATGTTTTCTCAGACGGATATGCCGACCAGTTCGGTGGCCCTGACGGCAAGAAACTCAAATCGAGACCCATGCAGGACAAACTGCTGGAGGTAAGTGTACTGCCCATGAACCTGCAACATCAGCGACTTCAGGACTTCTTCATGAAATGGAAAGGCGACCTCGAACAGGTGGATGACATCTGCATCATCGGGGTCAGAGTGTGACGGTCTGATGTCCGGAATGTATTTCACATCCTGAACACCCCATAGCTTTCCGCTCCTTTGATGGGCGTGTTGTTCACCACCGCGAGGCAGAATCCAAGGTAATTGCGGGTCTCTCGCGGATCGATGACGCCATCGTCCCAGAGCTGACCCGTGGCAAACCATGCGTCCGACTCCTTTCCGGCCTCATTGATCATGTGCTGGCGCAGCATGGCGGCCTGCGCCTCATCGTAGGGCAGACCGGCCTTGCCAGCGGCCTCGCGCTGGATGATCTCCATGACACCTGCGAGCTGTTCGGGACCCATCACCGCAATTCTGGAGTTAGGGTAAGAGAAAAGGAATCTTGGCTGATAGGCCTGCCCGTTCATCGCGTAGTTGCCCGCGCCATAGCTCGCGCCCATCATGATGGTGATGCTCGGCACCTCGCTGTTGCTCACCGCATTGATGAGCTTCGCCCCATGCTTGATGATGCCGCCCTGCTCATAGTCCTTGCCCACCATGAATCCCGTAATGTTCTGGAAGAAAAGCAAAGGGGTATCGTTGCGGTTGCATAGCTGGATGAAATGCGCACCCTTGTTTGCCTCCTCGCTGAAAAGCACCCCGTTGTTGGCGATGATGCCCACCTTGTAACCGTGTATCTCGGCCCAGCCGCACACCAGCTTGTCGCCCCATTCGGGCTTGAAAGGCGTGAATTTGGAACCGTCCACCACGCGCCCGATGATTTCGCGCATATCGAACGGAGCCTTGATGTCGGGTGATAGGATACCGAGCAATTCCTCCGGGTCAAGTACGGGTGCGTCCACTTTGGCGGGCGGAGTGAAATGCGTCCTCGGTGGGCGCAGGGTTGCCACAATCTCCCGTGCAATGCGGATGCCGTCCAGCTCATCCTCGGCCAAATAATCGCTCACGCCCGATATGCGGCTGTGCATCTCGGCACCGCCCAGCGTCTCATCGTCCACAACCTCGTTGGTGGCCATTTTCACGAGCGGTGGCCCAGCGAGGAACACTTTCGCCTTCTGCTTCACGAAGATGGAAAAGTCGCTCATGCCAGGGATGTAGGCCCCGCCAGCAGTGGCATTGCCGAACACCACCGAGATGGTCGGGATACCTTCTTTGCTCCTTCTTGTAATCTCGCGGAAACTGATGCCGCCCTGATTGAAGATGCGCGCCTGTTCGGGCAGGTTGGCTCCCGCGCTCTCCACCAGATTCACCACGGGCAGTCCATTCTCAGCCGCAATCTGCCCCAGCCGCAGGCTCTTCTGCAACGTGGCATAGTCGATGGCCCCGCCCTTGTTGGTACCCACGTTGCTGATGACCAGCACAAGTCTGTGGCATACCAGCCCGATGCCACCGACCACCGTGCCGCCCGGGCCGAAGCCTTTGCCTCCCAGCCCGGCCAACGGCAGCAGTTCGAGGAACGGGCTGTCCTTGTCCAACAGAAGCTCCAGCCGTTCGCGGGCCTGCAGGTTGCCGCGCTCCTTGGCACGGGCCACATGCTTCTCGTTGCCCTGGCTTCGGCCTTCGGCCATCTTCTCGTTCAACTTGGCGAGATGGGCCAACATGCCCTCGCGGTTCTGCTTGAACTGCTCGGTGTTGGGGTTGAGGGTGGTGCGGATGGGTTGCATTTTGATTTGTTGATTAGCCGATTCGGTGATTTGATTTTGGCCTATGATTCGAGCTTACCCCTGAATCCTGACGGAGCCTTTTTCTACTTTTTCTCCTGCCCTACGGAACATTGAACCTTAAACCTTTACACTCTTCAAAACCCCCTCGAACGCCCCGCGTCCCTTCTCGGTGAGCAGCGGAATGACGAGGTTCCACATCGCCTTGCGGGCATCATCGTAGAAACTGCCTTCCCTCCCACGGATGGTGTGCTGCGAGAGATAGAAGGTGAGCATCAGACAGACCGTTTCGGCCAGAGAATCATACTGCCCTGCACGGATCTCGGGCCGCATGTTTCCAGAGCTGACGGAATAGTCTATGATGGCGCGGATGTAGCGCACCTGATTGGCGATGTGCTCATGTTGCCGCTCCGCTATCGCAGGATACGAACGCATCACCTCCATGATGTCGAGGTAGAAGAAGCGATAGCGCTCATACAGTTCCAGCAGCGGCAGCATCTGTGCGTTGATGTTGGCGATGCTTGGCGTGAGCTGCACTGCTTCGAGCATCGCATTCCGCTCGTCAATCAACTGCTGATGCACCGCTGCGATGAGGTCGTCCTTCCGCTTGAAATGATACGTGAGGTTGCCGAGGCTGATGCCCAGCTCCTGGGCCAGATCGCGCATGGTCACGTTCACAAATCCCCGTTGGTTGAACAGGATAACAGCAGTGTCAACAATCCTCTTGGCAGTATCGGTCATGGCTTTCGGTCACAAAAATAGTACAGATGTACTAATCCCTTTCAGACTGATTGCAGCAGACAGAAAAGGGTGCTGTGGAATAGGCTGATCCACGACCTAATTTTGCGCGCCCATGAAAAACATCCGCAACTTCTGCATTATAGCGCACATCGACCACGGCAAAAGCACGTTGGCAGACCGCTTGTTGGAGTACACCGGCACTGTGACCGCACGCGAGGCACAAGAGCAGCTGTTGGACGACATGGACCTTGAGCGCGAGCGCGGCATCACCATCAAGAGCCACGCCATTCAGATGAATTACACCCTCGATGGCGAGGAGTACATCCTCAATCTCATTGACACACCCGGTCACGTGGATTTCAGCTATGAGGTGAGCCGTGCCATTGCGGCCTGCGAGGGTGCCTTGCTTATTGTGGATGCCGCTCAGGGCATTCAGGCGCAGACCATCAGCAATCTCTATCTGGCGCTGGAGCACGATCTCGAGATCATTCCGGTGATGAACAAGATCGATCTGCCCAGTGCCGAGCCTGAGGCCGTGGCAGAGCAGATCATGGATCTCATCGGCTGCAAACGCGAGGAGATCATATCGGCCAGTGCCAAGACAGGGCTCGGGGTACATGACATCCTTCGGGCAATTGTTGCGAGGGTGCCAGCACCCGTGGGCGACCCCGAAGCACCGCTCCAGGCCCTGATCTTCGACTCGGTGTTCAACCCTTTCCGTGGCATCATCGCCTATTTCAGGGTGATGAATGGCAAGATCAGAAAAGGTGAGCAGGTGAAATTCGTAGCCACCGAAAAGGAGTATCACGCTGATGAGATCGGCATTCTCAAACTGAAAGGCGAGCCGCGTCAGGAATTGAGTGCGGGCAACGTGGGCTACATCATCAGTGGTATCAAAACGGCCAAAGAGGTGAAGGTGGGCGATACCATCACAAGCGTGCTCAGGCCATGCTCTGAACATATCCACGGTTTTGAGGATGTGAAACCGATGGTGTTCGCAGGCATCTATCCCGTGGACACGGACGAATATGAGGAGCTCCGCGCCTCGATGGAGAAATTGCAATTGAATGATGCCTCGCTCACTTTCGAGCCGGAATCTTCAGCGGCACTCGGCTTCGGATTCCGCTGCGGTTTCCTTGGAATGCTGCACATGGAGATCATTCAAGAGCGGTTGGAGCGCGAGTTCGATATGACGGTGATCACCACCGTGCCCAACGTGAGTTATTTCGCCACCACCCGAAAAGGCGACAAGCTGCTGGTGAACAACCCCAGCGACCTGCCCGACCCAAGCCGCCTCGATTTTGTGGAAGAGCCGTACATCGCAGCGCAGATCATCACCAAATCCGAATTCGTGGGTGCCATCATGAATCTCGCCATCGAGAAGCGCGGCATTCTCAAAAATCAGGTCTATCTGACGCAGGACCGTGTGGAACTGCAATTCGACATGCCACTGGGCGAGATTGTGTTCGACTTCTATGATAAGCTGAAAACGGTGTCCAAGGGATACGCTTCCTTCGATTATCAACCCGTGGATTACCGTCAGTCCAAGCTCGTGAAGCTGGATATCCTGCTCAATGGCGATCAGGTAGATGCCCTCTCAGCGCTCATCCATTTCGACAACGCCCAGAATCTTGGCAAGAAGATCTGCGCCAAACTGCGCGAACTGATTCCGCGCCAGCAGTTCGACATCGCCATTCAGGCCGCCATCGGGGCCAAGATCATCAGCCGCGAGACCGTGAAGGCCGTGCGCAAGGACGTTACTGCCAAGTGCTATGGTGGTGACATCAGCCGTAAGCGCAAACTGCTGGAGAAGCAGAAGGCGGGCAAGAAGCGCATGCGTCAGGTGGGCAACGTGGAGGTTCCGCAGAGCGCGTTCATGGCGGTGCTGAAGTTGGATTGATTCAGGTCAGAAGGTTATACCGACCTTCGTACAATGTCAACTATCAGAATACTCCTCTGTATCGGAAGCTGTGTGCTGCTCCCCACCATAGCATTTACACAACACACCCTTATCCTCAAGGATGGACAGCACCTGACCGGGAAGTTGACATGGGTTCAGGGCGGTATGGTCAACTTCTTCACCGATGGCCGCCCATTGGAGGTGGATCTCGCCACTGTCCGCACCATCCACTTCTACGACTCTGATGCCAAGGCGGACCCGGTGATGTCACAGACGCGAAAGGCGTTCAGCAGCGGGTTCGACCGCATCGAGTACATCATGGACGGCCGCAGCATGACCAAGTTCCCTAAGATCGTCATCGGCAACGAGGCCAGGGGTGTGGTGGTGGTAGATGTTGCGATTGACAAGTATGGCAACGTCATCTCGGCCGAGCCGGGCGCGGCAGGCTCCAAGACCACGGACGACAAGTACCTATTCTACAAGGCCAAGTTCGCCTGTCAGGAGGCCAAGTTCGACACCTTTCCCACGGCTCCTTTGCGGACTGAGGGGAAGATTTTCGTGGTTTTCAAGTAGGTCGTTTGAAGAAGTAGGTCAAATGGCACCTTTGAATTTCTTTCAGACATTCACGCCATGAAAAACCTGCTGATTATCGGATTCCTTTTCCTGACAACTACAAAGGCAGTCTCTCAGGATGTCATTGAGAAACCGCTTCCAAGCTCACTCAACGAAGTGACAGTGTACTTTCAGGGAGCACAGCTGGAGCGCACCTCCACGTTCTCTGCCCAAAAAGGAACGAAATACCGCTTTCTGGTGCAAGGAGTTGAAACCGGCATGATAAGATCCTCGCTGCAACTCTCTTCTCCAGCGGGATTCTCCATCACTCAGGTCACGGACAGAATCAAGTATGTAGAGACGGTGAACCATGACCCTGAGACCTCTGCATTGAACGAGAAGATCTCAAAGCTCAAAACGCAGCTTATCGATCAGGAAGACTTCATCGAACTGGTGAAGACCCAGAAGTCCATGCTGGATGAGAACAGAGGCCTTGCCAAGACACAAAGCGGAATGTCGGTTGAAGAATGGAAGAGCGGAGTCGCTTTCTATGAGACCAAGACCTCCGAACTCCGCACCAGATTGCGAGATTACGAGCGCAAATCATTGACCATCAAAGCAGAGATGCAGAAGCATATCGACAGACTGGACGAGATTACCGGGACAGCCAAGAAGCAGACCATTGAAGTAATCATTGACGGAGTATGTACAGAGAGCATCTCCAATGGCACACTGCGGCTCACTTACCTTGTTCCAGAAGCAAGCTGGAGTCCAAAGTATGACCTCCGAATGATTGACCTCGATCGCCCACTTGAACTGGACGTCAACGCACTGGTGAGTCAAAGTACAGGCATGGACTGGTCCAACGTGAAAATGGTCCTGACCTCAGAGGATCCGTTCAAGAGTTCGGAGCGGCCTACCCTTATCAAATGGAACCCCCAATCAGGTTATCGGCCATCAGTCAAGAAACAGAACAAATTGGTTCAGATGAGCAGCCGTGCCCAGATACAGGGCCAGATCAAGGACAACAGCTCAGGAGATCCGGTAGCATTTGCGAACGTGGTGCTGATGGACGGTGATCAGATGGTAACCGGCACTTCGACTGATTTTGCAGGTAAGTACAGGTTCAAAGATGTCCCCACTGGCACACGATATACTGTAAAGGCATCATTTATCGGATACTCCAATGAGATTCGGGACGGAGTCATCGTCAATGCGAACGGAACAACCACAGTGGATTTCCGATTGCGGCCTGCGTCTGTCTCACTCAATGATGTGGTGAAAATGCCCGGAAGGGGAGCTGAAACCAAGGTCTCATCTATTTCCGGGATTCAAGACTCGGATGGTGCAGTTGGGTCAATCAGAGGCACGAGGGACGGGAGCACGGATACGTACATTGACGGGGTCAAGGTGCGCGGAAGCTACATAGAAGGAGGGGATGTTAGACAGGCAAGCATAACCAACAAGGTCACCCGCGTCAACTATCAGCTGAAGGAGAGGCAGACTGTGCCATCAGCACCCGATCCGCAGACAATCAAGGTAGATGGTTTGCGTGTAGGCGCCTTGTTCGAGCATTTTTCCGCACCAGTGGAAGTGGACAAGGCTTTCCTCATTTCAAAGATCACTGGCTGGGAGGATTTCAACCTCCTGAACGGCCCGGTAAGCATTCATGTTGACGGGACTTATATCGGAGAGTCCTCGCTATATGCTGGACGTGTTGACGATACACTGGTCATTTCACTCGGAACGGACTCCAAGCTGATCATAGAACGCAAGAAAGTGGATGACCAATCGAAGAAGCCGGTGCTCGGCAACAAAATCACACGTACCAAAAGCTACAGAATGGTCATTCGGAATAAGCGCACTGCCCCTGTCCGTATCATCGTTCAGGACCAGATACCTGTTGCTTCAGACAAGGAGATAGAAATAGTGTTGGAAGAGAGCGGTGGCGCCAAATTGGATTCGGAGACAGGAATACTTGAATGGGACGTAACAATTGAACCCGGCAAAGTCTGGGAGACCACCTTTCGATACAGTGCAAAACATCCGAAGGACATGAGAGTCTATCTCGACTGACAGTGAATCTCGTGGTTTTCAAGTAGCCGCAAGGAATGCAGCCACCTTGGCCATTATTCCGGAAAGCGCCAAGCGGTCTTTCCGCAAGTAACTCTCCTTCCCCTCTCCTGCAGACTTGCTCCATTTCTCGCCCTTCTCGTCCAAAATCAAGGGATGGTGATGGAAAGTAGCGTTCAGGAAATCATCAAGACCGAGCTGCTGCGCGATGAAAAGCTGCACCGCTGTGGAAGGCAGCAGGTCCTCGCCCCGCACAATGAGGTCGATGCCGAAATGATGGTCGTCCACCACCGATGCCACCTGATAGGCGGGAATGCCGTCCCTGCGCCTCACAACGGGGTCGGGCAATAATTCATCTGGTAGAAGGACCTTAGTTTCTCCATTGAGATTCTTGAAATTGACCTCCACCTCTTTAGGAATCCGCAGTCGCCAAGCGGTGTCGGGCATGTCGAGCAGGAGGTTTCCGCTGCGGCAGGTGTGGGCATCATCGGTAGGGCTGTCGAAGGCGGCCAACTGCTTGCGTGAGCATCCGCAGGCATAGACCAGCTCTTTTTCTCGAAGCATGGTCAAAGCCTCCTCGTACAGATGCAGGCGGTGGTGCTGCGACCATGCGGATTCCAGTTCAGCGGCATTCTTTGGCCCTTCCTGCCAATTGATCTCCAACCATTCGAGGGTGAGGAAGATGTCCTCCACATACTCGGGCCGTTTGCGGTCGTTGTCGAGGTCATCTATGCGCAGCAGGACGGACGCCCCGTGCCTTTTCGCCAGTTCGGCCGTCAGTAGGAAGGCGAAGGCGTTTCCCTCGTGCAGGAAACCACTGGGGGTCGGGGCTATGCGGGTTCTTCCCAAAGCAGAATGCTCGGACATTCAATCGAGATTTCTGTATTCATATTCAACAGGCTCTTCAGGCAATCGAATGACTCTGCCTTTATGGAAGACAATCTGCGGTCTTTCAAAATATGTGGTTGTTACCTGCATCCAAAACTCACGGAATTGAGAGCCTCTCTTTCCGACAATCCTCTTATAGTCCTTTCTAGTCCAGTCAACATACATTCCATTGATTCGAATTATCACCCAACTGAACTGGACTGCTGGAGGTTTTTTGAATGGGCTTCTCGGCCAATCCTCGCTATACATAGATAACGTTGTATGATGCTCGAATCCTTTCTCTCTTAGGTAGGATAGCACCTCCTCGTCATAGCTGCGCAGATAACGGTCGTATATCAATCTTGCGTGATAGAAAAAGAGTGTTCCTATCAATGCAACTCCTACGCCCACAATTAGAACTACCATTATCTCCTGCATCATCATTCCTGAAAATAAACCCGCTTCACCCTGCCCGAGATCCCAGTCAGCACCTCATAGGGAATGGTGTCGGCATTGCGGGCGAAATCGGTGATGGGATAACCCTCCCCGAAGATGACCACCTCATCGCCCTCGTGGCAGGGGATGCCAGAGACATCCACCATCACCATGTCCATGCACACGTTGCCGATGATGGGTGCGCGCTGGCCATGGACCAGCACCTGGCCCCTGCGGTTGCCGTGCTTGCGGTTGAGGCCGTCCGCGTAGCCGATGGGGATGGTGGCCGTGACCATCGGTGCGGTGACGTGCTCCATGCGGCCGTAGCCCACCGTGTCGCCCGATTTGAGCTGATGGAGCTGCGAGATGGAACTGCGCAGCGTGCTCACATTGCGCAACAGATGCGTCACAGGGCTGTCGGGGGCCACACCATAGAGCCCGATGCCTAGCCGCACCATGTCGAACTGCGCCTCGGGGAAACGGATGATGCCGAACGAATTGCAGATGTGGCGCGGGATTCTCCTTCCAAGCCCGTCCATCAGCCTTGTGCTCATCACATCGAAAAGCGCGATCTGTCTCCGCGAGAAGTCGTCCTGGTTAGGGTCCTCGCTGGCAGCAAGGTGCGAGAAGATGGAGGCCACCTCGAGACGCGGTTCGGAGAGTAGTGTTTCCAAAAGTGAATCCAATTCATCCGCACCGAAACCGAGACGGTTCATGCCCGTGTTCAGCTTGATGTGGATACGCACCCTTCCATCATGCCCGTGCTGACTGATGGTCCGGAGCAGCCCATCCAACGTCCTGCGGCCATATATCTCAGGTTCAAGCTGGAACCGCAACATGGCGTCAAAACTCTGTTCCTCGGGACTCATCACCATGATGGGCCTGCTTATGCCCGCCTTGTGGAGTTCGATGCCCTCATCGGCATAGGCCACGGCCAGATGGTCAACGCGGTGGAACTCCAGCGCATGGGCGATCTCCACGCTGCCGCTGCCGTAGCCCGCGGCCTTCACCATCGCCATTATCTTGGTTTCTGGCCGCAGCAGGGTGCGGATGGCGTTCAGATTGTGTACGATGGCCCCGAGGTCAATCTCCAGCACGGTGTGGTGGCTCTTCTGCTCCAGTCTGCGGCCAATGGCCTCGAAACCGAACGGCCTTGCGCCTTTAAGCAGTATGGTCTCATCGCGGAACGGGATGTTTCCAAGGTCTTGGAGGAACGCCTCGATGTCGGGATAGAAACGGGATGTTTTCGGGAAGGCATCCGCCTGTGAAGAGATGTGCGGCCCGATGCCGATAAGCCTGTCCACCTGCCTCTGATGCAGCATGTCGGCCACCTCGCGGTAGAGGCTGCCGTCCTCGCGGCCCGATTGCAGGATGTCCGACAGGATGACAGTCCTGCGCGGATGCTGCTGTTGCTGCGCGAGGAAATCGAGCGCGATGGCGATGCTCTGCAGGTCGGAGTTGTAGTAGTCGTTGATGAGCACGCAGCCGTTGATGCCCTGCTTCATCTCCAGCCGCATCTCCACGGGAGTGAGGCGCATCATCCGCTCCGCGATGACGCCATCATTAATCCCGCGCAGCAGCATGAAGGCCCAGCAGTGCATGGCATTTTCCAACGAGGCCGCATCGGTGAAGGGGATGGTGACCTCCACTGTCCGATGGTCAAACTGGGCCTTCACCGTGGTCTGACCATTACCCTTCGTCACCTCCGTGATGCGCAGATCTGCGCCTGCGATCCTTCCCCAAGTGAAGATTTTCGGTCTTTCTTCAAAAGGAAACTTTTCCAGTCCGTCCGTCACCACCTGTTGGTCGGAGCAGACAATGAGCGCGCTGCAACGCATGAAAAGGTTCAACTTCTCGCGGGTCTTCTCGGCAAGGTCGCGGAAACCCTCGTCATGGGCATGGCCGATGTTGGTGAGGATGCCGATGGTCGGACGGATGATGGGTTCGAGGCGCTCCATCTCGCCCACCTTCGATATGCCCGCTTCTATGATGGCCATCCCGTGCTCCTCGGCCATCTTCCAGACCGACAGCGGCACGCCTATCTGTGAATTGTAGCTCTTAGGGCTGCGCACGATGCGGAGTTCGGGCGAGAGCAACTGGTGCAGCCATTCCTTGACGATGGTCTTGCCGTTGCTGCCGGTGATGCCCATTACCGGATAATCGAACTGCGCCCTGTGCGCTGCGGCCACCTGTTGCAGGGCGGTGAGGGGTGAGGGGACTTGGAGGAAGATGGCGTCTGGGAACCGCGCTGTTGACCTCTCCCCTGACCCCTCTCCCGAAGAGAGGGGGAATTCGCAGACGAACGCCCGCACCCCCATCGCATAAAGCTCGGGGATGAAGCGGTGGCCATCATGCCGCTCCCCGCTGATGGCGAAGAACAGTGCGCTGGCAGGCTGCTGCACCTTGCGGCTGTCGGTGGCAAGCTCGGTGATGACGGTGTCAGGCACGCGGGCCGCGTCCGCCTGTCCCAGCCAAGTGGCTATGTCGCGCAGGATGGTCATGGCCTGCAAAGAACAGAAGGAAAGTGGCTGGGCCGTGCGGCCATCCGTGCGTGTCTGAACGTTGGTGGCCCACTTGAACAGAGCGGGCATTCGTGTGGCGTGTGTGCCATAACGCCCTCCCCCAATAAAAACTACCACATATTATTTGCATATTTGATTGCGGTGATTACTTTTAGCGCCCACATGATACACACAGGGCGAATGCCGAAAACCCTGAACAGAGTAGGCAATCTCTGATACCAGCACAATAAAACCATGTCAAATTTCAATTCACGCAAACTCATTCTGTTGAGTGCAACTGCCGTAATCATGCTGTCGTCCTGCGCCACAATCAGAAGAACATCATACGATCAGGCCGTGGCCACCACTCCAATTGTACAGGCACCTTTGGTGGCCGATCTTGAAATAGACCCTTCCAAGAAGGTGAGGTCGCAGTACCGTGCCATCAAAATGAATGAGACCCAGGCAAAGCAGGCGGTGCTATGGCAGGCGATGAAAGACAATGGCTGTGATGTGATTGTGCAGCCCGTGTATGAGCTTGCCATCGGCCGCAAAGTGATAGATGCTTCGGTGGAGGGCATGTGTGGCCGCTACAAGGCGGTGCGGAAACCGACCCTTGAGGACATCACCTTGCTTCAGGAGTTGGATGCGGCCCGACCCATGTTCGACCAGTCGATCACCATCTACGAACGCGGTGAGACACGCTGGACGCGCTCGAAAGGGAAGAGTCTGATACCCTGATTCTAAATGAATAACCCAAGGGGCGGGCCGCAAGGCCCGTCTTCTTTTATTGCACTCAACGAATACAGCATGATGAAACACCTCCTCACCCTCGTCTTTTCAACAGCCACGGTGCTTGCGCATGGTCAGAACGTCCACTTCAGTTTCACAGATGGCACGCAGCAGAGCTATGCCCTGCAGGAAGTGCGCAAGGCCAACTTCACTGATGATGTGATGAGTCTGCACCTGATGGACGGCACAGTCTATTCGTGGAATGTGAGTACCATAGTCCATTATGAGTACGATGAATTTGTGAGCACAGGCAGTGAGCTGCAAAACAGCACCCTTGCTCCCATGAAGGTTTACCCCAACCCCACCACAGGCCACCTTTCGGTGGAGTATGCGCTAGAGGCTGATGCCTCCGTGAACCTTGAGGTGCGCGACCTACAGGGCCGCACCGTGCGCAAAATGGAACTGGGGACACAGCCCGCTGGCACCCACACCGCCCAATGGGACGGACGCGGTGCCGAGGGCCGCGCAGTGGCCGCAGGCACCTACCTCTGCCGAATCATCACCCCACGCGTGCAGATGAGCCGAACCTTCATTATCCAATAGAACAACAGCAACCCGCCATACACCCACAGAAAAATGAGAAAGCTACTCACCCTCCTTGCCCTCTGCACCGCAGCCAACGTTGCCGTGGCGCAGACCACTATGAACATTTATCAGAACAATGGCTCAGTGCTACAGATACCTGTGAGCAGCATTGACAGTATCACCTATACAATTGGAAACCAAGGCAACCTTGCCACGCTCGCCACGCTGACAGTGGGAAGCATAGGCAGCATAGGCGCCACCAGCGGAGGCAACATAACAGCAAGTGGCGGCACAGCAGTTACGCAGCGGGGGGTTGTATGGAGCACTACACCGAATCCCACCACAGCCAACAGCCAGACTTCAGATGGCAGCGGCACGGGCAGCTATACGAGCAACCTTGCGGGCCTTGCACCGAACACCACCTATTACGTGAGGGCGTACGCTACCAACAGCGCGGGCACGGCATATGGCAATGAGCTGAGCTTCACTACCACTGCTAGCGGTGGTGGAAATGTGCCCGTTGTCACAACCTTAGGCATATCCAGTATTACCGGAGTTTCTGCGCAAGGCGGAGGAAATGTCACCTCTAATGGAGGAGAGACAATCGTTCAGAGAGGCTTGTGCTGGAGCACTTCTCCAAATCCGACCACGGCTGATTTTACTGCAATAGTGTCTGGAGGAATAGGCACCTTCAACACAGCGATTTCTGGACTCCAGCCCAATACAACGTATTACGTAAGGGCCTATGCCACGAACAGCAATGGAACCGGCTACGGCAACGAGGTGAATTTTACAACCAACACCTCTAACATCCCTGTCGTCAATACTGGGGCATTGGGCAACATTACATCCACCACCGCCATATTGAATGGTTCAGTTACCAGTGACGGAGGGGAGACAATCGTTCAGAGAGGCTTGTGTTGGAGCACAAGTCCGAACGCTTCAACCAGCAATTCCTTTACGCCAAATGGAACTGGAGCAGGCTCCTTTACGAGCGTCATATCACCTCTACAGCCAAACACGACATATTACGCCCGTGCATACGCCACCAATGCTATTGGAACAGCCTACGGCAGTGAGGTCAATTTCACTACCCCAAGTGGCCCCTCGGTTCCTGCCTGCAATTCTGACCCGACATATTCCGGCATGCCATGGGGATTCTACCCTGACAGTATGACCTTTCTGTCCAATGGCCCTCAAGCGGGCTTTGACTTCAACGAAGTGATTGACTTCGTTTCATTTGCTGACACCGTAGTCCCTAATCCGTTAGGAGGCACCGTTGATATTAAAGTCGATGCATTCAAGATTGTGGATGTCACCGGATTGCCGACAGGGTTTCAGTGGGCTGGAAACGGTGCTACATGGGATGAAGCGGCTCAAACCTGGTACAACCAAGGCATAGGTGGGAACTGCCAAGATATTCTGCCGATACAAGGGTGCATTTCACTGCATGCGAATGCTAACGCTGTGCTGAACGCAGCCCCTCCAACAGGATATTACGATTATCCAATTCAATTCGTGGTGGACTATCGGTGGGCATGCTCCAATCCAGACATTACATTCCTTATCCCCAATGGTTCATGGACGAGTACGATACCGGAAAATCTTGGCGGAGGAAACCTCGTTGTCCAACAGTTTGTTCTTCGTGTGCAGGCGGTAGAGTAATACTACGGCATCCTTAGTCGTCTGGTCGTTCCCCTATCACGCCTGTTGTTTGCAGGAAGTCCTGCCAGCTTTCAAAACCCCGCCCCTTGCGGGGTTTTGATTTTGGGTGTGGTCTTCGCGTCATTAATGGCACCTGTCAGCATGGAGGGCCAAGAACTATTTTCCGCAAGTGCTGTGCTATTTTGACCGTTACTTCAAACGCCATGCACCAGAACATTCTCAGCACCGAACAGTTGGCACTGCTGCCGACCCTGAGGAAGTCCGATAAGCGGTTCTACCAGCCACCCGATACGAATGCGCTACCTGTGAATACTTTACCTTTGTGAAAAGCGTTGGTCATGTACAGACAGGTATTCACTCCCGACAATTCAAAGCTGATCCTACAGCTGCCCAAGGAATTTGTGGGCAAGTTGGTAGAGGTGCTCGCCTTTACAGTAGATGAAGTTCAGGCGAAGGACGAGCAGCACTCGTGGGACAACGCCAAGAAGTTCTTCAATGCCAAACGCATCTCGCTGAAAGGATTCAGATTCGACAGGGACGAGGCCAATGAGCGGTAGGCATTTCCTCGACAGCAACGTCTGTATCTACTTGTTCGATGAGGACAGGCACAAAGCATCAACGGCCGAGGGTCTGTTCACGCCATCTGCGGTAGTGAGCACACAGGTCCTTGCCGAAACCTCGAATGTGCTTCGAAGGAAATTCAAGTTCGAACCTGCTGACATAGCCGAAACGGCCAGATTCATTGCGAACAGAGTGGAGGTGCGGTCGGTGACCCCTGCGGTGTTCGAGCTTGCGCCACAGCTGTTCACCCGTTACGGGTTCTCTCTCTACGATAGTATGGTCGTTGCCTCTGCCCTTGATGCAGGATGCAATGTCCTGTATTCCGAAGACCTCCAGCACGGCCAAAAGATCCATCATCCCGATGACCGGGTGGTCAGACCATTGGAAGTATTGAACCCGTTCGTGTAATAGTTGCTCGCCCTCGGCTGACAAAGCGTTTCGATTTTTCTCGTTGAAGAGTTCCGCAGACCCTTCGGAAGTCGGATAAGCGGTCCTACTCAAACCTATAGACCGTGAGCGAAAGCACGGGCCGCCCATACTCGGTAGTGGCCTCCATGAGGGTGAACTCCACCATGCAGTGGCCGCGCTCTGCCATTACTTCATATCTTCGTGCTTCCACCGCCATGACACCCGAACGCACACCGGAAATGAAGGAGTTCCTGCACCAGCAGCGGGACATCTTCTGGCACCTCAACAAAGAGAAGCTGCACGGGCTTTCGGACGATGTGATCGTGGAGTATGTGCTGAACTACGGAGACTATGATGCGGTGAAGGACCTCTTTGCCATTTGGGGCACTGCGCATGTGGCAGAGGTGTTCTATCGCAGCACGGCCCTGTCAGCGCGGAGGGCCAAGAACTATTTCCCGCAAGTGCTGCACTATTTCGACCGTTACTTCAAACGCCATGCACCAGAACATTCTCAGCACCGAACAGTTGGCACTGCTGCCGACCCTTCGGAAGTCCGATAAGCGGTTCTATCCTGACCTCTCCCCTGACCCCTCTCCCAAGGAGAGGGGAAATTCACAGATAAACGCTATGCATCAGAACATTCTCAGCACAGAACAGTTGGCGCTACTGCCGACCCTTCGGAAGTTCAATAAGCGGTTCTATATGGTGGGCGGCACTGCGGTGGCCTTGCAGATAGGGCACAGACGCAGCATTGATTTCGACCTGTTCCGCGCAAAGCCTTTCCGTGTGGCAGACCTGATGCGTGATGTTCACACACTTCATCCCAATGCAAGGACGCTCTTCAAAGGCGAAGATCAGGTACACTATAATGTACACGGAGTGAAACTTACCTTCTTCCATTATCCATACCCCGTTCCTGCGGAAGTAATATGGGACGATGTGATGAAGATGCCCGACCTGCTGACCTTGGCGGCCATGAAGGCATTCGCACTCGGAAGGAGGAGCAAGTGGAAAGACTATGTGGACCTGTATTTCATACTGCGCGGCTTCCACACGTTCGAGGATATATGCGACAGGGCCGAAGGGATTTTCGGAGGAGTCTTCAGCACAAAGCTTTTCAAGATGCAGCTCGGCTATTTCGAGGATATCGACTACAACGAGGAAGTGGAATACCTGCCCGGCTTCGGGGTGAGCGATGACGAGGTGAAGGCGTTTCTCACACAGCTGGGCACCAAAGAGTTCTGACCTTCCAGTCTATTCAAACCTATAGACCGTGAGCGAAAGCACGGGCCGCCCATACTCGGTAGTGGCCTCCATGAGGGTGAACTCCACCATGCTGCCATCGGCCCGAACGGCCTGCCACACCTCGAAGTCGCCATCGCTATCCTGCCGGGCATAACGTGTGTCGAAACCAGCGCGGACCTCGTCCTGAAGTCTGGTCAGCATTTCGGGGGCAACGAAGAACCAATCGGCCTGAATGGTGTGCAGCGTGTCCTCCTCAAACTCATAGCTCACCTGCAGCACCGTGGTGTCGCTGCCGAAGCTGTAAACCACCTGCTTAGGGATGCTGAAGACGACACTGTCGATGGGTTCGCGCCTCAGGACATCGTCAATCCGGTCCCCGATGGACGAGCCTCTGAAATGGGCCTTGCCCTCGCCCAAAGGAGAAGCGGGCAGAACAGGTGCGGTGCCGCTGTCGCCACAGGCCATGAGGCCGAGCAGGAACACACAGGCCATCACTGACAAGCGTGAAACGACTCTTTCAGCCCAATTGCTCATTGATAATTGTTCATTGACAATTGACCTGTTCATCGTTCCACAATCTCGTCCTCGGTCAGAATATCCTCGCCACGGAAACGGAGCAGCACCTGCGCCACGGCCACGGTGTCGCGCTTGCAGTAGCGTTCGATGCGGTCGAGGTCGTTCTCCACATAATAGACGCGCGCCACGTCCTTGCCGTCAATGTCGGTCTTGGGCGTGGGGATGCCCAGCACGTGGGTCAGCAGTTTGAGGGAGGTGAAGCTCTTGCGGTCACCGAATTTCCAGAGTTCCATGGTGTCGAGGTGGCGCACTTCCCACGGTTTCTTGCCCGTCATCTGCAATATCTTGGGGATGCGCACCCGGTTGATGACCATCCTGCGGGCCATGTAGGGGAAATCGAACTCCTTGCCATTGTGGGCGCAGAGCAGGTGGTCCGCCTTTGCGAAATGGCGGTCGCACATGACAGCGAACTCACGCAGCAGCTCGGCCTCATCGTGCCCGAAGTAGGAACGCACACGGAACTCGCGATGGCCGCCCTCCAGATCATGAAAGACCCCGACCGAGATGCAGACCACACGGCCGAACTCGGCATAGATGCCCGCGCGTTCATAGACCTCGTCCCCGGTCTGGCCCTCCTTGCCTATCTGTGCGGCCTTGTGGTCCCAAAGGGAGCGGGTATCCTTGTCCAAAGAGGAATAGTCCGCGAGCTGCGGCACGGTTTCGATGTCGAGGAAGAGGATCTTGCTGAGGTCGAGCTTTTCCAGCATGGTCAACGGATGAGGATACCGGGCAGATTGACCAGCGGAACGGTGACCATGTTCTCCTCGGCCACGCTTCCGGGCACGAAGATGAACTTGCGGTCGTGTATCAGCCCATCGATGTAGAAGGTAAGGAAATACTGGTTGTTAAGCCCGAAGACCTCCTCCACGATGCGTTCAATTTTCACAAAAGATTTCGCTGCCAGTCCCTCGAAATAGTGGCGCAGCTCGCTGGTGGCGACCTTCTCGCCATCAATTTCCCCAAAACCTTTGGACGTTACGATGATGTCGTTGAGCGTGACATCCTTGCTGTTGATGAGATAGACCCCCCACTCGTCCGGCCCTTCCTCCTCGCGCACAATGGCCATGGAGACGTCCTGAACCTTGGGTATGCGGATGTCTTTCTTCATCGCTGTCTGCTGTCGCGAAGCTACTCAAATTGAAAGCGGGTCAACTACTCCTTTTGGGGTCGGATAAGTCGGGCCTTTGCCTGCCCCACCACCTTCGCAAGTTCCTCTTCCGATGCCTCCTTCACCCTTTTGGCAGAGCGGAAATGCGAGAGGAGTTTCTCTGCCGTGGCCTGCCCGATGCCCGCTATGTCAGAGAGTTCGGTGCGCACGGTGCCCTTGCTGCGCCTGTCGCGGTGGTGGGTGATGCCGAAGCGGTGCGCCTCGTTGCGCGCGTTCTGAATGATCTTGAGGCTCTCCGACCGCTTGTCGAGATACATCGGCACCGCATCTCCTGGAAAATAGATCTCCTCCAGCCGCTTGGCAATGCCGATGATGGTCACCTTGCCGCGCAGTCCGAGCCTTTCGAGGCTCTGCACCGCACTGCTCAGTTGTCCCTTGCCTCCGTCCACGATGATGAGGTCGGGCAATGGTTTGCCTTCTTCCAGCAGCCGCTTGTATCTGCGTAGGAGCACTTCTTCCATGGAGGCAAAATCGTCCGGGCCGGTCACTGTTCGGATGTTGTAGTGACGGTAATCCGACTTCGCAGGCTTGCCATTGCGGAAGCAGACCATGGCCGCCACCGCATAGTCGCCATGAAAATTGGAGTTGTCGAAACACTCGATGTGGCGTGGCTGCACCTTCATGCGCAGGTCCTTCTGCATCTGTTCCATGATGCGGTCCACGTTGCGCTCAGGGTCCATGATCTCCATCTGCTTGTCGCGCTCGCGCTTGAAATTGATGGCATTCCTTTCTGAGAGTTTCAGCAGTTTGTGACGGTCGCCCCGCTGCGGAACGGTGAAAACGATGCCCGGCAGGTCGAGGCCCGGATCGAAAGGCACGATGCAATCCTTGGCCTCCTTGCCGAACATCTGCATCAGCTCGACCATGCCGATGGCCAGCAGTTCGGCATCGGTCTCGTCCATCCGCTTGCGCAGTTCGAGCGTGTGGGCCTGAACGATGCAGCCCTCCACCACACGCAGATAGTTGACATAGCCCGTTTTCGCATCGCTGATGATGGAATAGACGTCCGCATCATCGACCACCGCACTCACCACGGTCGATTTCTCCTGATAGCGTTCCAAAAGCTCCAATTTCTCCTTGGCGGTCTGCGCCTGCTCGAAATCAAGGGCAGAGGCATGGCCGGCCATCTGCTCACGGAGATGCTGCCTCACCTCGCGGATGTTGCCTCTGATGATCTTGCGGATCTCCTGAATGGCGCGCTCATAGTCCTCCTCTTCCTGCTCACCGATGCACGGCCCTTTGCAGTTGCCGATGTGATACTCCAGACAGACCTTGAACTTCCCGTCAGCTATGTTCTTCTTGGTGAGCTGAAGCGGGCAGGTGCGCAGCGGATAGAGCTGCCGGATGAGGTCGAGCAGCGTGTGCATCATCTTCACCGAGGCGTAGGGGCCGAAATACTGCGACCCGTCCTTCACCGGATTCCTTGTTGGGAAAATGCGCGGGAATGGCTCTTTCTTCAGGCAGATCCAAGGATAGGTCTTGTCATCGCGCAGCAGCACATTGTACTTGGGCTGATGCTCTTTGATGAGGCTGTTCTCCAACAGCAGCGCATCCATCTCCGACTCGACCACAATGTGGCGTATCTCCGCGATCTTGCGCACCAGCGTGGCCGTCTTGCGGCTGTCGTGGCGGCCTTTGGTGAAATAGGAGGACACGCGCTTGCGCAGATCCTTCGCCTTGCCCACGTAGAGCAGCTTGCCTTCACTGTCGAAATACTGATACACGCCCGGACTGTTGGGCAGTCCTTTCAGCGTGCTGTTCAATTGGTTGGGAGAGTCCATGATGGCAGGACAAAGTTACTCCGATGCAATGGCTACCTTTGTCCGTCTCACTTAACATCCATCTGATGAAAAAACTCATACCCCTCTCATTGCTCGGTCTTATGACCATCAACGCGAATGCCCAGCTTGTCATTGACGAAAGCGATTTCCCAACAGCAGGCGAATCCATCATCTTCGGTGATGATGCGGACGTTACCGATCTGACCATCAATATCGGAACGGCAAGCGCCTCGCCACAGACCTGGGACTTCTCCATGCTACTGACCGACACCCTGTTCACCACAGGTTTCTATGTTCCCGCCTCGGTGACAGGTGGAAGCGATTTCCCCACATCCGACCTCGCGGTAGATCAATTCGGAGGTCACGCCTTTGCTGATGTGAGTGCAGGCAGCGTGGAAATTCTCGGTCTTGCCGCTGATTTCGGAGCGTTGCTTGGCCTTCCTGTTCCGTTCGATGCGGTCATCCCTGCTGAAGACCCATGGACCATCTTCACCTTCCCATCTTCCGTTGGTACGGAGTATGATGATGTGGCGGTGTTCGATGCAAAATTTCCTTCTGATGGATTGATTCCCGCAATTGTTGTCACTTTGACTGGTTTTGATCCGGATTCAATTCGCTTCAAGCGTCACATCACCACTGCTTCCGTGATTGATGCAGAGGGTACTTTGACCGATGTGCTCGGTGGAAACCACAATGTGCTCCGTCAGAATTTCAATGAGTTCACTGTTGACTCCATCTGGGGTTGGACTCAAGCGGACGGATGGGAATTCGGGCCGAACGTGCCCGGATTCTTCCCCAATCCGAGCATTTCAGAATTCAACCGTCTCCGCTACATCAGCAAGGCCCTTGGATACTATGTGGTGCAGATCACCTTGGACGATGCCGGAGCTCCTGCCTCTGCCACCTTCAAGTCTGATGCTTCTCAGTGCTGCACAAGTGTTGAAGAGATTGTTGCCCGTGGCGAGAATGTCGTTTACCCGAACCCTGCCAGCGATGTGCTTCGTGTGCGCACCGGAGGCGACATCTACACTTTCGACATCCTTGACCTCAGCGGCCGCACTGTGGCCACTCACGCGCTCACCTACGATGGTCAGGGCGTTGATGTGAGCAGCCTGAGCAGCGGCCTCTATGTTTACCGCATGGTCTCGACCGATGGCCGCGTGGCTCACAGTGGCCGCGTTAGCGTAGTGCGTTGAGTCTTTGACCGATGCCACT
>JAIPBJ010000045.1 GCA_021739625.1 Flavobacteriales bacterium | reverse complement strand
AGGCACTCATGGAAGTCGAGCTGAACAGAATAGGTTCGGGATTGTATCTCTTAAACATTGAGGTCAACAACGAAAGGAAACTAACGGAGAGGTTCAGCGTTGTTCAGTAATTCTGGATCACCTTTATATCCGATTTTGATGCGTATTCCTTTCATAGCACTTGTTCTGCTGCCCGTGCTTGGCCACGGGCAGCAGAATCTTGTTCCTAATGGAGATTTTGAACAGTACGACCATTGTCCTGATTTATCTGGAGTATGGTCTATCAATGTGTTGCATTGGGAGTGTTGTCCTTATCCAGGAAGTCCTGATTTCTATCATGCATGTGCCGTGCCGCTTATTGTTCCACCCGATACTATTCATATCAATGGTATCCCCAAGAATTCTAGTGGCTATCAGCATGCAAACAGTGGTGATGGGTATATGGGCATATTCTGTTCTCATAAACTCTATCCCGAAACAAGGGAGTATCTCCAAGTACTCCTTCAGGATAGCATTGTGGCGGGTGTTCGGTACAAGGTCAGCTTCTATGTAAGCTTGGCCGAGAACCAACGTTACGCCATCAGCAGCTTGGGTGCCTATATTTCAAAAGTACCTCCTCCTGCTATTTTTACTTCTGGTAACTATGGCATGTTGATAGCTTCTCCACAGGTGTTGAACAGTCCACTTTTAATTTTGACCGACACAATCAACTGGGTCTTGATTACTGACACCTTCAATAGCAGATATGGGGGTGAGCGGTATCTGACCATCGGCAACTTTCACACTGATGCGGATAGTGATACGCTGTTGTACAACACGGATGCCCCCTTGGGGCATTTGGGATCGTATTACTACATTGATGATGTCTCCGTCATCGCGTTGGACAGCATACCCAACAGTGTTGAAGAGAACGTGGTCAATAGCAGACGGTTTGCCGTCTACCCCAACCCAAACAATGGCAGCATGATTGTGAGCTATGCTCTTACAGAAGGAGAGACAGGCATCTTGCGTGTTCACAACACGGTTGGCCTGCTTGTGATGGAGCAATCGCTCAATGCCTCACAGGCACTCATGGAAGTCGATCTGAACGGAGTAGGTTCGGGATTGTATCTCTTGAGCATTGAGGTCAACAACGATAGGAAACTAACGGAGAGAATTAGCGTTGTACGATGACCTGCGGGTATAGAACCCTTTTTCATCAAACAATGCGTTACATCTGGAGCATAGTGGTTCTGCTGCCCTTGTTTGTTAAGGGGCAGCAGAACCTTGTTCCGAATTCGAACTTTGAGATATATACCCATTGTCCTGAAGAGGAAACCACGATTACTTTGGCTTATCCATGGCAGGTATCTGGTGTTGAATGCTCTCCGGATTTCTATCACATGTGCAATCCACCGCTTGTCTTTCCTCCTGATACTCATACTTTCCCCAATCATGGTGTTCCCGCAAATAATGTAGGTTATCAAGTGGCTAGGTCTGGTGTGGGTTACGCGGGTTTTTACGCTGTTTCCGATCAGGATTTATACCCGAATTTCAGGGAGTATCTTCAAATTGAGCTCACCGAACCGATTTATGCCAGTGTACGGTATGCGGTCTCGTTCCACGTTAGTCTGGCAGACAAATTCGGTCTGGCAACAGGTTCCTTAGGGGCCTACTTCTCTCAGTCGCATGTGTACAGGGAAAATGGGGATGTGCTGAACGTGGAGCCGCAGATTCAAAGTTCCGATGGCTTCATTTTCAATGACAAGACAAACTGGACAGAGGTAAGGGACACCTTCAACAGCCGCTATGGGGGCGAACGATATATGCTCATTGGCAACTTCAGGAATGATGCAGAGAGCAATGTCACCTTTGTTGATTCAGGTGTGACCAACATGCATGCAGCGAGGTCTTACTACTATCTGGACGATGTCTCTGTGATCGCCTTGGACAGCATCCCCGACAACATTGCAGAGCAAGAGCAACTGAGTTTTAACCTGTGGCCCAACCCCGCATCTGACGTTCTGCACATCCAAAGCAGAATGCCTTTTGCAAGGCTGCTGATGTTGGACATCAGCGGTAGGGCGGTGGCCCCTCCCATCCTCCCGCAAGGGGAGGAGCGCGTGCGCATGGATGTGGTGGGCATCCCACCGGGGCTTTACCTGTTGGAGGCAACAGACCCTGAAGGCCGCAATGCTGTGAAGAAGATGGTGGTGCAGTGAGCACCCTCACCAATATCTCCACAGTATGCAGGCGTACATGCTCTTAAATTGAAGTACAGCTGGTTTTCACCGATTCCTCACCGTTAGCATCCGTGCTTTCAGTCAGGTCTCTGCCTGTTGGCAGACAGGACAGGAGTGTTCAATGCTTCATATTGCGTTTGCCCTGATAATCCGATCTGCTGACAGCCTCATACGCTGAGAATTCCGCAACTTTGAGGCTTGAACTTCACAACAAGCATATTGCGCCCGCTGAGTTGCCTTTTTTTTGCGTTGGGACTTTCGCTCTCATCATGCTACGATGAGGATTTGAGCGGCATCGACCTCGGCTACAACTATTATCCATTGGAGTTGGGCACCTACGTCATCTATGAGGTGGACAGCGTATGGCGCGATGATATCATTGGCCCGATAGGCGCAGGCCAGTTGAGCTATGTGCTCCGCGACCGCAACGAGTCCATTTTTGTTGACGAGGAGGGCCGCGATGCCATCCGAGTAGAGCGGCAGCGGCAAGTGGCAGGCGGCTGGGTGATGAAGGATGTCTGGAGCCGCGTAACGGTGATGGAATTTGCAGAGCAGAACGAGGAGAACGTGATCTTCATCAAACATAATTTCCCGATCAGAGAAGGCAAGGTCTGGGACGGGCACGCCCGCGCCACACCGCTGAGCATTCAGCAGTTCTACAAGGTGGAGAACATTCCTTTTGATTGGGACTACACATACACGGATGTTGACATGCCTTATTCCATCAATGGAATGACCTTCGACAGCACAGTGACGGTTCAGCAGATCGATCGCCCAGCAGCTTTCGGCATCTCCATTTTTTCGCAGGAGGTCTATGCCAAGCATGTCGGCATGATCTATAAAAAGTTGATGGTCTATAACGTTCAGCAGAGCGCAGGGAATCCTGACGGAAGGGACACCATCGGCTATGAGTTTGAGATGCGTGCCATTGATTTCGGCCCATGAGACTGCTACCCATTCTATTGCTGATTCCTTTGCTCAGTGTCGGTCAGGTGGCCCCGGAGCGATACTGGGTGCAGTTCACCGACAAGGACAACACACCCTTTTCCGTTTCTGCCCCAGAGCAGTTCCTTTCGCTGCGTTCCATCGGGCGCAGACAAAGACAACAGATCGCCATAGACCAGAGCGACCTTCCCGTTGACCCGAACTACATCGCGCAGGTGCGCAATGCCGGTGCGGAGATTCTGAACGTCTCCAAGTGGTTCAACTCCGTCACCGTGCGCATCACCGACCCATCTGTGCTTCAGCAGGTGCTTCAACTGCCATTTGTGATCCATCACGAACCCGTAGGGCGATACGGGTCACCCTCCAAGGATTGGGGAAAGGGGGCGGTGGCTTCCGATAAATCGAACATCGAACTGCCTGTTGATGCCGATTATGGCACGGCCCTCAATCAGGTGGAAATGCTCAATGGGCTGAACCTGCATCGCCAGGGCCTGATGGGGCAGGGGATGCTCATCGCGGTGCTCGATGCAGGGTTCAGCGGGGCAGACCACTTGGCCGTGTTCGATAGCCTTCGGCAGAATGGACGCATCATCGCCACCCGCGATTTTGTTGAGGGCAATGATGGTGTGTACGGATACAGCACCCACGGCATGTCAGTGTTGAGCACCATGGCGGCCTATCAGCCTGGCGTGATGATCGGCACGGCACCCAAGGCCAGTTACCTCCTGTTGCGCACCGAGGATGTTGGCAGCGAGTTCCCCATCGAAGAGCACAACTGGGTGGCCGGGGCCGAGTTCGCAGATAGCTGCGGGGCCGACATTTTCAACACATCATTGGGCTATACCGATTTTGATGACGAGGCCTACAATTACTCCTATTCGGACATGGACGGTCGCACCACCGCAGGTGCGCGTGGCTCGGTGATGGCCGCCAGAAAGGGAATACTTGTGGTGACAAGTGCTGGCAACATGGGCAACAACGCATGGCAGTATATCAACACCCCGGCCGATGCCGACAGTGTGCTTGCTATCGGTGCAGTTACTCCGGACCGCATTTGGGCATCGTTCAGTTCCATCGGGCCCAGTGCGGACGGTCGGGTGAAGCCCAATGTGTGCGCACAGGGCCAACAGGCCATCGTGGCCACCCCATCGGGAGCTGTGGAGCCTGGAAACGGCACTTCGTTCGCTGGGCCCATTCTTACTGGCATGGCCGCATGTCTGTGGCAGGCGCAGCCCGAAGCCACCAACATGCAGGTCTATGACGCCATTCAGCGCAGTGCCCATCTTTATGATGCCCCGACCCCTAAAATGGGCTACGGCATCCCAGATTTTGTGCGGGCAAGGCTCTTGCTGTCAGGGTACAGTCCGGCCAACCTTCTGCACGATGAGCTGATGGAACTTTACCCCATTCCTTTCACGGACAGGATCTCCGGCACCTACTACAGTTCCATTGCGCAGGATGTGGAGGTGAGACTGGTGGATGGGATGGGCCAGACGTTGCAGACGCTGCGTATCGCGGGATGCGAAATGTGTATCCATCCCATCAGGTTCGATGGTCTGGGATCATTGACGGTGGGCCCTTATGTGGTCGAGGTTCTGGCGAAGGACGGAAGGTTCGCCCGCAAAGTGGTGAAGGCCCAACGGTAGGCCATTCGGCCAAATGATCTCCAAAATCTGCTCATGGCAGACGTTGGGTTCCATGGACCATTCGAAGTGGGTCAATTTGCTGTGGACAATTTTCCGTGATTCCTTGTCTGCAATGATTGAATGGGTTAATTTCGCGCCCCGAAAATCAAGCCTTTCTGCAACTCAAAATACTGACCCGCATGTCCGTTCTCACAGGAAAAATCGCCCAGATCATCGGCCCAGTCATCGACATCAGCTTTCGTACCGAAGGTTCTGAGCTGCCAAGGATTCTCGATGCCCTTGAGGTGACCCGTCCTGATGGTGTGACCGTTGTGCTCGAATGCCAGCAACACATCGGTGAGGATACCGTCCGTGCCATCTCGATGGACTCGACTGACGGATTGAGCCGTGGCACTGAGGTCCGTTCATTGGGCCGTCCGATCACCATGCCTATCGGTGAGCAGGTGCATGGACGTCTGTTCAACGTGGTGGGCGAGGCCATTGACGGTCTTCCTGCTTGTTCCAATGAAGGTGGCTATGCCATTCACAAGAATCCACCCCGTTTCGAGGACCTTTCAACTGCCACAGAGGTGCTTTTCACTGGCATCAAGGTCATCGACCTCATCGAACCTTATGCAAAGGGCGGCAAGATCGGTCTGTTCGGTGGTGCCGGTGTGGGCAAGACAGTACTTATTCAGGAACTGATCAACAACATCGCCAAGGGCCACGGTGGTCTGTCGGTGTTCGCTGGGGTTGGCGAGCGTACCCGTGAGGGGAACGACCTGCTCCGCGAGATGATCGAGGCAGGCATCATCAACTATGGCGATGCTTTCAAACACAGCATGGAGGATGGAGGATGGGATCTTTCCAAAGTGGACATCGAAGGTCTTAAGAGCTCCAAGGCCACATTCGTGTTCGGGCAGATGAACGAGCCTCCCGGAGCCCGTGCCCGCGTGGCCCTTTCGGGTCTCACGATTGCCGAGTATTTCCGTGATGGCGATGAGAAGTCCGGTGGTCGCGACATCCTCTTCTTCATCGACAACATCTTCCGTTTCACACAGGCCGGTTCCGAGGTGTCTGCACTTCTTGGCCGTATGCCTTCTGCTGTGGGCTATCAGCCTACCCTGGCCACCGAGATGGGCCTGATGCAGGAGCGAATCACATCCACCAAGCGTGGTTCCATCACTTCTGTGCAGGCGGTTTACGTTCCTGCGGATGACTTGACCGACCCCGCTCCTGCAACCACGTTCTCACACTTGGATGCCACCACGGTATTGAGCCGTAAGATCGCTGAGCTTGGCATCTACCCTGCCGTTGACCCGCTCGACTCATCATCACGTATCCTCACTGCCGACATCGTTGGCGAGGAGCATTACGGCACTGCCCAACGTGTGATTGAGATCCTACAGCGCTACAAAGAGCTTCAGGACATCATTGCCATCCTCGGTATGGACGAACTTTCTGAGGATGACAAGCTTGTGGTTTCGCGTGCAAGACGTGTTCAACGATTCCTTTCACAGCCGTTCCACGTGGCAGAGCAGTTCACAGGCCTCAAAGGGGTCTATGTGAGCATCGAGGACACCATCAAGGGCTTTAACATGATCATGGACGGTGAGGTGGACAAGTATCCCGAAGCAGCATTCAACCTTGTCGGCACCATTGAAGAGGCCATTGAGAAAGGTCAGAAACTCCTTGCAGAGGCCAATTGACCGGCAGATCAGCTTTTCAGCTCAGTATGCTTGAAGCTTGTGGCTAAAAGATTGAAGCTCAAAGAACCGATAACATGAAAGTAGAGATAGTGACACCCGATGTGAAGGTCTTTGAGGGGCAGGCCCGCCACGTGCAACTTCCAGGCGCCAAAGGCCTGTTCGGGGTCTTGGAGAATCACGCATCCATCATTTCAACATTGATCGCAGGCAAGGTGAAGGTGGAAGCTGCGGATGGAGACCTTCATATCTTCAATATCACCGGTGGCGTGGTGGAAGTGAATTCCAATAAGGTGATCGTGCTGGCCGAAAAGGTTCTTTGATCGGCCCCGGATCAATGCTATCGACCCCGTCCGGCATCTGTCTGACGGGGTTTTTTCTTCGGAGAGGTCTGTTTGAAAATCATGGAACATGTTTTGATATGCGGGCCTGCACTTACTAATTTTCCGCCATGATGAATATCCGTTTCCTCCTTGTCACCTCTCTTGCCATTCTGACCACACTCCCGGCCATTGCCCAACGAAAGGTCATGTTCCCTTCCAAGGATGGACTCACCATCACTGCCGACATGTATGAGACCGAACCCGAACATCCATGGGTGGTGCTCTTCCATCAGGCCAACAGTAGTAGGGGTGAATACCGCGACATAGCCCCACGGCTCAACAAGCTTGGCCTCAACTGCATGGCGGTCGATCTGCGTTCAGGCAAGGAGATGAATTTCCGTGTCAACGAAACTGCCGGTCTGGCAAAGGACGCTCACCTTCCAACAGACTACATCGACTCGGAGAAGGATATGAGAGCAGCCATTGAGCGTGCCTATGGCATCGGAAAGCGACCGGTCATCGTTCTTGGCAGTTCCTATTCGGCCTCTCTGGCACTCAAATTGGCAAAGGAGATGAGCGAAGTGCGCGCGGTGATAGCATTCAGCCCCGGTGAGTTCTTTGAGAACAAGTTCAACGTGCATCAGACCGCTACGGGCCTTACAAAGCCCACCTTCGTCACTTGTGCGGCATCAGAGAAGAAATGGGTGGCCGACCTCATTTCAGGCATTCCCAAGGACAGACTGATCTTCTATGTCCCTGGCAAGGGAGGTGCCCATGGTTCATCAAGTCTGCTCAGAGACACAGATGGGCAGACCGAATGCTGGATCCAGCTCATCAACTTCATTCAGACTCTGAAGAAGGACAAGTGAACCCTTCGGTCAGAAAACGAATATGGCCGCAATGATGAATATGATGACCATCACCACCAGCGTGAAGGTCATATCGTTCATGATATAGGGCCGGTACTTCTCCCAGTTCGACTTCTCTTCCTGTCCGCTCATTTCAGTTTGGGATTGTTGGAGTGACGTGTACTGTCGCGAGCAGTCTTCTTCTCAAGATTCTTCTCCAGGGCCGATGTCAGGTCAACACCGGTCTGGTTGGCAAGACAGATGAGCACGAACAGCACATCGGCCATCTCATCACCCAGGTCCTTGTCCTTGTCCGATTCCTTTTCAGACTGTTCGCCATAGCGTCTGGCCATGATGCGCGCCACTTCACCCACCTCCTCGGTGAGCATCGCCATGTTGGTCAGCTCGTTGAAATATCGAACCCCGGTGGTTTGAATCCAGCCGTCAACCTTGTCCTGCGCTTCCTTGATCGTCATCCTATCTGTTTGGACCGGCAAAGTAAAGCACGGCAACAGACCATCACCGTCTCCGATGGGTCAGAACCATTCATGCTCAGCTACAACGCGTGCACTGGCCAACACTGGGTGAGATGATAGGTTCGGTCAAACGCCTTGTGGTGGTGGACAGCTTTCAACATCCACCATCGAGACAAGGTGTCATGGCATTGAAAAATGCTGCAATCCTGCATATACCTTGCGCAGCGGCAGACCCATCACGTTGAAGAAACAACCATTGATGCGCTCTATGCCCACATAACCGATCCATTCTTGGATGCCGTAGGCCCCGGCCTTGTCCAACGGACTGAAATTGAGCACATAGTGCCCGATCTCCGCTTCGGTCAACGCCCGGAAATAGACCTCTGTGCGGTCGAAATCAGAAACGATGCGGTCGTTGCTGCGGAGGTGGATGGCCGTATAGACCTCGTGCATGTTTCCTGATAGGATGCGAAGCATGCGCTTGGCATCCTCATCATCCTCAGGTTTGTTGAGCACATGGCCGTTGACCCACACAATGGTGTCAGATGTGAGTATGATGCGTCCATCTGCCAGCTCATCGTTGTCGAAGGCCGCTGATTTCTGTGCTGCCACATGAATCGGGATGGCCTCGCGTTCCAAATGGGCCGGGAAATCCTCATCCGCATGTCGGGGTTCAACGCTGAATGGCAGCCCAAGCCCGGCCAACAGTTGCTGCCTGCGGGGCGAGGCCGATGCCAGCACCAATTTCCTTGTTCCAAGATCGATCATCCCGTGGTGAGTCTGAAAAGCAACATGGTGGCGATTCCGCCCACCATCAGTCCTTTGGACCACAGGCTGGCGCGGTGAAAGTCTTCATGCTGCTGCGCACTGGCCAACATGCGTAGCAGCATGGCGGCCGGAAACTGAACAGCAGCCATGATAATGAAGAACGAGACCATGTCGTTCTCCTCCCATTTCACATACTGAAAACGGGCAACTGCGGCCATCAGAATCAGTGTGAGCAACGAGACCACGATCTTGGTCGCCTTGGCCCCGATCACAATTGGAACGGTTCTACAGCCCATTGTGCCATCTCCTTCAATGTCCTCCATGTCCTTCACCATCTCACGGATGAGGGTGCTCAGGGCCGCGAAGAATGCGTATGCCACGATGAAAGGCATCCAAGGAAGGAACTTCCAGCCATCAGGGTCACACTGCATCTCGAACAGCAGTGGCAGATAGACCGTAAGTCCAGCAAGGAAGGCCACCACCAGATTGCCTATCAGAAACTGGCGCTTGTAGGAATAGGAATAGAACCAAAGCCCTCCCAATGCAAGTAGGAACACCAGACCATTGGACGTGTTGCCCAGCAGATAGGCCAACAGGATTCCAAGGGCGAGGCCCAGGCCCGACAGCACATAGTAAAGTGTCCAAGCAGCTTCCTCGGTGACCAATGGACCGATGATGCGCCTGCTGGAACGGTTGTGCAGGTCGATATCCTGATCGAAGATGTCGTTCACCACATTCCCCGATGCGGCAATGAGCACCGTTGCCGATGCCATGAGCCACCAATGCAGCCCTGTGAGGCATGACCGCAGCAGGGTGGTGCCATAAAATCCCTCTATCAGCCCGAAACGCAGCAGGATGAAGATCAGCCCGATGATTACCAGATTGGGCCAGCGGATCAGCCGTAGGTATGCGATCGCCACTGACTATTTCTTTTCCTCGTCCTTCTTCTGGGCAGCCACCTCCGCACTGTATATGGCATTGAGGCCGGTCACTACATCTGCGGTAATGTCCAGCGCAGGGTCGCCCAGCAGGATTCCACCGGCTTCTGACGAATAGGCCAGCACATAAGTGAAGCCCTTGTCAGCATTGTATTCTTTGATATAGGCCTTCAGGCGTTCGTTGATCTCCTTGGTGCCATTGGCCTCCTGCTCCAGCAGTTGGTTGGTGAGGGTCTGCTGCAAATCGGCCACTTCTTCGCTTGCCTGTGCCTCGAACTGGCGGGCGTTCTGCTCCAATTCCTGCAGTTCGCGCATCTTGGTGTTGTAGATGAGCTCGCTCATGCCTTTCGAGCTGCCTTCAAAGTCCTGCGCCTTCTTCTGCAATGCGGTCATCATCTCCTTGAACTGTGCCTCCAGCGTCTTTGTGCGGCTCAGAATGCGCTTTTCGCTCTTGGCGCGCTCCGATTCGAGTTCCTTCTGAAGCACTGCGATCTTCTCATATTTCTCCCACAGCGAGTCAGTGTTCACATAAGCGATGCGCATGAAGGACGATATGCTGTCAACTGCAGCCATGTTCACCGTTGATGTTGTTTCCGGAGCCTTGCTTCCAGATGAGAAATGCAGAAAGTAGAGCACGCCCACGGCCACGGCCAGCAGTGCATTGATCAGTAGGGATGCGTTCTTCACGTGTTCGGCAATAGGTTTGAATGGGGTGCAAAGGAAGGAAAAGCGTCCGGAACGGATTCGGCAATCTCAGACCGGCCTATTGGGTATCCATACCCATCATTTCAGGGACGGTTCACCCAGCGGACGAAAATGAGCGTTCCCGTGCAATAGGCCACCACATCCAGCACATCGGCCCTGTAAACGGGCGAGTAGGAGGGAAGCACCCATTCGAACATGAGCGCATAGAGCAGCACCGGGAGCCATACCTGCCAGACCCCAAGTATGTATCCATGGTCCTGATATGCCGAACGATAGGTGGCCAGTCCCACGGTGTGAACTATCGGAAAACACAGCAGGTCGTCCAGATAACTGTGTACAATGGGTATGAATATGCCATTGTGTTCCAAAAGTTGATTCAACGCTGCCAGCAGCATCGATGCAATGAACAGGGGTTGGCGCAGGGTTTTCAAAGGTCCGAGAGGTCAGCGTATCTCCATGTCATCCGACCAGCGCCTCATCCGGGTGTGCTCGCAAATAGCACGAGGAACAGCCACACGATGGCGGCATAGACCGCATGGGCCACGAAAGCAGTCCTTCTGATCGCCTTCATGGGCAGGCCGTCCTGAGGCCTAATAATAAAGAACGAATGGGCCCGGTCCTCTGCCTCACGGGTCGAAACGTCTATTTTCTCCTGCACCCTGCGCGGGTCGAGCACGCTGTCGCAGTGTGCGCATCTGTCCTCCGGATTCTTATTCCATTTGGTCCATTGCCCGCACTGTGGACATTTTTTCTCGCTCGTCATCAGGTCAGAATTTCTGTTCAAACTTAAAGAGCGTTTGTTGTGATGTGATGAACAATTTTGCCACTTGGCAGTTTGATTCACCATTCGCACCTGCATGAGACACATATCCAGCTTCCTCTCACTTCTGTTCTTCGCTGTGGTCAACTCATGGGCCCAGACCGGTGTGGTCGAAGGCCGCATCACCGATGCCAAGACCAACGTGACCATTCCCTTTGCCAATGTGGTGCTGCAGGGCACGACCATCGGTGCCACGTCCGACCTCGAGGGCAACTATCGCATCACTGGAATCAGGCCCGACCTCTACAATGTGGAGGCGAGCTATATCGGCTACAAGGGCAAGGTGGTGTTCGAGGTGCAGGTATTCAACAACAAGCCCGCCAAGGCCGATTTTGTATTGGAGCCCGACAGCAAGACCCTCGATGTGGTGGAGGTGCGCGCCAATCCTTTTGAGAGGAATGAGGAAAGCCCTGTGTCGCTGCGCACAATAGGGGTCAGTGAGATTGAGCGGAATCCGGGCGGCAACCGCGACATCAGCAAGGCACTGCAATCGCTGCCCGGTGTGCAGTCAACCGTGGCGTTCCGCAACGACATCATCATCCGTGGAGGATCGCCCAACGAGAACCGATTCTATCTCGATGGCATCGAAGTGCCCAACATCAATCACTTTGCCACGCAGGGCGCATCAGGTGGACCGGTCGGCCTCATCAATGTCAACTTCATCCGCGAGGTCGAATTCTTTTCCGGGGCATTCCCAGCCAATCGGGGCAACGCCCTCAGCTCGGTGCTCAACTTCAAGATGAAAGACCCGCGCACCGATCGCATAGGGGGCAATTTCACCCTTGGGGCCAGCGATGCGGGCATCACCATCGAAGGCCCCATCGCACCGGGCCACAGCTTCATGTTCAGCTATCGCAGAAGCTATCTACAGTTCCTGTTCAAGCTCATCGGGCTGCCATTCCTTCCCACCTATGATGACTTTCAGTTGAAATACCGCTGGAAGATCAACGACAGGAACGAACTGACCGTGGTGGGCCTCGCGGCCATCGACCAGTTCACACTCAATCTCGATGACGACCTCGATGTGGAGCAGAAGCGCTTGGTAGAGCTGCTGCCTGTCAATTCGCAGTGGAACTATACCATCGGGGTCAATTGGAAGAATTTCCGCGAAAGTGGCTTTTCCGAAATCGTGGCCAGCCGCAATATGTTGAACAATCAGGCCATCAAGTATCTGGGCAACATCGAGGTGCCAGAGAATCTCATCATCGACTATCGGTCGCAGGAAATGGAGAACAAGCTGCGGGCCGAGAACAACTGGCGTAAGAACGGTTGGAGGATCAACTACGGTGCAGGCTATGAATATGCGCGCTACACCAACAGCACTTTCAGCCGTCTCACCACTCCGACAGGTGAGGTGTTCGACCGCGATTTCGATTCGGCCATCGAACTCCACAAATGGGCCGCTTTTGGCCAGTTGAGCCGCACCTTCGTTGAAGGCCGTCTGCTGTTGAGCGTTGGTGCAAGGATGGACGGCAACAGCTATTCTGAACTGATGGCCCGCACCTACGAGACCTTCTCACCTCGATTCTCAGCCTCCTACGCCCTCAGCGACCGGTTCAGCATCAATGTCAACGTGGGCCGCTATGCCCAGCTTCCGCCATACACTGTCATGGGTTTCCGCAACAATGTCGGCACATTGGTCAACCGCGACAACGGGGTGCGTTACATCATGAGCAACCATGCCGTGGCAGGAGTCGAGTATGTGGCACCGACTGCGCTCAAAATTTCGGTCGAGGGCTTTTTCAAGGCATGGGAGAACTATCCCTTCCTCGTGCGCGAAGGAGTGTCCTTGGCCAATCTCGGTGCCGATTTCGGGGTCGTGGGCAATGATGAGGTGATCAGCGACAACAAGGGCCGCGCCTATGGGGTCGAGTTCCTTGCCCAGCAGAAGCTCTGGAAAGGGTTCTACGGCATCCTCGCTTACACTTTCGTGCGCAGCGAGTTCCAAGATGCGCAGGGCAGCTTCGTGCCATCAAGCTGGGATGCACAGCACCTCATCTCGCTGACAGGCGGCAAGAAATTCAAGCGCAACTGGGAGGTGGGTCTGCGCTGGCGGTTCAATGGTGGCACCCCATACACCCCTGCCGATGTACAGACATCGGCCCTCATCCCTGTCTGGATGGTGAATCGCAGTGCCCTTCCCGATTACACGAAACTCAATCAGGCCCGACTCACGCCCGCACATTTCCTCGACCTGCGGGTGGACAAGAAGTTCTTCTTCAAGAAGTGGGCGCTCAATCTCTATCTCGACATTCAGAACGTCTATAATTTCAAGGCGGCACAACCGCCCTACTATGTGGTTGACACCGATGCGCAGGGCAGTCCCATCATCAATACCGAAGACCCCGCCAGTTTTCAGCTCCGCGAGGTGGAGAATCTGACCGGTACGGTCATCCCCTCCTTCGGCATCGTGGTGGAGATTTGAGTGAAAGGCCATTATTTCAGTGCCCCATTGTCTGATATGTCTCACATTCAGCGATGGATCGGTGCTGACCTTTGCGGCATGAAAACACTGCGCTATGCACTGCCGTTGCTACTGTTGTGGACTTCGGCCCACGCCCAACAGGCCATTGTCATCACCCGAACAGATATGCCCAATATCAATGACACGCTCAGGTTCAGCGTGGCCGACAATCTGTTGGGCATCATCGACCTCAACGATACGGGTGCAGACCATGTTTGGAACTATGTCACCCTGCCGGCCTATTCGCAGCGCGTGGAAGAGTTTGTCGATCCGGTGTTCGGCACCCCATTGGTGTACAACATCACCTTCAGCAACTTCTTCGACATGGACCACTTCTCCACCATTGCGGCAGCCAACATGTTCGGCCCGCAGTTCGGATTCGGCCCTGTGCAGTTGGAGGAGGTCTATGACTTCTATCGCGAGACCAACGATTTCTTCGCTAATGTGGGCATGGGGGCAACGGTCAATAGCGTTCCGCTCACCTCGCGCATGGTGCCGAGAGATTTCATCTACAGGTTCCCGATGGAGTATGGCGATGCGGATCAGTCCTTTTCGCAGTTCGGGTTCGATGTGCCCGATTTCGGCCACTACGGTCAGAAGCTCCTCCGCACCAACACTGTGGACGGGTGGGGAAAACTCACCACACGCTATGGCACGTTCGATGTGCTGCGGGTCTATACCGAACTGGAACGCACAGACACCGTCAGCCTGCAAGGATTCGGATTTGAACAGGAGCGACCAAAAGAATTTGAATACAAGTGGATGGCCAAGTCAAAGGGATTGCCGCTGCTCAAGGTGAGCGGGCAGTTCCTGTTCGGTCAGAAGGTGGTGAACGAGGTCGTCTATCGCGACTCGGTGCGTGGATTCACACAGGCAGGCCCGTTCATAGACCCTGAAGACACCATCACCATTGACACGCTCTCGGTATTGGATATTCAGGGGTTGGAACAGCTGATGGCGTTCCCTAATCCGGTCACGTCACAACTACGGCTGACATTCCATCTCAGCACACCCATGGTCATCTCCCTCCAAATCATGGACATCAGCGGCCGTAACGTGGCACCTGCCCGTTCAAAGAGTCTCGCATCGGGCCTGAACAGCTGGCCGGTGGATTTCTCAGCCATTGCCCCGGGCATGTATCTGGTCTCGCTCACTGCCGCTGACGGTTCCAGATCGGTCATGCGCATCATGTGCTCCGCGCCCTGAGTGCTGGCTGCATGACTTCGGTATTCATCAACGGTTATTGAAGGGTCTGTGGGTCAGCTTCCTTGCGGAGCCTCACCCACACTGCTGTATCCTCCGTCATGGAAGAGGTTCTGCATGGTCACCATCCGTGTCAGGTCGCTGAATAGTGACACACAATAGTCCGCACAGGCATCGGCCGAGGCGTTGCCCAAGGGCGCGCGCCTGTCAGCATTGCCGATGAATTCATCGAAGCCTGCCACACCGCTGCCGGCCGTGGTCACCGTTGGGCTTTGCGAAATGGTGTTCACACGCACTTTCTTGGCATAGCCATAGTGATAGCCGAAACTGCGGGATATGCTCTCCAACATGGCCTTGGCATCGGCCATGTCGCCATAGCCCGGATAGGTGCGCTGCGAGGCGATATAGGTCAGCGCCACCACACTGCCCCACTCGCTGATGGCATCGGCATTCATGCAGGCCTGCAACAGCCGGTGCAGCGACATGGCACTGATGTCCAAGGTCTTGTGAAAGTATTCGTAGTTCAGGTCATCGTAGGGCCTGCCCTTGCGCACATTGGGCGACATGCCCACACTGTGCAGGATGAAATCCACCTTGCCATACTTCTCCATCGCCACCTTGATGAGGTTCTCCATGTCCTCCTGAACCGTCACATCGGCCGGCACTATCTCGGCCCCCACCTTTTCGGCCAGTGCGTTAATGGTGCCCATGCGCAGGGCCACGGGCGCATTGGTCAGTATGAACTCCGCGCCCTCGGCATGGCAGTGCTCTGCCACCTTCCAAGCTATGCTGCGGTCGTCCAACGCACCGAAGATGATTCCCTTTTTCCCCTTTAGAAGTCCGTAGGCCATTTGTCTGTGGATTTGGGTGCAAAGAACGGAATCCCTACGCAGGTACAGTATTCACCACGAACCGCAGCGCCTGCTGCATCACGGTGAACCGCGCAGGACTCTGTCCTATGCTCTCGCCATCGGCCTCCACAAGGTCGGGCCTGCCAATGCCGTCCACGTCCAGCGCACCCGTGCGGAACCATCGGATGTTCGGATTGCCGAAGAAGGTCCCCTTCTTCAGTTTGGGCAGGTCGCGCAGGGTCATCCAAAGCGGCATGTCACCGAACACGGTCACATCCAGCTGGCCGTCTGCCGGGTCGGCATAAGGCGTGGGCAACATGCCACCACCGTTGTAGCGGCAGATGCTGATGGCGATGTTGAACACGGTCTGCCGCTCCGCTTTGCCATCGTGGCGCAGTTCCAACACAGGCTTTTTGAAGAACAGGAGTTCTGCCGCCACCACATAGTCGTAGAGCATCTTGCCCTGCATCAGTCCGCCCTTCAGCCGTTTTCTGTCAATCACCTGCACCACGTGGCTGTCGTAGGCCATTCCTACAATGTTCACGAAGTAGTGGCGGTGCGGCTGCCCGTCCCGCTGCACATCGGCCACGCCCACATCGTGCGCGAACACCAGATTGCGTTGCAGCATCTGCACCCACAGGGCGGGGTCTTGCGGCACATTGAAGGTCTTGCACCAGTCGTTGCCGGTGCCGCACGAGAGGTGGGTGAGCAGCAGTTCGTCCGGCCTGCAATGCTGCTGATGCATCACTCCGTTGACCAATGCGTTGAGCGTGCCATCGCCACCGAATGTGGCCAATTTGCGATAACCCTCGGCAATGGCCTCGGCTGCCAGTTGCTCCACATGCCCAGGCATTTCCGACATCCTGATGTCGGGATTCAGGCCCGCTTTGCGCAGCCCGGTCAGTTGCTTTTCCCATGTCTTTCCTCCGCGCCCGTTGCCCGATGCGGGGTTGACGATGATCAGCCAGTTGTCTTTCATGGAGAGGATTTGCGGTGGCGATGATACGCAAAACCAATTTCGTGGGACACTGATGGTCGGCACGGTCGGAAATGCCTGCCAGTCGGCAGACAGGAAAGGCGTGGAAGGGTGTTGCATCGCAACAGGACTGCATCAACCTGCGTCCGGCATCGCGGCTGGCCCAGAGGGAGCGGGTAGGGCAGAAGAATCTTGAGTCCGCGCCTCAAATGCCCTGAGCATGAACAGGGAGGATGAAGAATTTTTATTGGTCAATTGATTTAATCATTTGATTTAATCAAATGTTTAATCCATATTTGTGCCCTCTATGACGACCAAGGACATCAATACCGCCAACAGGATCAAGGCCGCTGCGAACCGACTTTTCGCAGAGAAGGGGTTTGGCAGAACAACCACACGCGAGATTGCCACCGAGGCCGGAGTGAACCTCGCGCTGCTCAACTACTATTTCAATAGCAAGGAGGAGCTGTTTCAGACGATCATGTTCGAAGTGGTAGGTGGATTCATCAGCCAGCTTCAAGTGCTGTTGAATGATGACCACAGCTTTGAGCAGAAAGTGCAGTTCGTGGTCGACAACTACATCAACCTGCTTACCGCGCGTCCCGACCTGCCTGTGTTCATGCTGAGCGAGATCCGCAACCATCCGCATGAGGTGGTGGAAAGGCTCGGACTGGAAAAACTGATCCGCGAGGCCCTGTTCTTCAAGGAATTGGCCCAGCGATGCCCAGAAGGGATAACTCCCGTGCAGATATTCATGAACCTGCTGTCGCTCACCATCTTCCCTTTCGCAGCCAAACCATTGATAACGGCTGCCACCGGAGCGGACGGGCAACAGTTTCAAATGATGATGGAGCAACGTAGAAAACTCATTCCCATCTGGTTCCTATCCATGCTCAGACCTGCCAACTAAAGGACAATGAAAAAACATTTCCCGATCATAATAACGCTCTTGATGCTAGGTGTTTCAAACCAGCTGCTTGCGCAAAAACTGAACCTGTACGCCTGCCTTGACAGTGCGGAAAAACACATGCCACTACTCAAGCAGGAGCCGATCCTGACCGAGATCCTTCAAAATAAACTGAAGACCTACAATCGAAGTTATCTGCCGATGGTAACGGCAAACGGGCAGGCCACATATCAGTCAGATGTCCCCGAACTGCCCTTTTCATTTCCTGGCGTTCCATCCATAGACATTCCGAAATTCCAGTACCGCGCGTACTTGGAATTGTACCAGCCCGTGTTCGATGCGGGCGTTTCCAGTGCTCAGAAAACATCCGAAAAAGCCCAGAACGAAGTCTCGTTGATGGGATTGCAAGTAGGCTTGGCCGAGTACAAAAAGCAGGTTGCGCAATTGTACTTCCAAATGCTATTGGTGGATGATCAATTGGCCATCATCCAGAAAACCCTCGACCTGATGGCGGAGCGCGAAAAATCGGTGAAAACTGCTCTGGATAATGGTGTAGTGCAACAGAACGACCATTTGAAACTGCAGAGCGAGATCCTCAATCAAGAGAAGAAACAACTCGAACTGCAAAGCGCCCGTGAAGGCGGAATGGAGGTGCTGTCGCTGCTTACAGGTATTGACGCGAAAGACAGCCAATTGGAGATTCCCATCATAAGAACGGCCATAGATTACACGTATACAGACAACTTGGAGCTGCAGCTTATAGGAACCAGACAGAAAGGCCTGATGGCCACCGAAAAACTGCTTAAGGCCAGACGGTTACCGCGCATCAATGCGTTCGGACAGGCGGGTTTCGGAGCACCGAACCCATACAATATCTTCAATGCCGACCTGAGCGGCTACGGAATGGTAGGCCTGAAAGCCACCTGGAACATCTGGGATTGGGGAAAGACCTCCCTCGACCGTAAAAACCTTCGCTTGAACAGTCGGTTGATGGACGAACAACAGAATCAGAAAAAGGTGGAGATCGAAAGTAGGATCGTGCGCATGCGAAGTGATAACGAGAAACTGACCAAAGCGCTTGAATGGGACCAGAAGATGCTGCAACTGCGTTCTCAGATTCGGAAGAACGCTGAAGTACAGGTGGAGCAAGGGGTCTTGACCCCGACCGCTTATCTCGAAGAGGTATTGGCCGAACAGCTCACCGAGCTTACACGCAGTGTAGATCAGATCAGTCTTTACCAGAACCAGATCATGCTTCAGTTCGAAACCGGCATTCTAAAATGAACCACAAAACCACAATTCCGATGAAAAACGCATTCCTATTTATCACCCTACTTGGTCTCTTGGCCAGCTGTGCAGGCAATGGAGATAAGGCCGATGCCTACGGCAATTTCGAAGCCGATGAACTGACGGTAAGTGCCGAATCGAGCGGGAAACTCATTGCTTTTACCGCAGAGGAAGGCGCACTTCTAAAGGCCGGTGACCTTATTGCGATCATAGATACCACGCAGTTGTACCTCCGCAAAAAACAGGTTGAGGCCACCATAGCTGCCGTAAGTAAGAAACTGCCCAACGAAGCAGCGCAATTGGCCGTTTATACCGAGCGGATCGATAAACTGAACAGCGAGATCATCCGACTGACCGCACTTGTTAAAGCCAACGCAGCCCCGTCCAAACAATTGGATGATCTGCAGGCCGAGTTGGCCGTTACCACCAAGCAGAAAGAAGCGACTGCATCAATGCTCAGCACACAGACACAGGGTACATTGGCCGAAATTGAGCCGATGCGTTTCCAACGGATGCAATTGGAAGATCAGCTGCAAAAGTCGTACGTACACAACCCCATTGATGGTGTGGTGCTGACCACTTTGGCCAAGGCCGGAGAGTTGACCATGCAGGGCAAGGCGCTATACAAGATTGCATCACTCAACCCGCTCGTATTGAAGGCCTATGTAAGTGAGGATATGTTGGGCCAAGTGAAGATCGGCAATAAGGTGAGGGTGATGACAGACAGCCCTGATGGCACCATGAAAGAAAGCGAAGGCACCGTTACCTGGATCAGTAGCGAAGCAGAATTCACACCCAAGATCATACAGACCCGTGATGAGCGGACCACCTTGGTATACGCCATGAAAATAGATGTGGAAAACGATGGCAGCCTGAAGATCGGCATGCCTGCAGAAGTTGAATTCGACTGACAACCAAAGCCTGCTCTACTAGATAAACCGAACGATGAAACCGGCCATCTCCATACAGAACCTCAGCAAATCCTATAAGGAGGTAGAGGCCCTCAAAAGCATCAGCTTTGAGGTGAAACAGGGAGAACTTTTCGGCCTCATCGGGCCTGATGGTGCGGGAAAAAGTACACTCTTCCGGATACTTACCACGCTTACATTGGCCGATAGCGGAATCGTTCGGGTGATGGATATGGATGTGGTGCAGGATTTCCGAGAGATACGGAACCGTATCGGCTACATGCCAGGTCGTTTCTCACTCTACCAAGACCTTACGGTTGCAGAGAATTTGGAATTCTTCGCCACCATTTTCGGAACTACCATCGAAGAAAACTACGACCTTATCCGTGATATCTATGTTCAGTTGGAGCCGTTCAAAACGCGGCCGGCCGGGAAACTGAGCGGTGGAATGAAACAGAAATTGGCCCTTTGCTGTGCCCTCATTCACAAACCCGAGGTGCTGTTCTTGGATGAGCCAACTACGGGTGTCGACCCCGTTAGCCGCAAAGAGTTCTGGCAGATGCTCAAACGATTGAAAAATGAAGGGATCGCCATTCTGGTGAGCACGCCTTACATGGATGAGGCAGCGCTTTGCGACCGTATTGCACTCGTTCAGAAAGGCGAAATTCTCAGCATCGCATCTCCCGATACCATTAACGAGGCCTTTCACGGAACACTCGTAGCGATGAAAAGCCACCGCATGTACGAACTGCTCACCACCTTGCGAAATCATCCGAAAGTGGCCAGCTGCTACGCTTTTGGCGAATTCTTGAATGCTGCACTGATGGATGGTGACGAGGATTGGCAATCCCTTGAAATGGATATCCGTCATAAAGGCTTTGACGATCTGGTAGCGTACGAAACCACTGCCGGTATCGAAAACGTGTTCATGCAACTTCTAAGTCAAGCAGAAGCATGAAAGAAAAGGTGATCACATCCAATAAGCTTTCCCGAAAATTCGGGGATTTCGTTGCCGTGGACGAAGTGACCTTTGAGGTGAGCAAGGGAGAAATATTCGGTTTTCTCGGTGCGAATGGCGCAGGAAAGACCACGGCCATGCGCATGCTGTGCGGCCTTCTGGCTCCGAGTTCTGGCTCGGCCACCGTGGCCGGTTATGATGTATCGACCCAACCCGAGATGGTCAAAAAGAACATCGGGTACATGAGCCAGAAGTTCAGCATGTATGAAGACCTGACGGTAAAGGAGAATTTCCTGTTTTACGGTGGGGTTTATGGGCTCAAGCGAAAAGCCATCATCGAGCGGTTGAGCATGATGCTCGGGCTTCTCAATCTGTCCCATGTGATGAACTCGCTTGTCGGATCACTTCCTCTTGGATGGAAGCAGAAACTGAGTTTCTCCTTGGCCATGCTGCACCAACCCGGCATCATCTTCTTGGATGAACCGACAGGAGGCGTGGACCCCATCACCCGCAGACAGTTCTGGGATCTGATCTATGAGGCCGCATACGATGGCATTACCATTTTCGTGACCACCCACTACATGGACGAGGCCGAATATTGCGACCGCGTCAGCATCATGGTGGACGGAAGCATCAAGGCACTTGACAGCCCCGAGAATCTTAGAAAGACCTATAACGCAGCCTCAATGGATGGCGTGTTCCAAGAATTGGCAAGGGGCACCTCCACCAAATAACCATGAAACAATACCTCGCCTTCGTTAAAAAAGAGTTCCGGCACATTTTCCGCGATAAGCGGACACTGCTCATTCTCTTCGGCATGCCCGTGGCGCAGGTAATGATCTTCGGCTTTGCCCTCAATAACGAGATCGATAACGCAGGCGTGGCCATCTACGACATGTCGGGCGATTATGAAAGCACCTTGCTTCAGAACCGATTGAACGCATCTTCCTACTTCTTCATAGAGCGCGAGTGCGAGAGCACCGATTGCATCGAAGAGTCCTTTCGGCAAGGGAAAGCACGGGTGGGCATCATCATTCCGCATAATTTCGGAAAGGATCTTTTGACCGGACAGAAACCCGAGATAAAGATCGTAAGCGATGCATCCGACCCCAATCAGGCACAGGTACTCACTTCGTACGCCACCGCCATCATTCTGAGCCATGTAAGAGACCGGGCCTCGGTGGTACAGCAAGCGCCTGTGGTGAATGCCATCCCGCGCATGATATTCAATCCGGAGCTTAAAGCGGTCTACATGTTCGTACCCGGGGTAATGGGATTCATTCTGCTGTTGGTAAGCGCCATGATGACCTCTCTTACCATTGCCCGCGAAAAAGAACTCGGCACCATGGAACTGTTGCTGGTCTCCCCTTTGCGTTCGTGGCACATCATCTTCGGAAAGGTCACCCCCTATTGGCTGCTCAGTTTCATGAATGCCATTATTGTGGTGTTGCTGGGCATCACGGTATTCGATATGCCGATGAATGGTTCGGTGCCATTGCTCTTGGCAAGTTGTCTGCTTTTCAGTCTTACCGCTTTGGCGCTGGGCATCTTCATTTCGTCCAAGGCCAACTCTCAGATGACCGCCATGTTCGTTTCTATGATGGGATTGCTTCTGCCCACCATCCTGCTAAGCGGTTTCATCTTCCCGATAGAGAACATGCCTATTGTGCTGCGGGTCATTTCCAATATTATTCCTGCCAAGTGGTTCATCCTCATCATCAAGGGGTTGATGATAAAAGGTTCGGGCATGAGCATACTTTGGAAACCCATTTCCATTTTGGCATTCATCACCCTATTGTTCGGAATTGCCGCTATCAAGAACGTAAAACCTCGGCTGAATCAATGAGAGCCCTCCCGCATATCATCCGCAAGGAGTTCCGCCAGATAAGCCGCAACAAGGTCATGCTGCCATTGTTGTTCCTTATGCCCATCCTGCAGTTGATGGTGCTCAGCTACGCGGCCGATTTCGAGGTGAAGAATGTGAATCTGGTGGTGGTAGACCTCGACAAGAGCTCCACTTCCCAACGACTCATCACCAAGTTCACTGCTTCCGACTACTTTACTTTGGTCGGTAGTTTTGAAAGTACCGCGCTGGCCATGCAGGAGATAGAGAAGGAGAATGCCGACCTGATCCTTTGCATTCCGAAAGACATGGCGCAGGATCTTGACAAACTGATGCCCGTGAACGTGCAACTGTTGCTCAATGCGGTCAATAATCAGAAGGCGGCCATTGCCAGTAATTACAGCCTTCAGATCATCCATGCGTGGAACACCGACCGTTTCAAGGACATGACCCTGCCACCTGGCGTGCTACCGCTTACCGTAGACATCCGCGATTCGTACTGGTACAATAGCCAACTCAATTACAAGACCTTCATGGTGCCCGGCATCCTTGCCATATTGGTGACCATGCTCACGGCCTTCCTCAGCAGCATCAACATCATCCGCGAACGCGAAATGGGCACCATCGAGCAGCTCAATGTCTCGCCCATCACCAAGTTCGAGTTCATTCTGGGCAAGATCATCCCTTTCTGGATCATCGGCATGTTGGTCATGAGCTTCGGTCTGGTGGTGGCCTATCTTTTGTTCGGCATTACGGTTTCGGGAAGCCTGTTTACGCTCTACGCTTTCTTGGCCGTTTATCTGGTGGCCATTCTAGGCATCGGCATCCTTATAAGCACCGTAACCGAAACCCAGCAGCAGGCCATGTTCATTACGTGGTTCTGTATAGTCATTTTTCTACTGCTCAGCGGATTGTTCACTCCAGTGGACAGCATTCCCGAATGGGCCAAGATCCTGAACCTCTTCAACCCCATAAAATATTTTGTTGAAGTGATGCGCATGATAATGCTGAAGGGTAGTTCCTTCATGGACATACGCCATCATTTTCTGGTGATGGTCGGCTTCGCCATCGTTTACAACGTAATGGCCATAAGAAGCTACAGCAAGACCAGCGGATAGCTCTTCTGTAAAGCTCGGCAGTCCATGGGGTTCCTCCCCCTACGGTTTCAACCATGGGGCGAGCACGGCCCTGAACCGAAAGGTGAATCGTTTCAACGGTTTGCCATGGCATAGGAGCGTGTCAAGCCCTGACTGCGGTTCTTCACCCTGTCAGCGGCTGTGTGGTGCTCCTGCGGACGGCCGCGATGCATCGCAACTCCATCTCCCATGTTCAACAGAATCAACAGAATGGCCTTGAAGCGCCAGAGGAGCCTGCCCTAGCCTTATGAAGGGGCACAGGAATGAAGCAGCCTGACACACGCAGCAACATGATCGGTCATGTTGTTGAATTTTGTACGTTTATCCTTTGATTTTGCGATCAGTCTGGAATGAGGATGTTTCCATCTGCTCTGTTGATGCTCATTATCGCAACCTTGACCGGCTTGCCTGATGCAGAGGCGCAATGGGTCAAGTTCACGGTCGAGAGCACGGCAGGCATTCCGGCCCTTTCTGTGCGCGACATTGTGAAGGGCAATAGCACTGATCTGTGGTTCGCCACCGAGAACGGAGCATTCCGAAGATATATCGATAGCGATACTTGGATCGATTACAACACATCCAACAGCAATCTGCCTTCGAATTCGGTGAACGACATTCACAACATAGGAGGTGTCGTTCTGTTCGCAACCGATAACGGAATAGCAATCTGGCAGCTCAACACCTTCACAACGATCGGAGTGGCCGATGGCCTTCCATCGCCCTTCATTCAGGGCATCAGCGGCACATCAGCGGTCACATTCTGGGCTGCCACCTATGGTGGCGGACTCGTGCGTCAAGTGAACGGCATCAGAAGCTATTATTCAACCGACACTGGACTGCCGACCAACTATTTCCGTTGTGTGTTCAGGAGTTCGGACGGGGCCTACTGGTTCGGATCGGCCAACCATGGCGCAGTACGGTTCCATGCTGAGCAATGGACAGCGTACACCGTTGATGATGGACTTGCCGGGAACACCATCCTTGCCATTGCACAGGATGCTCAGAATACACTCTGGATGGCTGGCACTGGTGGACTCTCGCGTCTGGTGAACGGTGAATGGGAGGCTATCCAAGCACCGCAAGGGGCGAATTCCAACATATACTACTGTTTGACCAAAATGCCCAATGGCCAGCTATGGGCTGGGGGTGAGAATGGCATCGATGTGTTCGAGAACGGTGAACATGTGCAGCATATCACCACGGCTGACGGACTCAATGCGAATAGCGTGACCTCGATCTACGCAGGCAGCCAAGGCAAGCTTTGGGTCGGATATGCCGAGTCGGGCACTTCACTCCGAGAAAACGGCATCTGGTTCGATAGGTCGTGGGGTACAGGGTTCTCGTCCAAATGGATCACGGCCATGGCAACTGATGAGGACGGACTAAAGCACTTCGGAACAGACAGGATGACCTACTATGACGGTGACAATTGGAGCAACTATGGAATGACCAACGGGTATTCCATAGGGGCGGCATCACAGATGTGGAAGACAGATGACGGCAGGCTCTGGGCCGCAAGCTCCAACCGATACGCAGTAAAGAATGGCGACCATTGGCAGCCTTATTTCAAACCGACCATTGGGAACGGTAAGAGAATGGTGACTCAAAGCGATGGCACACAATGGTATTGTCATGCCGATGGTGTGTATCGACAGATAACATCTGGCGAACTGACCCTGTTTGATAAGGACCTTCACCTTCTGGGCGCTTCACCAGAGAACATCCTCACCGACAGCGTGGGCCGCATCTGGGTCATTTCGACCAATGGACTCTGCTATTTTCAGAATCAACAATGGCACTGTTTCGAAGCCCCTTCATCGCCAAAGGCCACTTATGTGCTACAGCCCCACTCGTTGGCCTTTTCGCCCGATGGAAATCTGATGTTCGTTGCACGGAAAATGAAAATGGGGCAGATGATGCCGGGGCATATTGTGGTGGAATTGAAACCTATGTTGAACAAGAAAGTGTTTGTTGATCTGTATCAGGTGGACGAATGGGCAGACTACCCACACTACCAGTTCCGCCTTGCATCCGATACATACGGTGGCATTTGGTTGGCCTGTAGGGAATCTTACTCAAGCAATGCGCCCGCCTGCATCCGGTTCACTGCATCCGGAGAGGTTCAGCGACATTATCTGGCAAACGGAATCCCCAGCAGGAACATCACTGCCATCATGGATGATGGGCAGGGTCATATATGGCTTTCCACTTATGATAAAGGAGTATGCAGGGCACCACTGCTGGCCCTTGGGACTGCGGGCGGCCATGTCTCAGTGCCACGCGCACGCACGCTTCTCGTGTACCCGAATCCGGCCAACGGACGGTTCACACTCGAATACACGCCTTTCACTGCGAACGATGAGGTGACCGTCCATGACCTGTTGGGAAGGGAGCTTTCGAGATTTCCGTTGACGCTGACACCACAGGTGGTCAATGCTGTTCAGATTGACCTCGGTAGCCTGCCAAGCGGAACATACCTGCTCAGAACCACAGGTCAAGATTATGTGCCCACCCGAATCATCATCACTGAAAACCAATGACCAGGAAAGCACTTTACTCCACTCTGATGCTGATGTGCCTGACCCTGACCGGTCTTGCACAGTCATCCTACCTGAGTACACTGCCTGTCGATGGCTGGTGGGGGCAAGAAGGTACGCCAAGTTCCATAGACACGATGCTGTTGGAGGTGAGGCCAAAGGGACTTTATGCCGAGGTCTCAGTCACCATGGATTTCAGTGTGCGGGGCAATGAATGGAATTTCTATGAGGGGCAGAACCTGGAGATAGAGATGATGTTCCAACTGCCATATGAGGCCGAGGTCACCGACATGTGGCTATGGGTGTTCGGAATTCCAGAGCAGGCAGGCATTTACGACCTCTGGACTGCAACGCACATCTACGACTCTATAGTGGACAGAAGGACCGACCCCGCAATCCTCTACCACTATATATGGCAGAACCATACCACCGGACAGGTCGTGGACAATCTCTACCGCTTTCAGATATTCCCGCTGCTGACCGACATGCCCCGCAAGGCCAAGATCACCTATCAGGTACCACTGAAGGCCGGGGACAACGGAAGATTTCAAGTCCCACTCCCCATGGGAATGGTGGAGCTGAGCCACCTTCCCATCGAACAGTTCACGCTGCGGTATTTCAGGGGCGTGGAGTTCGGTGATGCTGAGATAGTGGAATTGCCGGGGCAGCCATTGGTCAACACAGGAGCCTATGAGGAGATCGACCTTACCGGTTTTGAAGGATCTGCACTGAATCTGAGCCTTCAGTCACAACGTCCGGATAAGTATCTCGGAAAGTATTCTCCATTGGGGTCGGACACTTCATTCGTGCAATTCGGCTTCACGCCCTCCCAACTTTTCAGTCAGACCTCCTTTGGAAAAAAGACCGTGGTACTCTTTGACCATTCTGCCAATGAGGAGGGGCATGTCGCGGCCAGCACCATGACCCAACAGTTTGTGAATGCCCTGCTTCCCGCTTTCACAGAGGTGGACAGCCTGAACATCATGTTCAGTGGCATCGTGAACCAATGGATGTCCGATGATTGGATGGTCACCGATGTGGCCACCAGAGATTGGATAGCCCAACAGCTTTCCACGGACTACATCACTGGATATTCGAACATCACCATGCAACTGGTCGATGCTGTGCAGTACCTGACCGAGAATGGCGGTGGCGGCACCATTGTGCTCGTGTCGAATTCCAATCAGATGGCAAACGTCAACTCCACCGCCTCCTTCATTCAGAACATGGTCGCCCTGTTCAATGGCAAGAACATCAGGGTCTATGTTATCGATTGCGACAATTTGAATACGACACTGGAACGCTTCTACTATGAGAATCACG
>JAIPBJ010000044.1 GCA_021739625.1 Flavobacteriales bacterium | reverse complement strand
GGGCATAGGAACCTCCGCACCTGCGAGCAGACTGCATGTGGTGGGCGGAATGCGTTTGGAGGACGGCAATCAGGCCTATGGCAAGGTGCTGACCAGTGATATTGATGGCAATGCCACGTGGCAAACAGTAGCAGGAGGCGTTGGTCCCACTGGACCAACAGGAGCCACGGGCCCGATGGGAACGGACGGAGCCGCAGGCCCCACTGGCCCGATGGGAGCGGATGGCGCGACAGGCCCCGCTGGAACTGATGGTGCTACAGGAGCAACCGGGGCCACAGGCCCGCTGGTCAGTGGTACTGCTGACCAGACCTTGCGGTTCGATGGTGCTGCATGGGTGGCCAATAGCGCAATACTGAGTGATGGCACAAATGCAAGCATGGGAATCACTCCTTCCGCGCACAGGCTTCAACTTTACACCGGAACAACTGGCGATGCCTTTGGACTCAAGGTCACCAATACCTTGGGAACAGGGCTCGGTGTGAAAAGCGGTATCAGTTCCTTGGGTTATCCTGCTACTCCGGCTGCCATTTACGCCTCTGGCAGTGATGGGGCGAATGGGATTCACGCCAGCTGTACATCCTCTGGACAATATGCTGTTCAGGCCCAAGCTCAGGATGGGGCCAATGCCATTTACGGTTGGGTGTTCTCAGGGTCGGGCTACAGTGGCCTGTTCACTGGCGGTTCAGGTGTCAGGATCACCAATGGTTGCCAGACCGATGCACTCAAGGTGACCACAGGAGCCAGCAATGGATATGTCCTTCAATCTGATGCCAGCGGCAACGCCTCGTGGGTGAATCCTACCACATTGATCACGGCAAATGATGGCGATTGGCTGGTAAATGGCACGGATGTCTATAATACGACTGGCAATATAGGAATCGGTGTTGCATCTCCGGTAAATAAACTGGATGTGAATGGAGATGCGGGCTCAGCTGCGAATGTGGCAGATGTTCAAGCCAACTTTGTAGGCACGTCTGATGTGCGTGCGGTGAATGCCACTTCAACTCCCGCAGATGGCTATGGCTATGGAGTGTACGCAACTGGAGGGTTCATGGGCGTAAGAGGTGTCAATAACGGAGGGGCCTATACCGGTGGCGGTTATGGAATTTATGGTTCATCATCAGGTACTGCGGGATCGCGCTACGGAATTTATGGTACTGCGACCAACACAGGTGGGACTCTTTCTGTGGGGGTATATGGTACCGCTTCGGGTGCCACGAACAACTGGGCGGGATATTTTGCAGGCAAGGGTTACTTTTCCAGCAATGTTGGAATTGGAACCACAGCACCGGACAATATGCTTTCGGTCGTTGGCAATGGGAACTTCACCGGAAGTCTGGGCGTTGGGACAGCAGCCCCGGCAGGGGAGTTGGAAGTGTCTTCTGCAGGAGAAACCAATGTTTACATCACAAGGGGATCCACGTCCTCAGCCAATGTGATACAGATGAGGTCAGGCACTACAAGGGATTGGGAGCTGTTGATGCCGTCAGGCAGCACAGACCTGCGGTTCAGGAATACTGCAGGAACTTATCCCTTGGCAATCACACAGGCAGGCATGGTAGGGGTGGGAACCGTCACTCCCGCCTATCCATTGGACGTGGATGGTGGAACGGCCAATTTGCGGGCACTCAACATTGACGGTAATTACAGCGGTGCATCTACCAACTATGGTCTGTATGTCAACATGAATGCTGTGGGCACCGGTGCCAGATATGGGGTCAACAGCATGGCCTATGGTGGTTCGTCTGGGGCTGTCTATAGTGTGCGCGGCTATGCAACTACCGAGGGTAGTGGCAGTGTATATGGCGGACACTTCTCTACTGGAAATGCTACCGGTGGCGGTACGGAATACGGTGTGTATGCATCTGCCACCGACTGGGGGCTATACGTGGGAGGTGGAAAATCCTATTTCAATAGTTCGGGCATTGTAGTAGGAACATTGACCCCAGCCGCAGGATATATGGTCTCTGTGAATGGCAAGATCATGTGTACCGAGCTGAAAGTCATGGCGAATGCAAGTTGGCCCGACTATGTGTTCGCGAAAGAGTATGAGCTTCCCACGCTGGAAGAAGTGGAGACACATATTGTTGAGAACAGCCATTTACCCGGTGTCCCTGATGCATGCACTGTTGAAAGCGAAGGCATAATGGTGGGTGAGATGCAGAATCTGCTGTTGAAGAAAGTTGAGGAACTCACCTTGTATATGATAGCCGCCAACAAGGAGATCAAAGCACTTCAAGGACAGAATGCGGACCTGATGCACCGCATCGATGCGCTGAGCAAGTGATCACAATCTTACGATGACCGTCATGAGAAGGATGAATCCAATACCGATAAAGCGTGTAGGCTGGCCTGTGCTACTGCTGTTGCTAACGTTCAATTCCGGGATGGCGCAACAAGTATTCACCTATCTGCCTACAGGAACGTCACTCGATGCTGAGCAACAGCATTATCTGAGTGAGGCAGAGAGTTGGCCTTACACAGGAAGATACCGACTGGTCGAGGTAGATATGTCAACAATGGCGAACGACCGTGTTTTGTTCAATTGTCTGGATGGTGTGAATCTCTACTCCGATCAGATGAAACGGGATAATAGGGCACTGGGTGACCGGGTCTCATGGATCGGGGAATTTCCAGATCACCCCGGAAATGTGCATGCAGTGTACCGTAAGTCAACTGACGAGATGGTGGCCCACATCCAATATGAGGACCTTGCCTATCTATTGCGTCCTCTTGGGGGAGGGATCCATGCTCTGTTCGAATATGATATGACCATGGATGACGGATGCCAGACATCGGACCGGCAATCAAATCCCCCAAGGCCTGTGCCAAGGGAGGATGCCGTTGACCGCAATAATCCCGATGTGAACACTGCCTTGGACGACTCTGGTGGCGACACGCGTTCAACTGGGGAGTGCAACATTCGTGTTTATGTTGTTTACACGGCCGCAGCGGCAAGTGCGGTCACTGATATCCTGTCTGACATAACCAACATGTTCAACACCGCCAACACAGGCTATCAGAACAGCGGTATCACCTATAGTCATGAGTTGGCAGCGGCCGAACAGATCGTCTATACCCAGAGCGGTGATATGCAAGTTGATCTGGACAATGTCACTGGCACTTCGGATGGCAACATGGACGGTGTGCATTCTTCCCGGACACTTTGGGAGGCGGATCAGGTGGCCCTTCTGACCTCTACGGGTTCTGGCATTGCTTGGCTTTCAAACGCATATTCTGATCAGTTCAGTGTTACTGGGGTTCCGAATTTCTATGCCCATACCTTCCAACACGAGTTGGGTCACAATGCGCTCTGTACTCATGCCATCAATCAGGCCACTCAGCCAGGCAGTTCACCCTATGCTGGTTGGGGCGAGCCAACTACCGGCTGTTTCAGGACGGTCATGGCCTATGGCGATGCCTGCGGAACAGGAGGTTGCCCCAGACACAACATCTTCTCTGATAACGATGCCGGAGCATGGCTTTGTAGCGGAACCAACTATATGCCCGGTACGGCTGATAACAGGAATCAAGACCGCCTTGTGCTAAGTAGGTCGACAATGGTAGCGCACAACGCTGTAGGCACTGTTCCTACCTACGGGTCAGCCTATAGTTGGAGCAACAATGAGGCTGTACACATGGCTGCCAACAATACATTGACGTACACCTCAGCGACCAACGAGTTTGTATTGAACAGTGGATCTGAAGGAAGTTTCAGGGCATCTGATGCTGTGACTCTTGGTACCGGGTTCTGGGCCAAGAGCGGATCGGTATTCACAGCCTATCTTGAAAGTTGTGCATCCTTGCGTGTCGAAGGGCCGGACAATCCTGCGTTAAGTGATGATGAAGTGGAAGATGTGGATCTGGTCACTCTGGATGTGCGGCCAAATCCCTTTGTCAGTGCTACCGATGTCGTCATCAACGTGCTGGGTGACGATCAGGTTCTTGACCTTGTTCTCTATGATCTCGCAGGGCGTGTTGCCATGACCTTGGCCAGTAAGACTTCACTGGCTTCTGGAACGCATGTCTTTCACGTGAATGCTGATGAGCTCAGTGCTGGAACTTATCTGGTCAGAGTGGTGAGTGCAAATGGAGCCATAATGCTAAGCAAGATGGTGATCAGAAGTCACTAAACCAAAAACTGCTCAGCCATATTGCAATAGACGTATTGAACAAAAGGCCATGAGCAGGATGATTCCTGCTCATGGCCTTTGGAGTTGTTGCAACAGGCATACTACACTTTGAATCTCCGTAATTGTGACCGGGCCGTGGTCGCATCCTCTCACCCCTGATCCCCCTCCATCCACTCGGCATGGCTGTTGGGCGTCTCCCAGAGCCTTAAAGCACATAGTGTGACGCCATCAGGAAGTCTGTCCTTCAATGCCTGCACAATTTCCAGCAGCAGGTTCTCGCAGGTGGGCTGGAATACTGTGAATTCCACACGGTTGAACATGGTGTGAGCATCATCGAAAGCACCCCTGTCGCGTTCGTTCAGAAGCAGCGCATGGTCGAAGCGGTTCACAACAGCAGCGTTCACGGTTTTTTTCAGATCACCGAAATCGATGACCATGCCACTGTCCGACCGCTCAGGGTCGGTGACCGGGATTCCTTTGACGGTCACGTGAAGAGCGTAGGAGTGACCATGCAATTGGGCGCATTTGCCATTATAGCCATGAAGTGCGTGGGCCATTTCGAAATGGAACACCTTGGTCACCCTGATAACTGCGCTAGCATGCTCTTGTTTGTTCATGCCGCAAAACTGAGAAGCCATTCTCCAGTAATTTCTGATGCTTGTCATATTGTGTCATTGGTTGGTCACTGTACTTTCGACCCCTTCATGGATGGAGAGACCTACCATTGTATGGGCTTAAGGACAAAGCGGGGCATATTCTGGACGCTTATCCTTCTGTTTGCGGGCTATTCGGTGATGGTCTATGACCAAGGTACTGCGCATTCTACCGGTGAGGAGGCGTACACGGCCGCTGCCGACCGCGGCAAGATGGTCTATCATCAGTATAACTGCGTGTCCTGCCATCAGATATATGGCCTTGGAGGATATATGGGTCCCGACCTCACCAATGTGACCACCTCGAAGGGAAGGGCCTATGCGGAAGCGTTCATCACGGGTGGCACGGCCAAAATGCCCCGTTTGGGACTGGACCGGCAGGAGACGGACGATCTGCTCGATTATCTTGAGTATGTGGGCAAGGCGGGGCACTATCCTGTTACCGATCTTGAGACCACCTTCTATGGCAACATTATCCCTGCAGATGGAAAGTAGTGGCACAAATACAGGTCTGAGATTTGTGCTACTGGGCCAGCTGTCCTTGTGGGCCGGACTGGCGTTCGGGGTCATCGGGGCCTTTCAGTTCCTATGGCCGGGGCTTTTCGAGTGGATGCCATTCTTCAAATCGCGCCCGCTGCATGTGTCGCTTGTCGTGGCATGGATATTCTCCACTGCCATAGGGGGCATATATCATTACCTTCCGCGCATCGGGGTGCCGCTTTATTCCGAACGCATGGCAACATGGCATCTGGGCATTTTCATCGCCACAGGTCTGGCCATTGTAGGTTCTTATCTGGCAGGGCGTTTCGGTGGTCGCGAGTATTGGGAGTTCCCACCCGTGCTTGCAATCCCGATAATTGTTTCGTGGGTGATGTTCGGAGTGAATTACGCAGCAACGGTCTTCAAGGTAAAGGACTGGCCTGTACATTATTGGATGTGGGCCACCGGTATCCTGTTCTTCTTCATCACCTATCTGGAGGCCAATGCTTGGATGGTTCCTTATGTGCGGGGCAATCTGGTGCGCGAGATCACCCTTCAGTGGAAATCATATGGAGCCTTGGTAGGCTCGTGGAACATGATGGTATATGGCACTTCCATTTTTGTCATGTCACAATTGAGCGGCAACGAAGACCTTCCGCGCTCGTACACTGCTTTTCTGCTGTATTTCCTCGGTTTCACAAACCTTCTATTCGGTTGGGCGCATCACACCTACGTGCTGCCAGCAGCCCCATGGGTGCGGGGTGTGGCCTATGCTGTCAGTATGACCGAACTACTGGTGCTTGCCCATATCATCCGCAATTGGCGGTCATCGCTCGGTGTGATGCGGAGAATGGTGCATCATCGGGCCTTAATGTTCATTGCTGCTGCCGAGGCATGGATATTTATCAACCTGACCTTGGCCCTTCTGCTCTCTGTTCCTGCCGTCAACGTCTATACCCATGGCACCCACATCACAGTGGCGCACGCCATGGGAAGCACCATTGGCATCAACACCATGATACTGCTGGCATCGGTCTATTTCATGCTGTGTCCCAAGGGAGGCGAATTGGGCAAACGATGGACAAGCATTGGTTTCTGGCTCACCAATATCTCACTTCTGACGTTCTTCGTCTGTCTGGTGGCGGCCGGTATCGTCAAAGGCCGTCTCACCATTGCGGAGCAACTTTCGCATCAGGAGATCATGGTACGCATCACACCGTTCCTTATCGGCTTTGCGGTGTCGGGCGTGGGAATCCTGACAGGTCTTTCCCTTATACTCTGGGACAGTGTGGGACGGACCTTTACAAGGCTTCGAAGTGAGCAGTGAAATGCCTTAGGAACTTCGGTTCCTTCACAATCCGATAGCCGCGCACATTGTCGCGAGTGCGCATGATCTCGGCAAAGGTCTCCAGCACATATTCTATATGGCTCTGGGTATAGACTCTGCGGGGAATGGCAAGCCGCACCAGTTCCATCTGTGCAGGAATGAGCGAACCGTCCTCGGCATACTTGCCGAACATCACCGAACCGATCTCTACCGAGCGGATGCCCGCCAAACGGTACAGTTCGCAAACCAGCGCCTGCCCGGGATATTCATTGACAGGAATGTGCGGATAGAGCCTTTTGGCATCCACATACACTGCATGGCCGCCAGTGGGCCGCATCACAGGCACGCCCATGCGGTGCAGTCCATCGCCCAGATAGGCCGTGCTTTTGACACGGTATTCGAGATAATTGGGGTCGAATACCTCCGTCAGCCCGATGGCGATGGCCTCCATGTCACGGCCCGAAAGACCTCCGTAGGTAGTGAATCCTTCGGTGATGATGAGCAGGCTGATGCATGCCTCGGCCAAGGCCGTATCGCGCAAAGTAAGAAAACCGCCCATGTTCACCAAAGCATCCTTCTTGGCGCTCATCACCGCACCATCGGCCAGAGAGAACATCCTCTGTGCTATCTCGCGATAGGTCAGGTGTTCCATGCCCACTTCGCGGTGCTTTATGAAATAGCTGTTCTCGGCCACGCGACAGCAGTCCAGCAGGAACAGGATGCCATGATTTCGGCAGATGCGCGAGATCTCGGTGGCATTTTCCATGCTCACAGGCTGTCCGCCTCCACTGTTGTTTGTCACCGTGAGGATGACGGCCGCAAAATTTTTTTCTCCGTGCAAAGCAATCAGGCGTTCGAGTGCCACCGTGTCCATGTTCCCTTTGAACGGGTGCTCCAATGCCGTGTCCTTGCCCTCGGCAATGGGGATGTCAAATGCTGTGGCCCCGCTGAATTCGATGTTGGCACGGGTGGTGTCGAAATGGGTGTTGCTGATGAACACTTTGCCAGGCCCGCCCAGATGGCTGTAAATGATTCGTTCGGCAGCCCGCCCCTGATGCGTGGGCAGGACATGTTCCATGCTGGTAAGGTCGCGGATTTCCTGTTGCATTCTCAGCCATGATCGCGAGCCCGCATAAGCCTCATCGCCTTCCATCATGCCCGCCCACTGAGCTGCACTCATAGCAGATGTGCCGCTGTCGGTCAGTAGGTCGATGATGACCTTGTCGCTCTCCAGCAGGAACGGGTTGAAATGTGCTTCTTGCAGATATTCCACGCGCTGCTCCTCGGTGGACAGCGGAATGGGTTCCACGCTCTTGATTCGGAAGGGTTCTATGATGACGGAATGTTTCATGTCGCAGTCTTTGTGAGGGTCTCTGATTTTGGCGAAGCCGCAAGCTTATGGCCTGATACGGTTAAAGAAAAGAACACAGGTCAGTTGTTCCCTTTTTCAGGACTTGGATCTACATGAGCAGTGCCTGAATGCAGCCCGCCACGCCCCCAAGTGCAGCCCCTACAAGAATCAGGGTCATCTCCTCCTCTTGAAATGCGGGACGAAGTGTGCCCTCATACTGCTCTGGCGCCAACTGCCGCAACCTGTCGCGCAGGGTGTTCTCCAGATCAAGGGCACGGTCCATGTGCTCGAACAGCAGATGTGCGTGGTCTGGCAGACGCACGATCATTTCCGCTGCAACATGCACTTTCACCTTGTTCAGGTCATCGGCAGCCCCGGCCATTGACAGCACTATCTGCCGCAGGCCGACCGCTTGGTCAATGGCCCGGTTCACATTAAGCCCGATGATCTCTGCCAGCCTGTCCGATATGCCGTTGCGCAGCGCATGGCCGAATATGTTCCGTGCCGACAGGATGTCGTGCGCCACCACCTTGCCATACTCTTCCGAAACCTCTGCCTGCCGTTTGATGAACAGGCCCTGAAGCACCCATGGGCCGATATGGACAGGACGCAACGGCCTGAAGATCAGTTTCAGCGCGATCCAGTTGGTGAGATAGCCCACCAGCAGACCGCCAAGCGGCAGCAGCCACCATTGGCCCATCCACATCCAGATGCACATCTGCACCAGTCCGAACATGAAACCGAAATAGAGTCCCGACACTTCAATGAATCGGAATTCCTTGTGGCCGCATTCCCAGAACAACCTGTTCATCAGTCGCTTGTCGTTGGCAATGTGTTCCACCACCATGGTGCGTATGTCGAAGATGGTGGTGATATCATCCGCCATATCGTCCATCACCGCTTTGACGGCCGATGGAAGTTGCTGCTCGGCCTGGCGGTATAGCCTTTTCTTCTCCATATCGGGCATCATCCACCAGATAATGGGCATCTGTTGCCGCATGGCACTGTCAATGAGTGGACGGGCCATGGCCATCACTGTCGGCTGCAGTTGGCGGGTCACGGTGGTGTGGTCTATCCGGGAAAAAAGTTCCTTCACATTGATGAGATGCGCGGTGAGCAGGTCAACGGTCTTTCCGGCCATCTTCTCGGCCTTGGCAGGGATGATGCCCTGCCACCCGATGGGCCTCCATCCCACATAGTCCAGCGGTTGGAAGGTCATTTTGATGGCCAGCCAGTTGGTGCCCCAGCCTATCAGGGCCGAGATGACCGGAATGAGCAGAACGGCAAAGGAGAATTGAACGGTGTCCATATTCTGCAAAGTAATTCTATTCCAATGGCTGCATCGGAGAATCGTTCTCTCGTCACACTGCCTTACGATCCCAAAGCAGCTTCTTCCCAAAACCGAGCGTGTTGTCGGTCATCTTCAACCAGTCCAATCTCACTGCGAAAAGTTCGCCTTCCATAGCACGGGCGATCGGGAACCTTTTCAGATAGATGTCCTTGAGCACCTGGTATTCCTGATCGGAGTCACAGGGATAGGCCATGCCCATAAATTGAACTCCGCGCACACGGCCAAGTGCCGAACGGTCGGGCAGGATGCTCCCTGCCACCCTACCATCGGCTATCAGCTCGGTGATGTGTCTGGTCGTGGGGTCTGACATGAACAACAACCGAATGCCCACCGGCTCGAAGGCGTAATAGCAGGGCGTGCAGTACGCGCCATGTCCTGAAGTGGTGGCCAACGTGAACACCTGCTGGCTGCTGATGAATTGGACAATATGCTTCAACTCCTTCTTATCCATTCAATTGCCGCCTTACACCTGAAATGCTGATGTGCTCTGAAATCAGCAGGTGAGACTGCTTCGTGCAATGATCTCGTCCTTCATGGCGGGCGAGAGGTCGTTGAAGTAGGCCGAGTAACCAGAGACCCTGACCAGCAGATTCGGGTACTTCTCCGGGTGCAATTTGGCGTCCTTCAGCATGTCGGTGTCAAGCACATTGAGCTGTATCTGCATGCCGCCCTTCTGGAAATAGGTGAGCAGCAGGCTCTCCAAAAGCATTCGTCCGTGCTCACCGCGCAGGGTGGCCGTGTCGAATTTGGCATTCACATTGGCCCCATTGTGTGCTTTGAGGAATCCGATGCCCGCCACCGAGTTGAACATGGCGGTCGGCCCCTTGAGGTCGTGGCCATTCATGGGCGCTATTCCCGAACTGAAGGGCTGCCCCTTGCTCCGGCCGTTGGCTGTGGCCCCTGTCACCTTGCCGAAACTGTGGTGGGTGGTGGTGGAATAGAATCCGGCCACGAATTTGCCACCACGGGTGTTCTCTTTGCCTTCCATGCTTTCGCAGAACTGGTCGAGCACCCAGCGGCTGTGGCTGTCCACATCAGGCATGTCGTTCCCGAACTTGGGCAGATTGAGCAACGCGGTGCGCAGTTTCGGGTGGTTTTCGAAATCATGCTTCAGGATATCGACCAGCTCCGGAAGGGTGCATTTTTTCTGAACGAACACCATCTGGGCGATGGAGTGGAGGCTGTCGCCAACATCTGTCACGCCCACTCCCTGCACTCCGCTGAAATTATAGACGGCCCCGCCTTCGGTCACATCCTTGCCCTGCTCGATGCAGCCCTGAGTGAGCACCGATGTGAACGGGGTGGGATGGAAGTCGCGATTGGCCCGCTCAATTGGAGCGAGCACATTCACCAGTCGGTCCATGAGCGATCGGAGCTGAATCAGGAACGCATGACGCACATCATTCATGTCTCGGAACAGGGCAGGGTCTCCTGTGTCGGGCCCGCTGCGGAGTATGTCCCCGAACAGGTATCCCCGATTGAGGGCCATTTCCAGACAGATGGGCAGATTGACCAGCGCGGCATCGGTGGAGCCGAAGGTCTTGCCTGCGGACAGAAGCTCCACACAGCCCAATGTGGAATAGTTCATCGCATCCTGATATGAATATCCTGCTCTCAGCAGCGATGGTACTATCACGTGGTCGTTGTACAGTGCCGGTGAGTTGACGCCCCGCACCAGATTGTCCATGATGCGGTCCAGATAGTGCCGAGGAGAATCCTTGTGAATCCGGGCGTGGAAGTTGGGCTGCCGCATCCGCACCTCGTCCATCACCTCCAAGAATATCATGGTGAGTTCGTTGGTCACATCGTTGCCTTCCTCGTCCGTACCACCGATGGTGATGGCCTGACCGCTGAGGAACCCACCATGGCATTCGGTGATCTTGGAGCTGAAGACGGGAATGACCTCCGAGGTCTTCACGGCCAGACAGCACAGCAGCTCCTTGGCGCGCTCTCGGGTGATGCGCCCGTTCTTCAGGTCACTTTCATAGTATGGCAACAGATAGCGGTCCATTTGGCCGAAACTGATGCCATTGTCCAATCCTTCGAGCAGCACCACGCTGTGTACCAACCACACTGCCTGCACCGCCTGATGGAAGTTCTGTGCCGGGTTTTCGGGGCAGTACAGCACGTTGTGCCCCATGTCAGCGAGTTCTCTGCTGCGCTCAGGGTCAGGTTCTGTTTTGGCCATTTCGAACAACTTCTCTGCATAGCGTCCGGCCAGGTCTCTCACAGCCCGGCACATGGTGAGCATGGAGTCATACTCTTGCAGCCGTGAATCCTGGGTCGGAAGCGGGGCCATCATGCGGGCGATGTCCTCGCGTATTCCTTTCAGCCCCAGCCTCAGCACCCGTTCATGATCGGGAATGAGATGGCCGATGCCGCCCGTCTCGTTGATGAGGAAGAATTTCGGGGTTAGCTGATCCTTGGTGAACCTCACCAGTTCCAGCCCCGACATGGCACGATAGGCCAGAAAACGGGTCAGCCAGAATGGGGCCACCTCTGTCAGCAACGCCTTGCGTTCGCGGTCATCGATCTGCAGGGGATTGGTGCTACGGCTGTTGAATCTGAAGAGGTCTTCCAGCATAGGCAGACCGTGCAGTTCAGGGAATACCGGCCCCGCCTTGCGTTTCGATGTCGTGTTGCCCACTATCAGTTCATCGGGCCAGATGCGCAGTTCCTTATGGGCCAGCATATAGGCCAGTGCTCCGGCCTTTTGAGCGGGCATCGGTTTCTTGCGATGCTCCTTGTTGCGGAAATATTCCGTGACCAGAATGGCGCGTTCGGCACACACCGCATGGGGGGCACTCTCCACGGCCTCCTTAAGTCTTTGCACGCGGGCTGTGGCGATGGTCTGTGTCTTCATGGGATTTTTTGTCTTCTGATAAAAGATGCTAACGATAAACCTTTGTCTTGATCCTCTGCTTCTCGAACACCTCCTGCAGGGCAGAAAGCTGTTCGGTGCTGAAGGGCCGGGCCTTCAACTCTGGCAGCGGGCTGCAGACCCTCTTGGCCTTCGTTTCGCCCATGCTGTGATAGGGCAGCAGGTGAACACTGTCGGCCCCGATGCTGTGCAGCAGAGCGATGATGGCGTTCAGATTCTCCTTGCTGTCGGTGTGGCCCGGAATGAGCGGCACACGGAACTGCACCGGTGCCCCTGCCTCCATCAGTTGTTGGGCATTGAGCATGATGCGCTCTGAGTTCACTCCCAACATGGCCCTGCTCGTCTTTGCGTCCAACACTTTCAGGTCAAAATAAATGAGGTCGAGATAGGGAAGCATCTCTTGGAACTTGTGCCAAGAGAAATAGCCATTGGTCTCTATGTTGGTGTGGATGCCGTGCTCCTTGCATTCGCGCAGAAGGCCAAGGATGAAATCGGCATGTAGTGTGGGTTCGCCTCCGGTGAAAGTGACCCCGCCCCCAGAATTGGCATAGTAGTCCCGGTCGCGCAGAATTTCGGCCATTGCTTCCTGATGATTGTGCTCGCGGCCCACGATTCTGAACGCGCCTGCCACACAGACCTCGGCACATTTGCCACAGCGCGTACACAGGTCGCGGTCTATGCGGTCAACCCCTTGAAGGTCGATCGCATTGTCGGGACACACATCAAAGCAGTCGTGGCCTCCTATGCAACGCTCTGAATAGAACGCTATCTCGGGCCGTAGGTCGATGGACTCCGGGTTCTGACACCATGGGCAGGTCAGATTGCACCCTTTGAAGAACAATGCGGTGCGTATGCCAGGCCCATCGTGGATGGAGAACCGCTGAATGTCGAAGATGAGTGGTGTCATGATACGGGCGAAGTTATCCGCGTCATTGCTATGGGAACATGATATGGGTCATATACCCTGTCCATCACAGCAGTTAGTATTGATGCCGCCCGACCCCTATCTACAACAGACCACATTTTTTCCCTTTATGAACAAGGAAGTCCTCTACAGTCCACGGAACATAAGCATACTGCTCTGGTTCCTTGTATTGCTCGATCTGGCCCTGTCGGCCATCTGTCTTATCTCGCCCGGACATTGGGGGCTGCTCATGCATGGCTTTCCCTACGATGACCCTGCGGGAACGGTGAGACGCATGGGGGCCGTGTGGCTGGCGTTCCTACTGTTGCAGGGATGGGCGTTGGTCCGTTGGCGCAGTGCGCCACATCTGCTGGTGCTGGTGGCGGGTGTAAGGCTCACCGAGATTTTTTCGGACTGGGTCTATTGGTTCAATGCCGAACACGTGACACTCTTCGGGCATTTCGGGCTGTTGGTAGCCCCACCTTCCAATCTGCTATTCGGCATCTATCTTTTGAATGCCTATCACCACCATATCAGAACATCCACATGAGTCTCGGTAAACGCGAACGCGTCACTTTGTTGTCTCTTGCCGCTGCCCTCATTCCCAATGGTGGGAGCATCGATGTGCAGGTGGATGGTGCGGCAACGCTTGCCTTTGCCGACAGGTTCCTACAAGGTACACCAATCACCGTGAGGGTGGCGGTGAGGCTGCAACTCTGGTTCTTGGAGTATCTTGGGTGGGCGTTGATTCCTTCATGGCCGGTCAGATTCTCGCGTTCTGCGGCTCAGAAAGGTATGGCCATTGTCGCTGCTGTGCGCGAACACCGTTGGCATCTGTTGCGGGGTGGGCACCGGCTGCTTGCCCTGCTCATCCTTCCCGTTTATTACGCAGACCCGTTGGTAAGTGATGCCATTGGATATTCATCATGATACAGGATATGTCAGAACTCGCCAGTGATCTCACTGCCACGGCCGATGTGGTGGTGGTGGGCAGCGGGGCCGGAGGTGCGCCCATGGCCTGGCGGCTGGCTTCGGGGGGGCTTCGGGTGATCCTGTTGGAAGAAGGCCGGCAGCACGATACAAAGGAGCGGGATGGCGATGCGATGCGCGCCACAGCAGACCTGTACCGTGACAATGGAGCCGTGTTCACTATCGGCAGTCCTCCCATTCCACTGCCATTGGGCAGGACATTGGGTGGCACCACGGTCATCAATTCGGGCACCTGTTTCCGTCTTCCCGAAAAGGTGCTGAGGAGGTGGAAATCCGATCTCGGGCTGTCGGGGCTTGAGTATCCGCAGCTCACTGTTCTCTATGGTGAGCTGGAGCAGTATCTCAATGTCATTGAAACCCCCATTGAGCTGATGGGCGCAAACAACCACCTGTTCATGGAAGGGGCGAAGGCACTTGGACTCAATCCCCGGCCCATCCGAAGGAATCAGCGTGATTGCATGGGCCGTGGCAAGTGTGTGTTCGGATGCCCGGAGGGGGCGAAGCAGAGCATGGACAGGACCTTCATTCCCGATGCTGTCAAAGCAGGTGTCACGGTGATCACCTCTGCCCGGGTCACCAAGGTGCTGACGGACAAAGGATGTGTTGCCGGGGTTTCGGGCAGGTCGGCAGCAGGTGATAGCAAGGCAATAGGGTTCACCGTCAACGCTCCGAAGGTTGTGCTCAGCTGCGGGGCGGTCCACACACCTTTGCTTCTGCTGCGCAATGGACTGGCCAACAGATCGGGTGAGGTGGGACGCAATCTGCGCATTCATCCGGCCGCCAAGGTCATCGCCATGTTCGATGAGGAGATTTGTTCCTATGACGGGGTGCCACAGGCGGTCTATGCTGACGACCTGTCGGACGAGGGCATCATGTTCGAAGGCTTTTTTCTGCCCCCGCAGCTCATGTCGGTGGCCCTGCCGGGTGATGGTCGTTGCCTGAAAGAATACATGGCCGCCTACAATCACATGGCGGGTTTCGGCATCATGGTGAGCGATTCTTCGCACGGGCGGGTCAGACGTGGCCTTGGAGATTCACCGTTGCTCACATACGACCTTAACCGGGAAGACCTCGCCAGATTCATCAAAGGGATAGATGTGGCCGCACGGGTATATCTGAAGGCAGGGGCCCGCGAGGTGCTGCTGCCTGTGCATGGGATTCCACCCATCAGGAACGAGGCCGACCTTGAATTTCTGAACAGCACCCGCATACGCGCGGCCGACCTTGAACTCACCGCATTCCATCCTCTCGGCACCTGCCGAATGGGCGATGATGCGAGATCGAGTGTGGTGGGCCCGTCTCTCGAAAGTCATGACATCAGTGGACTTTATATTGCCGATGCCTCGGTGCTGCCCACAGGGCTGGGGGTCAATCCGCAGATGACCATCATGGCACTGTCGCTCAGGGCTGCGGGCCTCATCCTTGAATCCCGTGAAAAAAGCAATACTGGAACCGCGAACCGAATGACATCTGCACCATGAGAACAGAAGAGGTCAATCACACACGCTATATGCCCGGCATGTCGGGTGGGCACTATGAGAGTTTTTTCCTGAGAGCCAATCATCCATCCCGACCGTTGGCATTCTGGTTCCGTTATACGATATTCAGTCCGAAGGGGCGGCCCAATGATGCTTTGGCCGAGCTGTGGGCCGTGTGGTCAGATGGAGAGAAGCAGCAATGCACGGCCGCCAAGCTTGAAATGCCGCTGCGCGATGCTGATTTTGCCCACGACCGTTTCCGGGTCAGTATAGGAGATAGCAGATTGGACGGACAGGCGCTCAACGGACAGGTGATGAACAAGGGCACTGAGATCGGATGGCGTCTCAACTACTCGGATGGACAGGCCCCGTTGCTGGTGCTCGACAGGAATCTCTATGAAGCCTCCATTCCCAAGGCCAAGCTGTTGGTGGGCAGTCCACTTGCCCGTTTCAATGGCACAGTGACCGTGAATGGGGATTCCTTTGAAATCAGGGACTGGGTCGGAAGCCAGAATCACAATTGGGGTCCCAAGCACACCGACCGATATGCCTGGGGGCAGGTGGCCGGGTTCGATGAAGCGCCCAACACATTCTTCGAGGTGGCCACTGCCAAGCTGAAATTCGGGCCGGTGTGGACACCCTTCATGACGGTGATGGTGCTACGTCATCATGGCAAGGAGTATCGGCTCAACACCATCATGCACGCATTGAAGGCCAAAGCATCATTCCAATACTTTGAATGGCATTTCGATTCGGCCGCTGACGGGGTGCGCATCAAAGGGAGTATCAGGGCCGACCGTTGGCAATTTGTAGGGCTTCCTTATTACAACCCACCGGGAGGCACCAAATACTGTCTCAATTCCAAGATAGCCTCGTGCCGCATCGAGATTACGACAGAGGACAAGGACGGCCACCGTGAGACTGAGGTGCTGACCACTGGGTCAAGGGCGGCCTTTGAGATTCTGACGGATGATGCGACCGGGCACGGCATCAGCATCGGGCAGTTCTGACAGGGCGGGCCGTGAGATTTATTGTGCTGACCCTGAAATAGACCGTCCTGACCGGGAAATTGAAGGAAGTGACGGCTGCATTGGCGTTGCTTCGCATTGGATACATGGCCATGTCAGTGAAATATATGGGCCTGTCGGTGCAATACATACGTGTGTCAGTGAAATATATGGCCCTGTCGGTGCAATACATGCGTGTGTCGGTACAATACATGCAGGCGTCAGTGCAATACATGCAGGTGTCAGTGCAATTCATGCGTGTGACCTTGAAATAGATGGGTGTGCATCTGGGATGAGCGGGGTTTGCGCTGGAATAGACGCGCCTGTCTGTGAAATTGGCGGTGCTGAACACGGGGACAGATGCCATTTTCCAGGGAGATGCTGGTAGGACAGGGGGCTGGAACAGGGGTTTGCGCAAGGATACCTATCGGGCATCATTCGACTGACAATCAAATAAATATGGGGTCTGTAAAGCAGCACAGACATGTGATGAAATGTTAAAATTGAGGGCGGTTACAATAAATGTTCAACGACCGCGTTATTGGAATGCAGTCCGGAACCTGAAGAACGACAGCACCCCCCGTGTATCACGGACTGTGACGGGGGGAGATGTCACAAAGCTTGGAAATCATGAACGACAAACAGGAGAACAAGTATTCGATGTATCTGGCCCTGGTGAAGGTGTGCGACAGCTTCATCCTATCGTGGTCGGGGGTGACGGCCTTTGCGGACAGCTACACAGTTTTCAAGGGGCATGTGGTGAAGCTGGGCGGCCTGCTGGAGCAGCAGCTGACGGCTATAACCGGTGTGCGCAAGGACAAGCTTGCGGCATTGGACACGGTGGTGGAGCAGGTGCTTCCGGTGGCGGGGATGCTATTTGCATACGCCACGGACATGGATGACAACACGCTACGTGACAGCAGCAAGCTGTCTGCCACCGATCTGCGTCAGGTGCGTGATACGGTGGCAGGTGAGCGTGCTCGGATCATCTACACGCTGGCTGTGCCGCTGGAGGGGGCATTGGCGGCTTATGGTCTGGTGGGCGGAGATCTGGTTGCGCTTGACGCATCGATCACAGCGTATGAGAACCTTGTGGCCTCACCCCGGGTGGCGATTGTGACGCGAAAGGGGGCCACGACCGAGATGCGGGCAGAGATTCGCTCAGCGGACAAGGTGCTGAAAGACCGGATGGACCCGCTTTCGCTACAGTTCGCTGTGAGTGCGCCTGAGTTCTACAGAAATTACAAGGATGCGCGGATCATTGTGGACAGCGGTAGCGGCAGCGTGAAAAAGGGCAGCATTGCGCTGAAGGTCTTTGATGGCATGACGATGAGCCCTATTGAGGGGGCGACCGTGAACACACTGCCTGAAACGGTGGAGAAGCTGACAGACATCAATGGGCTTGCAGTGCTTGAGGGGGTGGCCCCGGGAACCTATCTGGTAAAAGTGACAAAGGCGGGGCATGTGTCAGGACAGGTGGAGGTGACGGTGAAGTCGGGCGAGGTGGTTGCAGCCGATGTGAAGCTGATGATGTGAGGGGACGGAGTGTGGGATGTGGGTGATGAGGCCCTGTCTGCTGTGAGGCGGACGGGGCCTTTTTCGTGAGTGGGACGGGTGGCGGGGCGAATGGTGGTATGCAGAATCTTCCGAAATTTCCGGTCTGTTGGAGGTGACGGTAGCGAAAGCCGATCAGACTGCGAGAAGCATGGAAAAGTGGGAAGATCCTTACTGCGAAGTCGCCCCTGCACGTGCGGGATACTCGCTGTACTTGAGATTGGTTGATGGGCGGTTCATTCAAATGCTGACGTGGACGTCAGGCAATAGGACGCACGAGGCTGGAGCCGATCGCGGGCGGGTCTAAAGGAAATTGCAAGAGAATCGTCTCCAAATGGAATGTTTGATATAAAAGTTCCTTACAAAAATGTTGGAGCTTTGCTTAATGGTAAATATGCCACCTCTCGTTCTGCTGGTAATTATTTGGCAGGATACAACGCTCAGGGAGGCACCTACTTTGGTGTTGATATTTCTTTCGATACTTTTCAGAAACTCGCTGGAGGTTTACATGTGAAAGGCAGTTTGACGAATAAAGAAAAAGCAGGGGTAGTTCTTTTCGGTACTTCCTATGGGCCTCCGCCTGCTTATGGTGAAATCATGTATCAGTATCGTATGAGTAAAGCTGGTTGGGATAAAGCCAAGTTGAACAACAAATAGGGGCTATGGGAATTAAACATTTGGTTTTGGTTTTGGCTTTGCTGGGCTTGGCATTGATAGTAACAGTTGTCTTTCTAAATGAAACGGTAGATATGGACGTTGATGCGCAAGAGAATAGTTATGAAGTTCCATTCCCATCGGTTAACGGTGTTCTCAATATCCGAGCTCGCTCTTGGGGTTTAGGACATTCTGAAATCATTATTAGTGACACTCTGATTCAAAACAAGCATCGAGAATATGACCCGAAACACCAATATACCTACTTGAATACCACAGAACTGTACTATAAAGTAGAGGAACCTGATACGCTGGTTGTTTATGTTGACTACCCATGTGATTCGCCAGAGAGTTTTTCAGATTTAGTGACCGTTAAGCAAATTTCGATTGGGACAGCAGACATGGTAGCATACTATGAGAAAAACTATAAAAAAATGGGCTTGACCAAGGTAGATGTATACGAGGAATAGTTACTCTATAACTTGCAAGAACGGGCTTGTAAAAAAGCTGCTTCCCGTATTTCTCCGTTTTCTTGCTCTCGACAACGGTACACATTTCCTGAGAGCGCATTAAAGGCAAAGAGGCTTCGCCCTCTTTTTTATGCCAGTTCCGCCTTTGGCGGTTTCTTTTTTGCCCCCCTTTTTTCTTCTGTCGCTTCGCTCGGTTCTTCAAATGCCTTTGGCATTTTGGCCGTTGCATCGGCTGCAATGGGGCGCGGCAAGGTTGGCCTTTGGGGCAGCGTTCAAGTTGTTTTGGGGCTTCGCTTCGGCTCACTGCACATCCCAAGAACCTGCTTGTAAAAAGCGTTCCTTATAAGGAACATAAGGCTCAGCCGCAGGCAGGGGAAGAATAGGAGGTCAGGCTTCCATCCAATCACCCACTGCTATTGCTCTGCGCTCTCTGTCTCAGAGGCACTCCCCACAGGTGTTCCTCCTGTTGTATTCCATCCGCTCGGCCCTGGCCTTCAGCAACTGTTGCCGTCTTTCGGTGGCATCGATGGCAATTCCGTTCAGTGCCTCCACAGGGATGAGGCCACCGATGGCGTTGTGAGGTCTCACATGGTTGATGTCATGGATGACGGATGCGATGACCTCCCGCAATCGACTGGGGTCATGGATGCCCATGGGCCGCAGGTAGCCGTTCTTGATGAGGTTGTTGACAGATTCGACCATCGAATTGGAGAAGGGGATGTCCTTCTGGGCAAGGAGTTTCCGGACGATACCGCCTGAGTCCGCTATCAGTGTCTCCACCTCACTGTTGTTGTTCTCAGGGCCCCCGTCAACCATCAGCCACACATCTGCGGGGCGGTAGCTCGCCAAGGCTTCGGCCAGCATGTCCCTGACGGTGCGTCCACGCAGTGTCTCCTCCAGTTTCCAGTTGAGCACATAGCGGGAGAAATTGTCCATCAGCAGGTGGAGATAGAATCGTTTCTCTCCCATTTTCAGCATGGTGACATCTGTGTGCCAGAGTCCGTGCGGCCTATCGGCCCTGATACCTTGTGTGGGAGGAGGCTTCCTGTATCTGAAGCGCGTGATGCCCAATAGCCGGACATAACGGTAAAAGGTGGAGAGGCCGGTGTATGGGGCTTTGGCGGGCCGCTGCGGTGGAGGCCACGGGAGACGGTGGTCGGGTTGGGATTCCTTTTAGAAGAATCCGAAGGTGACGGGCGGAGGCCTGGTCGGACACGTCAGACCACAGCGGGCCGGACAGATTTCTTTGAACCTCCGGTGATGCCGGCCGAAGCGGATCTGCGTCCACGTTGATCTTTCATCAGTTCGCGGGCCACCACCTGGCCCGAAATGAGTGCAGGAGGAACACCTGGTCCCGGCACAGTGAGCTGACCCGTGAAGTAGAGGTTGCTCACCTTGTTGCTTTTGATGCGTGGTTTCAGGTTCGCGGTCTGCAGCAATGTGTTGGAAAGGCCATAGGCGTTGCCTTTGAACGCATTGTGATCGGATATGAAATCGCGGTGGGCATAGCTTCTCTTGAAGATGACGTGTGAACGGATCTCCTGTCCCAGCATGCCTTCCAGTCGGTCCATCAGCAGGTGATAGTATCTTTCGCGTACCTCATCCGAATCTTGGAGACCGGTGGCCGCGGGCACGAGAATGACAAGGTTCTCGCAGCCCGGAGGGGCCACTGTGGGGTCGGTCATTGACGCGGCACTCACATAGAACTGCGGGTCGGTGGGCCATTGCGGATCGTCATAGATCTGATGGGCGTGCACTTCTGCGCTTCTATCAAAGACGAGATTGTGGTGCGCCAGTCCTTCAATACGCCTGTCGATGCCCAGATAGTAGATGAGTGCGGACGGTGCCAGATGGCGCGAATTCCAGTACTTCTCTGTGTAGTGCCGGTAGTGCCTGGGCAGAAGATGCTGCTCCACATGGTTGTAATCGGCCGCACCCACTACGAAATCGGCCTTGTAGGAATGGACTGCTGTTCTAACGCTGGTTGCCCGACCGTTCTCCACATCGATTCCTTCCACATTCTCATTGCACAGGATGCGGACCCCCTGTTGTTCGGCCACGTGCACCATGGCTTTGACCACACTGTGCATGCCTCCCATGGGATACCATGTGCCCAGGGTGAGGTCGGCATGGTTCATCAGGCTGTAGAGGGCCGGGGTCCTCTTGGCGGTGGCACCCAGAAAAAGCACTGGGAACTCCAGAAGCTGGATCAGCCTTTCATCGCGGAAGAACTTCCGCACATGGGCAGACATGGACCGGAACATGTGGAGGTCGAACAGCCCTTTGGCGATGCGCCTGTCCACCAGTTCCCACAGACTCCGTCCCGGGCGGTGTACGAGGTCGTTGATGCTCACGTCATACTTGTATGCGGCCTCCTTGAGGAATTGCTCCAACCTGTGTGATGCCCCCGGCTCAATCGATTCGAAGAGGCGGAACAGTTCTTCGCGGTCTGCGGGAATGGAAGATCGCTCGCCACCCGTGAACCAGATGTCATAGGCGGGGTCGAGCCGTTTCAGGTCGTAGAGGTCTGGAACACGATGTCCGAAATGGGCGAAATACTTTTCAAACACATCGGGCATCCAGTACCAGCTTGGCCCCATGTCGAAAGTGAAACCATTGGCATTGAGCGTCCGTGCCCTGCCGCCCGGACTTGCATTCTTCTCCAACACCGTCACCTGATGGCCCGCGTTGGCGAGGAAACTTGCCGCAGAAAGTCCCGCAAATCCAGAACCTATGACCACTATCGAGGCTGACATGGGCGATGTTTGCAATTGAATGGAACGGCCGCGAATGTACAATCGAGCGATTCACGGCTCAGGTCCGATGACGTTCCTTCAATCTCTCCGGTATCGGCACCACAGCAGGGTCAAAGCATGTAGGCCGATTCTGTCAGAACATATCTGCGGTCTCCGAACAATGATGTTTATCATAGAACGAGTGTGATATGATTTCAACTTTCACGCACTCAAACAGCTATGCACATGAATGTCCTCACCAATGCCCTGATCATCATAGCCACTTTCTGTGTGATGGAGCTGGTGGCGTGGTTCCTTCACAAGTATATCCTACACACATTCCTGTGGTTCGTCCATGACACGCACCACCTGCCACGGAAGGGACTTTGGGAAAAGAACGACCTTATCGCTTTCGTTTTCGGCATACCGAGCTGGCTTTTCATGATGTTCGGCATCATGGCGGGTTGCGACTGGCGTCTGTATGTTGGCATCGGCATTCTGCTGTATGGTGTCTGTTATGTACTGATACATGACGGGCTGGTCCACCAGAGGTTCAGGATTTTCAGCAGCAGCCCCCGAAACTGGTATCTGCTCGGACTGAAACTGGGCCACGAGGCGCATCACCAGCACGATGGCAAGTCGGACTATAGGAAGGAGAACGATGTGGTCTGGGGCATGCTCTGGGTGCCGCACCGCTATTTCAGACAGGCGGCCGAGGTGCTCAGCAGCAGACCACAGAAAGCAGGTGACCTTGGGTAGCCCTTGGTCTATCTCATCAACACCACAGAACGGCTGTAGGCCCTGTCGTTGGCCTGTATCCTGTACACATACTGCCCATTGGACAGATGACCTGAATTGGCCCTGATGGCCACCTGATGATTTCCGGAGGTCTTGGAACCTTTGTCCAAGACCGCCACCTGACGGCCCATGATGTCGAAGATCTGAATCTGAACATACATGGATGCGGGCAGGTCGTAGGATATGACCACCTCGCCATCGGCCAGATACAGGGCCTTGTGATCCAGACCGAGGTCGTCCCTTTCCTCAACAGAGGAGACACAGTTGAAGCCAAGGTCGAGCCGTTCATACTCCACACCCAAAAGCGCATCGTCAACCGTCTGCGCAGGTATGCAGAGCCAATGTTCCAGAACGGAGGCGTAGAGCTGACGGTAGTCCAAATGGTGCTGCATGTTGCCAGCATTGTCAAGATCGGTGAGCGAAGGATGTTCGCCCACGAATCCGCTGCCCGCCAATCCTGGGCCGAACAACATTGAGGGTGCCGCAGCCCCGTGGTCGGTGCCATCCGAAGCATTCTGCTCCACACGCCTGCCGAACTCGGAGAAGGTCATGCAGAGCACATCATTCTCCCGTCCACCGGCTGCGAGGTCGGCAAAGAAACTGCTGACCCCATGCGCCATATCGGTGAGCAGGGTCTGGTGCAGGTCGGCCTGATCGGCATGTGTGTCGAAACCATCGAGCGTCACCAGATAGACCTTGGTGCCAAGGCCTCCTTTGATGAGACGCGCCACCATGGCCAGTTGATTTGACAGGTAAGTGTTGTCATAGCTGACCGAGTTGACAGCGGTGGTGTAGGCCTCGTTGATCACCCCGGCATAGTTGAGGGTGTTGTTGGTGATGGCCCGCAGGAAACCGAGCTGCTCACCATATAGGCATTCGGGCAGGTTGGTCATGCTGTGCAGCCAGCCGTTCTGTGCAAGCTGATAGAGCTGCTCCGGATCAGCGACCGAGAATGCATAGCTCGTGTTGTCAGACCCGGTGAAAAGCAGGTTGCCCACGCTGCCCACCTGTATGGCCAACGGTTGTGAGGGCGGGGCATTGAGGAAGTCTGGGAACTGCTCCTCATAATATCTGCCCATCACGCCCGAACCCAAAATCTCATCCTGATCGGTGCCCGTGGCCCAGATGTCTGCCGACCGGAAGTGTGAGAGGTTCTGTTCGTCATAGCCCACGCCATGTACCACTTTCATTTTACCGTCTCCCCAAAGTGGTTGCAGCGAATCCATGAAATTGGGCATGGCGAACTCGGACGACAGGCTGAAAGTGGCCGACTGCTGAATCTTGACCGTGGGACGAAAACTGGCGTAGGTGCCATAATCATAGACCGGCACGATGGTGTTGAGTCCATCGTTGCCTCCTTTGAGCCTGATGAGCACCAGCACACGGTCAGCGTCTGAAGCGGCAAGTGCTTTAGACATGGGCGACAGGGATGCTGCTGCCACCCTCATATTGCCCAACATCATGGCCCCGCCCAGACCGAGACCAAGGGTGCGGAAAAAGGATCGCCTGTCCCACAGGTTGTGCTGTTGTGCATGCTCAAGCTGTTGCCGATTGAGATATTCGTTCGGAAGCGTGAACAGTTTTCTTTCGGGGTTGAAACGGTCGCTCATGGGGAGTACAGGTAAAAAGGTTCAGGCCAATTGGAACTCGGGCATGTGAGAAAGGTGAATGAGCAGGAAATAGACCTGCGCAGGCACCGTGGACCAGTCCAGATTCCAAGCGTTGAGGTCATAGTAATTCTGAGGCACCTCCCACTTGAACACCTGCGTGGCCTGATCATACTCGGCATCGGTCACAAGACCCCTTGGTGTGAAGAAGTCGATGATCCTGCGCGTGGCCAGGGCCGGATCCGTGGTGGGGCCCACAAGGGCAAGGGCAAGCGCTCCAAGTTCTTCGGGATGGTTCTGATAGAGCCACCCTGCATAATAACCTGTGACAAGCCATCGGCCAGTGATGGTGCTGGTGTTTATCCACTCGTGGTTCTCCTGCCAGCCCGCAACATCCACCGGGTCGAATATCTGCTGACCCAACAGGGCTCCAAAATACTGTGTGCCCCCAAGAATTTCCTGAGTCGTGCTGAACTGTCCTTGTCTGATGAAAGAAATCAGCATCTCCATCGGACTCTTGATCCTCACCCCAATCACATCCTGATCGAAGAAATGTTCGCTCTTGAACAGCTGCCGCAGTACAGGTGCAATCTCAAAGTCTGAGTTGATGAACGTTGTGGCCAGTTGGTCAATGATGTTCGGATCAGGAACAGGGCTTACAAAGAACGCGTAGAGCTTTCCGCAGATGAATCTGGCGACCTCTGTGCTGCGCTGCGCGAACAGAATGGCGATCACATCATCATATCCCCAATCACCTGTCTGTCCGAAAATGGTCTTGCTTTCATGCGAGTGGGTCGCATCCGAGAAAGTAATGGGAGCGCATATATCTGTGAAACCGTTCCACCCCGTGAGTGCTTTTGCGGTCTCCACAATGTCGTTCTGGGTGTAGCCATTGTTGACACCGAGGGTGAAAAGTTCATACAGCTCGCGGGCATAGTTCTCGTTGGGCGAAGCCGCTGTGTTCTGATAGGAATTGAGGAATACGATCATGGCCGGGGAGATGCCCACGGCATGTGCGAAATCGCGGAAGTTGCCAGTGCCGTGCTGTTGAAGCAGGTTATAGTACTGGAACATGTAGGATGGGCACTTATAGACATCCAACTGGGTGACGAAGTGATTGCTCCAGAACAAGGTGAGCTTGTCGCGCAGGCCGTTGTCGCGCATGTCCTGAATGAACTGCACATACCAGTCGAGCACCTGTTGAGGCCCTTCAACTTCCACATTTGCATAATCGCTGAGCGCCCAGTTGCCCCATGCCGGAGCGGGTGTCAACGGCATGTTCACGGCCTCATCGATCAGCTGATCGATGAGCACGTCAGGACCGATGGAAAGCGCACTTTGAATGGTGGCCTTGTCGGCACCGAAACCCATTCTGCGGTACAGGTGCTGTATCCGTTGTTCGTTCCAAGGCTTATTGGCCGTGGGCACATATTGGGCTATGCCATCGAGGTCGCAGGGAGGCGGTGCTAACATGTCGAAGTTGTGAAAGGGTTTGGAAGTAGCGTGGAATGGTTGTCTGTATTGCAAATGTGAATCAAATTTCTGATTCACGGAAACGGCTTTTCAGTCCCGGCCCTTCTTTGCGGCAACAGTCAGAATGTGTTCGCCACAGGCCCTTGGGGCGAATGTCAGGTCTGGGTGCGAGGTTTCAGGCCAAGGGTCACTTGGCAAGACACTCGTAGTGCAATGCGCTCAGTTCATCCTTGTTCTCACTGCCGCAGGTCTCCTGTGTCACGTTGTTGTATGCACAGGTGTAGCCCTGACTCTCGAAATATGCCTTCCAGGCCTCAACGGACTGTCCTTGCAATATCGAGTCGCCCTGACAGCCTGCTCTCACATCCTGATCCAAGGTGCAGGTGCCGCAGCGTTTGGTGCAATCATAGCACTGTTCGCAACTGCCCAACGTGAATAGGGCCATCAGTCCTGAAAGTAAAAAGCCGAAGATTCTCATGATAGAGTGGGTCTGTAGTGTGACGGAGGGATGAAAGTAACGGTTTTTTCCGATACGGAGAACGACCGGTTCAGGGAACCTGCAGACCGGGGGTTACACTGATGAGACCCTGATCACCTTCACCGGACACACCTGGGCCGCTGCCCTGTTGGCTTCCAGTTCATCATCGGCCACGCGCACCGTATGGAATCCCTTGCGCTGCACCGCCCCGATGAGGGTGGCCTTGCCATCGCGCTTGGACATGGCCCAGCGGTCGGGGACCAGTTCTGCGCAATAGTTGCATCCTATGCACCGTTCACGTTGCTGTGTGATCACCACCATCAGGCCGGCACGGTGAGGTATAGCTTGTCGGACGGTCGCACCGGCCTTTCGAAAGGTATGGTAACCGTGTCGCCACGTTTGGCCTCGGTGGCGGGCCTGCCATCAACGCGGAGTTCTGTGACGGTTCCCTCTGCCACTCCGGTCACAGGGCCCATCACCAGAATGCTGTCTCCCACATGTAGTTGATGCGCCTCCATTCTGAACTGGGCCACGCCTGCCTTTGGAAAATAGTGTTCTGCTGTTCCCAAATGGACTTTGCGCTGTGTGGCCTTGGAACCGGGACCGTCCGTCCACTCGCCAAGCTGTTGCCCCAGATAGTATCCTCCCCAGAAACCACGGTTATAGACCGTTTCCAGCCGTTTCATCCAACCTCCGACCTTTTCCGCTCCATAAGTCCCGTCATTCAGTGCATCGATGGCCTCTCGATAGCATGCGGTCACTGTGGCCACATAGTCGGCAGAGCGGCCCCGGCCCTCAAGCTTCAGCACACTTGCGCCCGTGTCCACGATGCGGTCGAGAAAGTCGATCGTGCAGAGGTCCTTGGGCGACATGATGAACTCGTTGTCCACCACCAGCTCGTGTCCTTCTTCCAGATCGATGACCTTGTATGCCCTGCGGCAGTTCTGCACACACGCGCCACGGTTGGCCGAAGCATTGTGGGTGTGAAGGCTGATGTGGCATTTGCCCGATACCGCCATGCAGAGTGCCCCATGGCCGAATATCTCAATCCGCACAGGTGTGCCATTGGGACCGATGACGGGTTCTTCATTCACAACCTTGCAGATGGCCTTCACCTGTCTCAGGCTCAGTTCTCGCGCCAGCACCATCACATCAGCGAACATCGCATAGAACCGTACAGCCTCCACGTTGCTGATGTTGGCCTGCGTGCTGATGTGCAATGGCATTCCTGCATCCTTGCACGCCACGATCACGGCATGGTCGGCCGCAATGATGGCCGAAATGCCGGCACTGAGCGCTGCATCCACTGTTCTGCGGACCAGCGACAGGTCGTGGTCGAAGATCACACTGTTCAGCGTGAGGTAGGACTTCACGTTCCGCTCCTTTGCACGGGAAGCTATCTCTGGCAGGTCTGCCAAGGTGAAGTTCATGGTGGCGCGGGCCCTCATGTTCAACTGGTCGGCACCGAAATAGATGGAATCGGCACCATTGTCCAGTGCTGCCTGAAAAGACTCCCAGCCTCCTGCCGGTGCCATGAGCTCAATTGTTGGGGTTTTCCTGTTTCTCATCCCTGATGGGGCCATTATTCCAACGGCTCAAATTTCGCTTGAAAGAAGCGCAGATACTTTGGTTCATAGATCATCTTCAGACCTTTGATCCCATCCCTTCTGTCATAGACCCTTTGCACCGCCTCGGCCACCACATCCATGTGTGCCTGCGTATAGACCCTTCGCGGAATGGTGAGCCGCACAAGTTCCAAAGCCGGGAAGTTGTTCTCACCCGTGTCCTTGTTGCGCCCGGCCGACACCACTCCGCGTTCCATCGACCTCACTCCTGATTCCACATAAAGTTCAGCTGCGAGATGTTGGGCCGGAAACTTGTCCTGCGACACGTGGGGAAGGAATGCCTTCGCATCGAGGAAAATGCCATGTGTGCCCACAGGCCGAACTATGGGAATTCCCGCCTCCAACAGTTTTCTTCCAAGATAATGGACCTGCCCCACTCGCGCGGCCATGTGCCGGTCGTCCACCGATTCTGAAATGCCGATGGCCATGGCCTCCATGTCGCGGCCCGCGAGTCCTCCATACGTGTGCAGTCCCTCATACACGACCACAAGGTTGCGCGCTTCTTCGAAAACGTCCCATTCATTTACGGCAAGAAACCCACCGATGTTGACCATCGCATCTTTCTTGGCACTCATGGTCGCACCATCTGTGAGCGAACAGATCTCCTTCACGATCTCTTTTACAGATTTGGAACCTTGACCTTTCTCCAACTGCTGGATCATATAGGCATTTTCGGCCACGCGGGTCATGTCGTGGATGATGCGGATGCCGTGCCGTGCGGTCAGTTCACGCAGTTCGCGCAGATTCTTGAGCGAGATGGGCTGACCCCCGGCCATGTTCACCG
>JAIPBJ010000043.1 GCA_021739625.1 Flavobacteriales bacterium | reverse complement strand
CACCGCGTGCTGGCTGCTCAGGTCAAGGAGAATGTGGGACACGCGGCCTGGGCCCGACTGCTTTTTGATCTCGGCAACGGCCTCTATGGCCTTGGCCTCCGATCGTGCGGTGATGATCACATCCGCACCCTTCTGCGACAAAGCTATGGCCGTGGCCTTGCCAATGCCTGCATTGCCTCCTGTGATCAGAACAAGTTTTCCTTTCATGCACCAAATGTAGTGCAACCACAATTCCAAGTATGCGCACCTGCTGATCGGAACAGGTCAATTGTGACCTTCATGGAAAGCAAGGTTTTTCACAGGAGGACGGGTGTTTCGGCCTTTGAAGGAATAGTGGCCACAGAGCCAGACAGTGCATCATTGCGTGATTGGAAAAACACTACGTTTGCGCCCTTCAAAAATCAACCGTGTCGGGCGACATAAGTCGCTCGCATTCATCCTTTGACGAAGTGATACCGAACAAGAGGTTCTTCCTTCCGAATCCGACACCGGTCTGGTGTCATGGGGATGCCGTGCGGCAACGGCACATTGCCCCGGTTACAGGTCTTAGGTCGGTAGCTGTTTATAGCTTCGACTTTCTGTGCTGCCTTAGGGTCTGATAGACCGGGGCCGAGCCGACCGATGCAGGTTGCCTGGGCCCCCATTACGATAGCTCCGTCCAGTTCCCCGTTTTACGGAATCGTAATTCTTTTTCTCATAATGAAATATCAAGTTGTGGTGGCCCATGCCGGCCATCAGGATTATGTCGTCACCATCTGCAACATGATGGAGGAGGCGGCCCGAATGCGAGGCACGGGAATTGCCAAGCGCGACCCTGCCTACATCGCCCGAAAGATGGAGGAGGGCAAGGCCATCATTGCCCTGCTCGGAGGCGAGGTGGTCGGTTTCTGCTATATCGAAAGCTGGGGCAACGAGGGCTATGTGGCCAACTCGGGTCTCATCGTTCACCCAGATCACAGAAAGACCGGACTGGCACGCATCATCAAGCAGGCCATTTTCAAACTTTCCAAGCAGCGCTATCCTGAGGGCAAGCTGTTCGGCATAACGACCAGTCTGGCCGTGATGAAGATCAATTCCGACCTTGGCTACAAGCCTGTAACATTCTCAGAGCTGACGCAGGATGAAACCTTCTGGAAGGGCTGTCAGAGCTGCGTGAACTACGATATTCTGCAACGCACCAACCGCACCATGTGCCTGTGTACTGGCATGGTGTGCGATCTGAGCAAGGTGCCTGCCCGCCCCACAGAGACCACCAAGGTGAAGGCGTGGGACAACTTCAAACTCTTCATGAAAGGCCGTAAGGAGCGCATCACTGCACGTCTGGTGGCCTTCCCGTTCCTCAAACCCGCCCTTAAACATGTCTGACAATAAGAAAGTGCTGCTCGCCTTCAGTGGCGGCCTCGATACGTCCTATTGCGCCAAGTACCTTGCTGCGGAGCAGGGCCTGGAAGTGCATTCGGCCATCGTGAACACGGGCGGATTCACCGATGCTGAACTTGAAGGCATCGCCCAGCGTGCGCAGTCGCTCGGAGTGGTCTCGCATGTTGCCTTGGAGCGCACGGCAGACTACTACCACAACATCATCCGCTATCTCATCTTCGGCAATGTGCTTCGCAATGGCACCTATCCGCTGTCGGTCAGTGCAGAGCGCATCTACCAGGCCATCGCCTTGGCCAAGTATGCCAAGGAATTGGGCGTGGACTTCATCGCTCATGGCAGCACGGGTGCGGGCAACGATCAGGTGCGTTTCGACCTCGTGTTCCAACTGCTGGTGCCCGAGATCGGCATCCTGACACCGGTGCGAGACCAGAAGCTCTCGCGCAAGGATGAGATCGATTACCTCGCACAGCATGGGCTGGAACTGGAGTGGAAGAAGGCGCAGTACTCCATCAACAAGGGGCTCTGGGGCACAAGTGTGGGCGGGGCCGAGACCCTGACCTCGCACCTGCCGCTGCCCAATGAGGCATTTCCCAACCCGTTGCGGGAGACTGAACAACGCACCATCTCTATCGGCTTCGCGAAGGGCGAACCCGTGGAACTGAACGGTGAGTGCATGTTGCCCGTGAAGGTGATACAGCGGTTGGATGCGATCGCCTCGCGCTATGCCATCGGTCGCGGCATGCACGTGGGCGACACCATCATCGGCATCAAAGGACGCGTGGGCTTCGAGGCTGCGGCATCGGGAATCATCATCGCTGCCCACCATACCCTCGAAAAACATGTGCTGAGCAAGTGGCAGCAGCACTGGAAGCAGCAACTGGGCGACTGGTATGGCATGTTCATCCACGAGGCCCAGTATTTCGAGCCGTCCATGCGCAACATCGAGGCCTTTCTCGAAAGCTCGCAGGAGAACGTTACCGGCACAGTCACCGTGCAACTTCATCCATACCGCTTTGTGGTGGAGGGAGTCACCTCGCCCCACGATCTGATGAAATCCGGTTTTGGGGAGTATGGCGAGATGAACAACCGGTGGAGTGGGGAGGACGTGAAGGGCTTCACGAAGATCCTGGCCAACCCGATGCTCGTGCATCGCCATGTGGAAGCGCGCAACAGCAACAAGAGGGAAGCATGATAAGGGTCGGAATCATAGGTGGTGCGGGCTACGTGGCGGGCGAACTGCTGCGCTGTCTGGTGCATCATCCCGAAGTGGAAGTGCGCTTCATCCACAGCCGTTCCCATGCGGGGCAGGCGGTGGGCTCAGTGCATCAGGACCTTTTCGCAGCGGATCTGCCCGCCTTCACTGACGCGTTCGGGCAGGAAGTGGACGTGGTTTTCCTGTGTCTGGGCCATGGACAGTCGCGGCAGGCGTTGCAAGAATTCAATCCGAAAGGCAACGTTCGCATCATCGACCTCGGCAATGATTTCAGGTTGAGTGAGACCGCCACATTCGGAGACCGTGCATTCGTGTACGGACTTCCTGAATTGAACAGGGAACGCATCATTGCAGCAGACAGCATTGCCAATCCGGGATGCTTCGCCACGGCCATTCAGTTGGCCCTTTTGCCGTTGGCCGCCCATGGACTGTTGAGGAAGGAAGTGCATGTGCATGCGCTCACAGGCTCCACCGGGGCCGGGCAGTCGTTCACAGAGACCTCGCACTTCAGTTGGCGGCAGAACAACGTCAGCATCTATAAGCCTTTCAGTCATCAACATCTGAGCGAGATAGGGGAGCGCCTGCACGCTTTGCAGCCCTCGTTCGAGGAGCGGCTCAGTTTCCTGCCGCTGCGGGGCGATTTCACGCGGGGCATCTTCGCCAGTGCCTACATGGAATGCGAGGTGAATGAGGCTACGCTTGTAGAACTCTACAGCGATTTCTACCGCGATGCGCCCTTCACTTCTGTCACCCCGTCCAGCGTGCATCTGAAACAGGTGGTGAACACCAACCATTGCCTTTTGCAGGTGCAGCAGTTGGACGGTCGGGTGCTCGTCACCTCGGTCATCGACAACCTGCTGAAAGGTGCTGCCGGGCAGGCCATCCAGAACATGAACCTGATGTTCGGGCTGGATGAGGGCACCGGACTCGGCCTCAAGGCCAACTATTTCTGAGCCGCGCCATGCAACTCTTTGACGTCTATCCCCTTTTCGACATCACCCCCGTAAGGGCAGAAGGTGCATACGTGTATGATGCGGAGGGTACCCGCTATCTCGACCTCTATGGCGGTCATGCGGTCATTTCCATCGGCCATTCGCATCCGCACTACGTTCAGGCCATCCATGATCAGATCGGTCGTATCGGGTTCTATTCCAATTCTGTGAAGGTTCCGCAGCAAATGGAATTGGCAACAAGGCTCGGTCGGATGAGCGGCTATGATGACTACCAGCTCTTTCTCTGCAACAGCGGTGCCGAGGCCAATGAGAACGCCATCAAACTGGCCTCGTTCCACACGGGCCGAAAGCGGGTGGTGGCCTTCCGTGGGAGTTTTCATGGCCGCACTGCCGCTGCCCTCAATATGACCGATGACCCGAAGCTCTCTGCCCCGGTGAACATGGACAATTTCCCCGTGACGTATGTTGCGCTGAATGACCCGGAAGCCCTTTCGGCCGCGCTGAGCGGGGACGATGTGTGTGCAGTCATCGTGGAGGGCATTCAGGGTGTGGGCGGTCTGGGCAGCCCTTCGGATGATTTTCTCCGTCTCTTGGAATCAGAATGCAAGGCGAGCGGAGCACTGCTCATTCTTGATGAGATACAGAGCGGCCATGGGCGCACAGGGAAGTTCTTCGCGCATCAGCAGGCGGGCATTAGGCCCGACATCATCACCATTGCCAAGGGCATGGGCAATGGTTTCCCAGTGGCAGGTGTCATCATCTCCCCAGCCGTAAGGCCGAAGCACGGCATGCTGGGCACCACCTTCGGGGGGAGCCACTTGGCCTGTGCGGCCGCCATTGCGGTGCTGGATGTGTTGGAAAGCGAGCAGTTGATGGCCCACGTGGCCGAGGTGGGGGCACGGTTCAAGGCGGCATTGGAGGCCATTCCGCAGGTGGTGGCCGTCAAAGGCCGTGGGCTGATGCTCGGAGCCGAGTTCGCCTTCCCTGCGAAAGAGGTGCGCACGCGTCTGTTGATGGAACACCACATTTTCACCGGGGCATCGTCCAACCCTAATCAGATCCGCATTCTGCCTCCGTTGAACATCTCGTGGCAGCAGTTGGAACATTTCATTCACGCTTTGGAGACCGTTCTGAGATGAGACATTTCACCTCTGTGAAGGATGTGGCCGATGTGAAGGCCCTCGTGGCCTCGGCCCGCGAGTTGAAGGCATCGCCCAACGCCAACCGGGAGGCTGGAAAGCACCGCACCTTGGGGTTGCTGTTCTTCAATCCCAGTCTGCGCACACGATTGAGCACCCAGAAGGCCGCCATGAACCTCGGCATGGACGTGATGGTGATGAATCTGAACCAGGACGGGTGGAGCATTGAGATGGAGGACGGCACTGTGATGAACGGCTCCACGCAGGAGCACATCAAAGAGGCCGCAGGGGTCATTTCGCAGTACTGCGACATCATCGGATTGCGAACCTTCCCATCGCTCATCGACAAGGAGGCCGACTACAGCGACCGCGTGCTGCACAGGTTCATGGCCCATGCCACGGTGCCCATCATCTCGTTGGAGAGCGCCATCCGCCATCCGCTGCAATCGCTGGCCGACCTCATCACCATCGAGGAACAGAAGACGAAGGTGCGGCCGAAAGTGGTGCTCAGTTGGGCACCGCATCCCCGTGCCTTGCCGCAGGCCGTGGCCAATTCGTTCGCAGAATGGATGCGCATGGCCGATGTGGACCTCGTCATCACCAATCCCGAAGGTTTCGACCTTGCCCCGGAGTTCACCGAAGGAATCCCTGTGCTGCACGGTCAGAACGAGGCGCTGCACGGGGCCGATTTCGTCTATGTGAAGAACTGGTCCTCTTTTGCGGATTACGGGCGCATCGGGCAAGGACTCGACCATTGGACAATGACCCCTGACAAGATGGCCCTCAATGCCAGCGGGAAATTCATGCACTGCCTGCCTGTACGCAGGAACGTGGTGGTGGCCGATGCGGTGATCGACTCGCCTGCATCGCTGGTGCTCGAACAGGCCAACAACCGCACCTATGCCGCACAGGCCGTGCTGCTCAACCTGCTGCGCCATGGATAGGCTGCGGGTGGTCAAGATAGGTGGCAACGTCATCGACAGCCCCGAAAGTCTTCTGGCGCTGTTGCAGCGTTTCGCTTCCATGGAAGGGCCGAAGGTGCTGGTGCACGGGGGCGGGAAGCTTGCCACGGAACTGAGCGGCCGGCTGGGCATCGTGCCGCAGATGGTGGACGGCAGGCGCATTACTTCCGAGCAGGATCTGGAGGTTGTGACCATGGTCTATGCGGGTCTCATCAACAAGCGGATGACCGCCCTGCTGCAGTCCATGGGCTGCAATGCCATCGGCATGAGCGGTGCGGACGGCAACGTCATCCTTGCCCACAGACGACCTGTGCGCGAGGTGGATTTCGGTCTGGTGGGCGATGTGCGGCAGGTGAATGGGCCGCTGCTCCAAAGTCTGCTGAAACAGGGCATTTCGCCCGTGCTGTGCGCCATCACCCACGATGGGGCAGGGCAGCTGCTCAACACCAATGCAGACACCATTGCGGCCGAGGTGGCGGTAGCACTCAGCGGCCTTTTCGATGTCGAACTCATCTACTGCTTCGAGAAGAAAGGGGTGATGCGCGATGCGGAGAACGGGGATTCGGTCATTGCCCGTCTCAGCCCGGCCCTTTATACTGAACTGCGGTCGACCGGGGCCATCCATTCGGGCATGATCCCCAAGCTCGACAATTGCTTTGCGGCATTGGAGCGCGGAGTGGGCCGAGTGGTCATCACCGATGGAGAGACGATAGGAGGGGAGCATACGCACGGAACCATCATCACAACAGAGGGGGATGATTCACATTGAACTTTTTGAAAAGGCGTTCGCCCTGCTGCGCGAACTCATCGCCATTCCGTCCTTCTCGGGCGAGGAGGCCGCAACTGCCGATGTGATCGAACGGGCGCTCCGCGATGCGGGCATCGAGCCGCAACGCCACAGGAACCACGTTTGGGCCACCAACAGGCATTTCGATCCGGAGAAGCCGACCCTGCTGCTCAATTCGCACCACGACACGGTGCGCCCCAACAGGGCCTATACCCGCGATCCGTTCGCACCGACCGTTGAGGACGGTAAACTGCATGGCCTCGGCAGCAACGATGCGGGCGGGGCACTCGTCTGCCTGATGGTCGCGTTCCTTCAACTGCATGACCGTAATGATCTGCGCTACAATCTGCTCTTTGCGGCCTCGGCCGAGGAGGAGAACTCCGGCCCCAATGGCATGGAGGCGCTGCTGAAGGTGCTGCCGCCCATCGACTGTGCCATTGTGGGCGAGCCCACCGGCATGCTTATGGCCGTGGCCGAGAAAGGACTGCTGGTGATCGATGCCACGGCCACGGGAACACCCGGCCACGCGGCCCATCCCAACAGCGACCAGGCGCTCTGCAAGGCGATGGACGACATCTGCTGGGTGCGTGACTTCCGTTTCCCCTTGGTCTCCGAAATGCTGGGCGAGGTGCGCATGACCGTGACCCAGGTGAGCGCGGGCCAACAGCACAACGTGATTCCGGCCGAATGCACCTTTGTCATAGATGTGCGGGCGAATGACCGCTACACGCTGAATGAGGTCTTCGACATCATCGATGCGAATACGCAAAGCTTGTTGAAGGCGCGCTCGTTCCGGCTCAATCCATCATCCATAGCGCTGTCGCATCCGTTGGTGACGGCAGGACTGGCCATGGGACTGTCCACCTGCGGCTCGCCCACGATGTCCGACCAGGCGCTGATGCCGTTCCCATCGCTCAAAATGGGGCCTGGCGAATCATCGCGCTCGCACCGGGCCGATGAGTTCATCCTGCTCTCCGAACTGGAACAGGGCGTGGGCCTTTACATCGAACTCCTTAACCGAATCAACGCAGCATGAAACTCTGGGACAAAGGCTATACCGTGGACAACATCGTGGAGCGCTACACGGTGGGCAACGACCGCGAGCTGGACATGCATCTGGCGAAATACGATGTGCAGGGAAGCCTCGCCCATGCACGGATGCTGCACCACATCGGGATTCTCGCAGCTGACGAGCTGACGGCCTTGGAGCAGGGACTGGCCCACATTGCGGAGACGGTCGATGCGGGGACCTTCGTCATCGAACCGCATTTCGAGGATGTGCACAGCAAGGTGGAGGCCGAGCTGGTGCGGCTCATTGGCGATGCAGGCAAGAAGATTCACACGGCCCGCTCGCGCAACGATCAGGTGCTGGTGGACCTGCATCTCTATGCCAAGGCCGAGCTTTCGGAGGTCATCGTGCTGGTGGATGCGCTGTTCGAGCGCCTGCTCGCGTTGGCCGAGCAGCACAAAGAGGTGCTGATGCCCGGCTACACGCACACGCAGGTGGCCATGCCTTCGTCCTTCGGTCTGTGGTTCAGCGCCTATGCCGAGATGCTGGTGGACGATGTGATCATGCTGAAGGCCGCACTGCGCATCGCAGACCAGAATCCGCTGGGATCGGGGGCGGGCTTCGGTTCATCGTTCCCCATCGACCGCACCATGACCACCGAGCTGTTGGGGTTCTCCACCATGCGCTTCAATGTGGTGGCCGCGCAGATGAGCCGCGGACGGCTGGAACGCACTGTTGCCGCTGCCTTGGCGGCTGTGGCCAACACCTTGGGCCGGCTTTCGGCCGACATCTGCCTTTACATGAGCCAGAATTTCGGGTTCATCGGTTTCCCGAAAGAGCTCACCACCGGCAGCAGCATCATGCCCCACAAGCAGAACCCCGATGTGTTTGAGGTGATGCGCGCCAAGTGCAACCATCTGCAGCAACTGCCGATGGCGTTCACCTTGATGACCGCCAATCTCACAAGTGGTTACCATCGCGACTTTCAACTGTTGAAACAGGGCCTGATAGAGGGCATCGAAACCACCAAGGACAACCTTCGGGTGTGCGAATTCATGTTGCAGCACATCACCGTGGGCACGGACATTCTCGACAATCCCATCTACGACCAGATGTACAGCGTGGAGGATGTGAACCGCCTGGTGATGGGCGGCATGACCTTCCGCGATGCTTACCGGAAACTTGGCGAGGAGATCATTGCAGGATCCTACACGCCCTCAAAAACTGTGGACCACACCCACGAGGGCAGCATCGGCAATCTGTGCCTTCAGGATATCAGGACGAAGATGCGCCAAGCATGAAATGCGCTGTGCAGGCATCCTGAAAAACCGGGATGCGAGGGGGTTTGCGCACGTTGTTCTCCCGCCTTTGGGGACTGACCTCCGGGCATAGGCACCAAGGCCCCAATTGCAGCTCAGTACACCACTTCGTTGCCTACCCGTTCAATGGCCTTGAAATAGACCATTGAGAATGTGGCGTCCTTCAGGTGGTCGGCCAGTTCAGGTTTGAAGTCCAACGCTCTGTGGGCCAGGGCTATCTTCTTCTTCTTGTTCTCCAGATCGTCAGGATTGCGGTTCTCAATGCGCATCACAGCTATGAACTCGTCCATCCATTTCCCATATTCGAGCATGAAGCCCTGCTGCTCGGGGGTCAATTTTGCAATCTCCAGCTGTTCCTCGAAAATATGCAGCGCGGTCACGGTGGCGAGGGTGGCCCCGACAGCAAGGCCGGTGGCTTTCAGGAATTTTCTACGTGACGAGGGTTGTTCTGACATGGCAATGGGGGTTGGGTCAATGGACTGCGACCTCGAATGGGACGGTTCGTTGGTCAAGAGGGATGCTACAAAAGTAAATCTGCGGACAATGTGGCCTGCAGGTCATTTGGCATCGCGCGTCATGATGCAAAGGCCGAGGTCTTCGGCAAGTTCCTCAGACAGGGCGGATATGACAAATCTATTAACTATGACAATGCACAACGCATTGTCGGGAAGTGGGCTGTACGCGTCTATTCTGATGGAACCATGGAGATTCTTGTCCCTCTGCTACTCACTTAAAAAATCCAGTACATGGCCTCTGATTTCCTTCCCTTGCACCTCATCTGCATTGTCGTCCATCGCATCATGCCCAGTATTCGGAAGTGCTATGATCCTCATGCGATACCTCTTCTGCTCTTCTCCGCTGGGCAACACACCTTCGTCTGCTGGTTGGTCGTTTGAACGCAGCGAATACACCCTTGGCGTAAGGGTTCTGGGCAGGGCCATTCTTCTGTTGTCCAAGGTGATGATCTTCTCCACCCTGTTGGGATACTTCTGCGGGAACAGCGCGGTCATGTCACCTCCGTTCGAGTGGCCTATCAGCGCGATGTGCTCCGTGTCCAACTCTGGATGCGTCCTTTTCAGTTCGTCCATCACAAACAGTATATTGTCTGCGCCACGCTCCCAGAATGGACGCCTCACCACCTGCGGAATCCCGACCAGGGGCAGCAGACTGTCGGTGGGGAGTTCATGCTGGATGCTCACAACGCAGTAGCCCTTTGAGGCCAGAAAGTCTGTCAGATAGGAATAGGCCACATAATCGCCCCCTCTGTTCTGCCCATAGCCGTGGCTGAAAATGACCACCCGCTGTTTTCCTGACGCCTCATCATGCTCCGTGCGATAGATGGCGATGGGGATCTCTCTGCGCCTCACTTGGTCATACAGTCTCAACGTATCCGGCCCAACGGTGATGCCCGCACCGGTGGCATGTGATGCTTCAGGGGTTGAGCAACTGAAGAGAACCAAGATGATCAATACATAGAGGGAGCGCATGGGTCTGATCAAGGCCGTGATTGTTGAAGCGGGTTGCGACAAATCTATTAACTGTGACAATGCACAATGCATGGTCGCGTGAGGGTGTTCAATGCCCCCGTTTCCACACTTTGGGATGCAGCGATGTGTGAAACACCGCATGCACCACCACCAGTTGGGCCTGTCGATCGACTGTGAAGTGAACCATGTAGGGGAACTTTTTCAGCGGCAGACACCGCACCTCATCGTATCGGTTCTGGAAGAAGGGGTTCGATTCCAAGGTGATGAGAAACGCATTCAGTTCTGCCTCGAACTTCTCACCGAGACCAATGGACTGCTCATCGTAGTAATCCACCGCGTCCTGAACATCAGCGAGGGCAGTCGCAAGGATGATGACCTCAAATTCCACTTACTTCTTGGTCTTGATCTGCTTTCGGGCCTCTTTCCACGGAATGGCGATGTCGGGGTTGGCCTTGTACTCGGCAATGCGCTCGCGGACGATGTTCTTTTGCCATTCGGGGATGTCGATGTCCGACTCCACTTCGAGGCCGAGGTTGGCGATGAGTTCCATGACGAACCTGTAACGCTCTTCGGGCAGCTTGATGGTCACTTCGCGCATGGCTGTGGGTTTTTGATATGCGAAGGTAGCCAACGTGGGGTTTCTATTGGATGGCACCGTATAGGGTTCTGAATCCCGTATCACTCGTGATGCACGGGGATGGAGACTTGGGCAGGTGGGCAGTTCCGTAGGAACGCAGGTATGGTAGAACCGATGATCCCCTACCTTTTTCAAGCCCTGTAGGGGCGTAGGATGAATGTTTGCTGCGTTCCTACGGAACTTGGGATGCCGGATGGAACACGCTGCTACCATACCTGCGCCCCGCTGGGGTGGAGACTTGGGCAGGGCGGGGTATCGGGCTACTTTGCAGAAGACAACGCCTTGATGTTGACCGGAGGCAATACTACAGGGCGTAGCAGTGCCTTTAGCGTCTGGGAGGCCAAGTGCTCTCTGAGGAACGGGAAAACAATGGCAGGAGCGTTGGTCTTTGCGAACGCTTCGATCGGCAACTCAGGATTGCCCACCTGCTTGAACACGCCTTGCATCAATATTCTCGAACGTACCTCCACATTGCCCTCATAACTCGAAGAGTATTTCAATTCGACATTGCAACGAATGTCATCCCCGTCAATCCCATGGGTGACATCAATGTGAAGGGAAGGTTTGGCATCAGTTCCTTCATGCACTTCACTTGTGCGTTTGAATTCGGACTCGATGAGTGCTACTGCAAGGGTCTGGTAACCGCTCTGGCTGTCCATCATGGTGCTCAATTTTAGGCTGCTAAGGCAAAATGTTCCTCCCCTGCTTCTACATCCATTCCTTCCAGGATCTGAAAGGACTCTGAACCGAGTAGGCTTTCCGTATTGGTTGCCAACCGGTTCCCATCAATTGAAAATCCCTCAATAAATATGCTGCCTGCCCGCGATGAAGCTATTTCCTCACTCCATTGGATATGTCCATAAACCTGGCAATAGTCTGCGCCATCGAAATCAAACCCGTCCATTGGACTTACGAAGGCCAAGTTGAGGTCGAACGTATTCTCAAAATCCAGAATGATCCTGCCCAGTATCTCATTCACCTCCTCCACGTCCAGCACAAATGCGGGCGAAACCTCCACAAGCAGTGACTCCAGATCCTCGTCCTCTTTGAACCGGACAAGCAGATTGACACCGAGCTCATAGACCACGCTGTTCAAACGTTGCATTACAGTTTCTCTTGCTTTCATCACATTCGGTTTATGATCCTGATGACCTCTGATGCACGGGACTGCGCATCCATGCCGTCATTGCTCTCCATGAGCATGTCCTCATAATCGGACTTGGTGCGCAGGTCCTTGAGCTTGGCATAAGCGGTACTGAAACGGCTCACATCTGCCATTCTGGACTGGCCCAACTGCTGTTTGAACAATTTGACAATGGTATTGTGCGAACCCTCCTTCTCTGCCTTGCCCCTGTCGTAGATGTCCTTTGATGTCAGAGTGCCTTTGGCCACGATGGCATGTTTCATCCGTTGTAGACAACAGTAGTAGTGGCAGTGAATGCTCGGTGCAAAAAGCCCTTTGTCCATCAGGAGGGTTCCTGCGGTCATGTTGTCCTCCGATTTTTTGAGCAGTGGTGCCATCCGAAAGGGCTTGCGAAAGTAATCAAAGTTTTAACGAGGAGAAGGGAACCCTTCGACAGGAACAGGGCAGGCCGGTTCCCAATCCCGGATCACTCGCGATGCACGGGGATGGAGACTTGGGCGGGCGGAGCCATCCTCATCACTGTTGTCCGAAAAGCTTTGGGCAAATGAAGGACTGCTGCAAAGGAAGACCAAGGCCACAAGGGCTATGCGGGCTGCGGTGGTCCTCATGGGCTTGCTCATTGGGCGGTGTCTATGAGATGGAACCGCGGACGGTTCCGAATAGTTTGCACGAGGTGGGAGCCTCGCGCATCATCATGCCCACCGACATCACTCTGTGCCCTTCTCATCACTCCCCTCAATCAATAGGGCCTCCATGAGTTCGAGACGTTCATCTTTTGGGTCTATTTTCGGAAAGCGCATCTTGTTGACCTTGCCCATCCTTGCGCGATAGGTGAGACTCACAGAGAAGGTGTCTTCTATGGGGCTCCGCATCTGCAACGGAATGAGATAGGCCACGTCCACCCTGAAACCGAACCACCCGAAACCACCTCCCAACGACACCCATTGGCGGTTGCCCTTGGTATGATGTTCATAGAAGAACCCTTCACGGATGTGACCCGACAGCCTATCGTTGAACACCATCCGCAGCTCATGGCCCACATGGTGGGTCACCTCGTTCCATTCTTCCAAGGAACCGCCCGGTGCATCACCGAAGGATTGGAAAATAGCAGCGGGCACACTCACATTCGGGTTCTTTCCCGCAGCTATGATGCGGTTGCCGTTGACATCTGTCGAATCCACGTTGCTGTTCGATGCCTTGAGATATTGCGGTGGCGTGGGCACCAGCAGCTTGGTCACCTGATAGCCGAGGTCGTTCTCAATGCGCACGTTTCCTTTTTGCGTAGCCAGATTGAGCATCACGCCCAACTGCATGTTCATGGGCAGGAAGTCGGACTCGTTCAAGTTAGAGTAGCTCATCTTGCTGCCGATGTTGTTGAGGCCCAGCCCTGCGCTGTAGCCCAGCGTCAGCGAATCTTTGAACCGTTTCAGCCCCCGGTAGTTGAGGCCGAGGTCGCCTGCCACGGACTGTCCGGCCTTGGTGTCCACACCGCCCACGTTCAGGCCGTTCGTGAGGTCGGAATGGACGTATTTGAGCGATGTGCCTATGGAGAACCCCTTGCCCAGCTGCGCGGCATAGTTGGCCTGTACCATGAACTCATAGGCATGTATCTCACTGAGACGCTGCCCATGGACATCGGTGTGGTAGATATTCCCCAGATTGAAATACTTGACGTGGACGCCCACGGCATGGGTCTCGGTGATGCCCCATGCCACGCTGCCGCTGAGCAGATACATGTCGGCCACCAAGGCCCTGAGCCAAGGCGTATAGTTGGTCTCTGCATGCACATATCTGCGGCCTGTGGCCAGCAGGGCGGCATTGGAGGTGAAGGCTGTTTCCACGAACTGGTCGGAGGAGACCACCCCGAGGTCGCCCATGCCCATTTGGCGGGCGTTGCCCGAGATCATCATAAAGGGCACTGCGGTGGTGATGGAGTTGATGGAATCCCGCGAAAAGTCACTGGTGGCGCCCACTGGGCTTTGCGCCAACGATGCTCCGCCCAAGTGGACGCACAAGGCCACAAGGGCGATGCGGGCTGCGGTGATCCTCATGGGCTTGCTCATTGGGCGGGGTCTATATGATGGAACCGTGGACGGTTCCTAATAAGATGCACGAGGCGGTAGCTGGGCGCAGGCGGGCTAAAAAGGAAGGTCTTCTTCCTTTATCATTTCATAGTTGTCATCTGCATATAGATCTGCAAAATACATGCTCTCAAAATCTTCCAAGAATTCCACTAATGCAATAACATGACTTACGATTAGTTTAGCTTCAAAATGATTCAGTATGCTGTTTGCATGGGCAAAGCTTTGATTATTTCGAACACCATTAAAATCAGAAAGCACAGAAATGCTCTTCTTTAAAATTGAGACGCTCATTTTTGAATCAACGCGTTTATTCTCCTCTATACTCCTTACATACTTCCCGAATATGGCGTTAAGCGTTTCGTTTGTTTCAAATTGTAGTTTATGCGAACCACACAGTTTTCTGGTGTAGTGAACCATATAGGTATGCAATCTGTCTAAAGCCCAGTCAAACTCGGATTTGCTCAAATGCCTGTCAATTGATTCTCGCAATCTTTTTAGGTTTGAATCATAAGGCTCTTCAAATCTTGAAGAATTCATTTTAAGTCCATCATCCTTCTTTTTAAGCGTCTCTACAATATTAAAACATGCCTTCCGCTCAGATTCTTCCCACACCGTGTTGTGTGCTACCGATTGTAGAGACTTATAATTAAATAAGTCCTCAAGAAGTTGTGCAACAATTGTGTTTGATTCATCCGTCCAAAGCTTACGTAATCTGTTCGCCTTAGAGTTAGACCTATGCTCATACTTCTGCGAGAAAATATTAAGACCAACGCTATCCTTAATAAATTCATCAAACTCGAAGTGATTGAAATCAAGAACATATCCTGACCTCATTCCGAGTGATGATTCTATAATTTGTTTCTCGTTATATTTTAAATTGGCCATAAGGAAAAGTCATATTTGCATTGGCAATGTGCTATCGCACTCGAACTATGCCCACGCTCGGGGCGGGGAAGCAAATGGATTGAACACTTGAGCGGGCGGGGGTTATTTCTTGTATCCGATAAGCTCAAACACTTTATCCATTGAAACTGCTACCGAGTAACCAGAGTTGTGAAACTCGGTGTTGACAATTCCTGAAGGGGGATTATGCCATTGCTGCACAAATGGAATGAATTGGGAAACTACCCCGATTACATGGTGATGATTGCCAGTTGGACGATACTCTACTTCAACCACAGGCCCTCCGCTGTTCCCATAATATACGGGGCAATCCAGAATAATTGTCCCTTGCTTGGGATAGATGTTTGCCACTATACCTTTTCTGAGAAGAGGTTTGTTGAAGTCAAACTGAGGGGAGTTTTTCAATCCAAGAGAAGTAGGGTATCCGTAAACGAAAACATCATTTGAAACAAGCACATCAGCTAAGAGTTTAGTTGCAGTTTCCGCGTTTACACTCACAGTATTGAAGATTCCTTTACCGACAATTTCAATTCCTTTGTTAAAATGAACCTTATACTCGTTTGAACCATCTATGTTTTCTCGCGCACCTAAGTGCACCACTGCAACGTCTGAAGTTTTGTGAGGCATTGGGTTCTGAACGTTTAAATCCAATTTGAATACGATTGTTCTATCGTCACCCACAGCCCTTGTCTGACATGTTAGTCGTACTGAAGGGGACTTTAACCCGCTATTGTCATAGAGAACATGCCTTGCGGTGACCAAATAAAGGTTGTCGGTCGCACTCAGAAGAAACCCAGACCCAGTGACGTTCTCACCAACTTGGATGAAAACGGGGTAAGCAAGATTGTCATCAGGTATATTTCTCATAATTTATCGATTAATGCCAACTGCCTTGGGTGTCTGCACAGAGCCCCAAGCAAAGTGCATGCTTGTACGAGGCTTCCGCCTCGTGCAGGCGGGTCAATCAAATCCGACTTTGCATCAGTTAATTCGGTCTTTAGTAACAATTTTTGATTTGTTCTTTATTGTCGGTTTCCTTTCATCCTTAACCACAATTCTAAAACCTAAACAATCTGCCTCCGTGATATTGTAATGATCTTTTGATACATTAGCTATATCAAAATAGAATCGGAACTCATCCCCGCGATTGAAATTCTTTACAATGTAACTGCACTCATTTGGCTTTCTATTTTTGGGTTTTATTTCGTCTTTCCCAGTTTTGCAAAAGCTATTTTGTTTAATGATTTTTGCATCTGCATCGAATTCAAATATTATTCTGAATGATGCTATATCCTTTCCGGTTGTATTTTTAAGCCTAAACTCTTTTGTATAAATGTTATTATGTTGTTCTCCTGTTTCTGACAATATTGGTATTCTTGTTATCACATCATCATCAACGTAACAGCATTTCATCTCTTGGACACGATTTACCCACTTGCTGTACAGAATTGTTAGTATGGCCCCGCCAACTCCTCCAAGCACGTACGGATAATTATTACCTATGAATTGCAGAATCTCTTCCATCATAATACTATTCGTAGCTTATGATGTAACGCCCGTTCTGAAAACGATAAGTTCCAAATCGTGCTTTTATTCCGTTTTGCCGGCATATTAGTTCAGCAAGTGTTTTGGAGGCAAATGGAACCAACAAATAGAATGTTCCACCTAAATCAGCGTAAGTCCTCCATTGTTGAGCTTCAATGTTGTTTACACTTTCTGAAGTTTCCACTTCAATAACGAATTTTACGGTATTGTCACTTGCCGGTGTAATTATGATGTCAGGGTAGAAGCCATTAATGCTCGTATTCTTTTGCTGATTCGGATTTATATAAACCCTGTGATTCACCTTATCCAAGTTGTTGTATGCAGCTTGGATTACACTATCGTGTTCGTTTTGAGTGAACAATCTAATTGCCATATCTCTGGGTATTAATTCTGAGTTTCTCCCGATCCATGATCCATTCCTTACTGGTTTCGAACATGATTACTCTCATGCCGCCAAAATAGCTGCAATTTAGCAATGCATCGTCCGGCTGAGTTATGTCTTTGTGCATACCCATACATCCACCTGCCCTGTCTCCCCCTTCAATCCCCCCCATAATAGAAAGCCGCCCATACGGGCCAATGGTCGGACACAAACTTAGTCCATAGCCTGTGAGCACTTCCCTCATTCCCCCGTTCCGTTCTGTGGCCTCCTGCCATGCTGCGGCAAGTTGGCATAGGTCTCCTGCGCCAGGGCGAGCGTGTCTTTCAGGTGGCCGAGCTGGGCGTGGAATGTGAGGGCCTCATCTATCCACTCCATGGTCTGCTCGTCCATTGGCCAGGTGTGAGGCGGGCCTGGGGGCTGCATGGCACGTAGGCGGAGCATTTCGTCCATAATGAGGGTGCGCAGTGTGTTCATGTGCGGTCAATGGTCATTGTCCAGGTCGTGTGTGGGCGTGTCGGGCGTTTCCAGATGCTGTCTGCTTCTGATGGTGTTGATGATGTTCTCAGGGCTTTCGTTGCCTTCGAACACTTTCTGGAGCTGGTCCTGCAGGGCGAACAATTCGTCCAGCCATTGGTTGCCGGCCTCGTCAAAGGGCTGGTTCGCTCCTTTCATCGGGGGCCGGACGGACCTAAGGCGCGCCACCTCGTCCTGGATCAGGGCAAGCGCATCCTTGAAGGAGGGTCGGGTCTGATGGGAGTCGGGCTGGGTCATCGGAAGGGGGCCTCATCTATCCACTCCATGGTCTGCTCGTTCAAGGGCCAGGTGTGGGGCGGGCCTGGGGGCTGCATGGCACGTAGGCGGAGCATTTCGTCCATAATGAGGGTGCGCAGCGTGTTCATGTGCGGTCAGTGGTAAGGGTCAGTTTTCGCCTCAGGTCGTGGATCTGCGCTTCCCATCCTCTGATGCTGGGGTTGCCGGGTGCGGCCCTCAGTATGAGTTCGGCAAGGTCGCCTATCTGTTCTATGATGCGTAGGCGTTCTATGGTTTCCATGCGGTCTGGGGGGTCTGTGCTTTGGCCTTTCGGGCGCTGTGCTCTCTGTTTCAATGTCAAGGTCGCTGTTGCTTCGCCAAATGGCGGTGCTGGACGGGGCATCCGTGCGATCCGTTCATTTGGCTGTGCTGCTCTGGTTCATTCTATGCGTTTGAAGAGCCACCCGGTGCCATCGGTCTTGAAGCCGTAGTCGAAACGGAGGGCGGTGGTCTTCTTGAGATAGGCGATGACGTAATAGGGGCCGTTCTTGGTCTTCCATTCTGCACGGGGCAGGAAGAGCGACTCGCCCACCTCCAACTCCAACAGCATGGCGCGCAAAAGCGTGCTCCGCCCTTTGCTGACGGGCAGTTGCTGCGGTGTCTCGTCCTTTCCGAACTTCTGCATCACGTGCTTTTCTGAGAATGAATTGATAATAGACCTACGACTGTTTGAGAATGACCTACATCATCGTAGCAACAACCTACGACCTTCTGAGAATGACCTACGACCTTCTGAGAATGACCTACATACACTCAAGAATGACCTACGACCGACTGATACTGACCTTTATTCAACTGAGACCGACCTACAAAAGCTTACGAATGACCTACGGTAACTTGAGAATAGGTTGAGAAATTGCAGGCCGAAGGACCGAAAGAGAGCCACCGATGCGGTGGCCCTTTCATTCTCTCCTCAGGGCAGGATCAGGGGATCGGGTCTGGCTTTGGAGGTACAGGATTCTGCGTGCTCTGCTCGAAGCAGTCCTTGAGCCCGTCATACACGACCTGCGCACCGGCCACGTTCTTGGAGCGGTATTTCTTGGCGTTGTCATACTGGTCGCGCATGAACTCGAAGCAGAAATGGCCGGCCACCATCTGCATCTCCTCGGTGCGTTCAACGGCCTCTTTCAGCACCGTCAGCACCTCGAACATCTGGGCGTATGTGCCGAGGTCCATAGAGGCCATGAGGTGGGTGTATGCCTGCCCGTTGAGGTTCGGATAGGTGACACCATAGTCGGCAACGGACTTGATGACGAAGGGCGCGCGCTCATCGCCCACCTTGGAGAGCTCTTCGCGCTCCTCGTTGCCCATGTTGAAGTCCATCTTGCTGATGATGGTGCTGGTGATTGTCTGTGCCGCTGCCTTCATGGTAGCGAGCTCTGCTGGGGTGAATTGTACACCGAGTTGTAATGGGAATGCCATGATACTGTGGTTTTAGAAAGGTTTGTTGATGAAGGGATCAATAAAAATGGAAAGGTTCCGGCCTGTCGTGTGTCCATCGCATGGCAGGCCGTGGGCCATGCGGTTGGCAGTGTGTTCAGCTTTCGGGGTCCTCTTCGGTCTCGGCCGGATCCTGGTCTGCTTCTGCCTCTGGCGTATAGAGCAGGTCGGTGTCATCGGCATAGAGGTCGCCCAGCACCCAGGCCGTGCTGCTGGGGCGGGAGGTGGGGCGCTTCACCGTGCTGCGCCTGTCGTTGGCGGTGGGTCGTTTGGTGCGTTGGTCCATGGCTTTTGTATTGTGAGGGGTGTATGGCTGATGAAATGCGGGGGGGGTCAGGGCGCTGCCCAAGGCTCGTGCCTGCCCTTGGCCTCTTTGAAAATGAAGCGGTTGAGGCCGTCACCGGCACGGGCCAGCAGTTTCATGTGCTCAACGTAGGCACGGCCTGCGCTGCGATAGGTGAAACAGAGGGTCTGCCCGGTGTGCATGCGCACGGTGATGCGGTCGTCACCGAAGGCGTAGGCCACCACGCCCAGCCCGCCCTCCATGTTGTGATACGCTTCGAGCCGCGGTTGTCTCGATGCAATGAGGTCTGCGGTTGCTGCTATGCCTGTCTGTTCCATGCGTCCTTTCCTTTTTTCAGATCCGCCATCCCCGACCACCACCCTATTTCCAACTGCTGGCCAAAGCTGTATTCCAGTCGTGGTGGTCGGTTCAGACGTCCCATTTGTTCGCTGTTCGCTGTTCGCTGTTCGCTACACCCTGCCCTGTCTGCCGACCGGGTTCCATTGCCAATTGATAATTGCCCATTGATAATTGAAGCAGTTCACTCCCCATACTGATAGCACTTGTTCACACAGGGCGTTCCCTCGCAGGGGCATTTGATGTCGGTGATGTCGGTGCTGCTCTTGGCCAGTACCACCGGACACTCGTTGAGGTTGTAGATGTTGTAGATGCCTGAGTCTGAGGTATCGTCAGAACCGATGAACCTGTTGGCATTGCTCACCTCTTCCAGCCAGAGGCCAGCGGTGCGGTTGCCCATGTCCACCTGCTTGATGAATACGTTGGAGGCATTCAGTGTGCCTATCTCGAAGTTGTTGCCATCGCAGCGGAAGGCGATGCCGTTGGTATAGTCCGCGTCATAGACGAACACCCCGCTCGATGTGAGCTTTATCTTGATGCGGGTCTTGCTGAAGGTGACCTCGTGTGTGCTGAGGGCATAAGCGCTGGTCGGAGTGAAGGTGTAGGAACTCATGTCTGATCGGTCGTTTCGTTTGGTTTTGATTACAGGAGCAAAGCAAACGGATATGAATAACTTGCCGCTGCCAAATTTTGGGCATTGGTTCCAACCAGAATCAAATTTTCAATGATAAACGGATTATATAAATAGCTATGGTTCAGGATATTCTGCATGAAATGATACGTTCGCTCGGTTCCAACGAAGTGTTCACTTTCAAGACATCACATTTCCTGAACAGTGGCAAATGGAAGCACGAGCGCAACCTGTTGTTCGATACGCTGCTCACCACTGGCGAAAGCAAGCTTGCCAAGAGACTTGGGAAGGTCTTCGGCAACAGTCCCTATCTCAGCACCCTGAAAAAGGAGCGTCACAGAATGTACCACGCCCTGATATCATGCCTTCTGGAGCAACGCAGGCAGCAGCTGGAGGCATCAGACCCATGGGTGCCGTTCGAAGAGGCCCGGATGCTGCTGGACAAAGGATTCATTGTTCAGGCCGCAGACCGTGCCTCGGCAGGCATCAGCAGGGCAGAGGAGGTGCATGACCTGCATGCGGCCCTGGCCCTGCGCGAGCTACTGCGCAGCATCTACAAGCTGATGCCCCGGAGCAGACTGGAGATGGAGATCACAGACAACGAGTACCGGTTGGAGAATGTGATAAGACAGGTGAGCAACCTTGCCCGCTACACCACGATCAACGATAGGCTCTATGATCTCCAAAAGAAATACCGACTGGCGGACGATGTCTCGGTGCGGGACGCGATGGACGCGCTGATGGCCGATGAGCTGATGACGGACATGAAACATGCCATATCATTGCCCGCGCAGATCCGTTTTGCCAGCATCAAGGCATTCTATGCCCAGTGCAGCAGTGAGTATGCCACCGCCATCGACCATTTCAACCTCTGCCTGACGCTCTGGGAGAGGAGTGCACCGCGCATCGCCTACCTGCCCCATCTCTACCGCGAAGTCCTTGCCAACCTCATCGGTCTGTTAAACTTGGCGGGCGACAGGGACCTTGTGCCAATCCTCCTCAAGCGCATGGAGCAGATTCCCGTCTCAGGTCAGCGTTCTGAGATGCTTGCCTTCTGCGACAACGAACTGCAGTATCAGCTCTTCTACATGAATACCGGGCGGTTCAAAGAGGTCATTGCCCGAGAGGAGGCAGTGAACAAGGGAAGAGACAGATTCGCAGCCCTCATACTCGAAAGCAAGGAGCTGACCCTTCTCTACAATCTCGGTGTGACCCACTTTATGATGGGCCACGACAAACAGGCATACAGGTACTTCAGTTGCATTCGCGACAAGGGAGCCCTGCAGTCCCGCCTCGACATCCAAGGCACTGCCCGCATATTCTGCCTGCTGCTGCTCATGGAGAAGGAGGACACGGGCGGGTTCTCCTACCTTCTGCGCAGCAGTAAACGAGCCCGCTTGAAGCACATGCCCTTCTACAGGATGCAGGATGCAGTCTATAAATGGCTCGGCAAGCACCAGAACGACTTCTATTCCCCCGACCGGGACACGTTCCTCATGCAGCTTCACGAAACCCTTCTGCCCTTTGAGCAGGAACGCGTGCTGGGAGCCGAGGAGATCAGGCTATGGGCCTTGAGCCGGGCCTCAGGCCGTCCCATCACACCTATCATCGAAGGGCAATAGCAGCATGTGGGGGGATGAGGGATCGTTTTCCGGCCATTATCGCAGAATGCTTATCCTTTCCGTATGTCTCCGCTTTCCATTGACTTCAATGGTCATTAGATAAAGACCCGAGCCGATGCTGCCCACATCCATCTCTACCTTTTCCCGCGAGCCATCGAGCGGGCTTTCATGCACAAGAGCGCCTACGCTACTGTATACCCTCAGCATTCCTGCCTCGCCCATTTGAAGACGATAGGCCACCGTCATTCTCCCGTTGTTCGGGTTGGGATAGACTACAAATCGTCTGCTGTCCTCCTCTCGTTCTTCTATGTTGTTCGGCATACTATCAATAGCCAGCACAGAAACATCGTCTATGTAGTAGTAGGCGTAGTTGGCACTTACATCTCCTCCCGGGTTGTATAGAACCGTATCGCTGGTGGCCGTAGTATTAAAATTGCCGATGGTGAGGTATCGCTCCCCACCATAGCGGCTGCTGAACGTATCGGTGATGAGCACCCAGATATCAGGGTCTGCGAGCGGATTGGCAGCAGGATTGAGAATCTGGGGAACTACATCGAACCTGTAAACATCATCACTGGTCAAGGCATCTATTGAAAGATAGGCTCCCAAGGTGCTTATTGCATACTTACCATTGTCCGCCAGACTGGCGAAGAAACTGACCTGATAACGGACGCTCGGAACAATGCTGTCCATGAGCTGTACCTGCACATAGTCGCGGACGTATGTGTTATGAGGGCCAGAAGCAGCACAGTACATGCCAACATACGCATCGCCAGAATGGGCATGCTGGTAGCCAAAGGCATTTGCCGGAACGCCTGCATGAGGTACAACGACAGTATCCTCTCCGAAAATGTAGACCAATGAAGGATTACATGAATGATAGTAATCCGATGAAGCGGCATTGGGGTTCCCCCAATACAAGCACTGATGCAGATCGGGTGGGTTGTCAGGACACGCCCATTTCTCTTCAAAGGAGGAGTTAGGCACAAGATTGTCCTGCCCCATGCAGAGCTGGGGCAGGACAATCAGTATGAGCATTACAAGCCTCATGGTTGCATAATGCTGATTCTTTCCACGAACCTCTGTTGACCATCAACATCTACCCTTATCAGGTACATTCCTGAGCGGATTTCGCCAAGCTCCAAATTCAAGACGGTTCGGGACGGATCAAGCTGCCTCTGAGTCAACAATTCGCCAACGATGGTGAAGATACTCAGCATTCCTCTTTCACCTTCCTGCAAGTTGTATTCAACGTTCATGTTTCCATTGTTCGGATTTGGATAGGCCCTGAACGCCACCTCAACAGCCACCTGTTCAGCTTTGTACTCTGCGGGGGAGGGCACCTGTTCACATTCTGAGACATACTGACGCGGGGGTGTCTCAATCTTGAGCAGGGTACTGCGGGCGATGTACACTCCGAAACCCTCGTCCAGTGGACACATTGCAGCAATCACGCGCAGCCGTGCTTGAGCCGTTGTGTCAATCTGGGTAAGGTTGTCAGCATACATACGTAGAATGCCGAGTACCTCTGCAAGTCTCTGCTCTGGCAGGAGTTCAGATGTGATGTAGGCCGCGAGTTCTAAGTTCTCTGCCGCAGCCATGTCCATGCCTCCGTTCCGGAGTTGATTGAATTCTGACATGGCCCTGTGCAGTCTCCCCATGTTGCCGGCATCCTTCTCTTCAAAATAGCTGTTCAAAGCCCCATCCGAATAGCGCAATTCCTCATCAGCCAACAGTTTCCTGTACAGCCCGAACTGACCGTTCCAAAGGATACTGTGTTCTCTGTCAGAAGAAGGCTGGACCTCCTGAGCGTCCGAGACCATTTCCAAGACTTCAGTCAGCGAAGGATTCTCGTCCTCAGCCTTATAAGAGGGCGGACTGAAATAGCAGCCGAGCGACCAGGTCTTCTTCGTGGTGGTAGGGTTGGGAACCGCAATTCCAGAGTTGTCATCTTCTCGGTATGTCGGGAAGTATTGGAGGCCAGAGCCATGCACATGGAATGGAGAGAGCGTTCCTATCGACCCGCTCCCGTAGCTCATGATGTGCGGGTTGCTGCCGCTCCAAGACGTGGCCGTGGTCCACACGTTGTCATTCGGTTCAGTGCCGCCCTGCGCCCCGATGATGGCATAGTTGAGGAAGATGCCCGTTTGGTTGTAGTGCATGGTGTCCTGCACGAGCATGGTGGTGGGGCGGTTGTCGTTGTCGAAGAAGAAACCATTGCCTATGTGGTGGGTGTTGTTGCAGAAGAACATGTTGGTGGTGCCATCACAACGTATGCCGGTCTCCCACCAGTTCACCGAGCTGCTTGGGTGGCTGATATTGTTTCCCTTGATAACGGCACCGCTCACGTTCTGCATCAGTATGCCCGCCTGCGCATCGTTGGGCACCTTGGTGTGGGTGATGGTGTTCTCGCCCACATAGACTGTACTGGAGAAGGTCATACCGAAAAGGTTGGCAATGTGAATGCCGCAAGGGGCGTGCAACACCTCGTTGTCCATGATGCGCAGCAGGTTGGGGCTGGACGAGTTGCCGGGGGTTATCTCAATGACACCTATCCCGGTCATCACCTGCGGTGGTGAGGTCATGCCTGCAAAGGTGACGGTGTTGCTGTCTATGCGCATCTCGGAGCCGGGGTTGTCATAGCAATGGATACCATATCGCGAACGTGAGACGCTGTTTCCCACAATGTCCACATCTGCTCCGCCAGACCCTGACTCCCATACAGAAATGCCCGTGTAACGCATATCGGTCATCGTATTGTTCCTTATCTCCACCTCATCGAGGTCGTAAGCACTAACCCCGAACCCGGCATTGTCGAACTGATTGCCTGAACCTATTGCACCGACCTTGATGGCCCTTGCACCAGTGGCGAAGATGGCGATGTTTGTGGTGTCGTTGTCGCGGGGCGGCAGCAGTAGTTCGTGTACGGGGCTGCCACCGATGCTTGCCGTGGTCTGGCACAGGAAGCGGCTGTCTGTGATGGTGCCAACGGCAAGGGACGGACTGCCTGAAGGGGCCACAATCTGCATGTGGCGGTAGTTTCTGTTGAAAATGGCCCCATCTATCGTGTAGGCAGCACCGTCCTCGATGTAAAGGGCATAGTCCGCATCCTCTATAATGGAGTTTCCGTTGACCTCGACTTGAGAACCGTTCTCGATGAAAAGGCGATGCCACATAGTGTCGCAGGCATGGAGATGAGAGGCATTGACAATTTCGAGGGTGGTGTTGTCGGTCACGGTGATGGTGGCCTCTTTGGAAATCACCACATCCGCAGCATTGAAAATGAACGTGCCGCCACCTGTGAGTTCAACGCTGCCAACAACCGAAAAGTCGTAATTCATGTTGACGGTGCCAGCAGATGATAGGGTAGTGTCTATGAGGTAAACGTCTCCTGTCAATGGTACGCAGCAGCCTCTGTCATAGAGTATGACCGTGTCGGCAAGGATGCCACAGGGGTTTAGCGAGTCATAGAGGGCCAGAATGTACATGGTGGTGCTGTCAGGCGTGACCACGGGGTTGGCCGCGTGTTCCTGTCCCAATAGCGATGAGTCGAGCGGAACGGAAGCCCAGAAGTAGCTGCCCGAGTCGAGGGGGATGCCGCATACAGGCCCAAGCGTGTATGGGCGGGGCATGCAGACGGTATCGTCTTTGCCTGCGATCATCTTATAAGGGTTGATGTCCACACTGTCGATGTATACCCCGGTGCCCCCGGATGTACCGTCAACGCTTTGGAAAAAGATTCTGTTGAAGTTTTGGGCCGATTCGGTCTCAGACAGTGAGAAAGTATCCGTGACCAGAACCCAACCTGATGGATTGAACACACCGCTCACACTACTGATGCCCTTTGATGGAGAGCAGTTTATACCTGTGCCGAGCCCGTTTCTGAGCAGGACATTGAAACTGGATGCGGGGATATTCTCTGGGGTTGAAATCCTCAATCTCAACCTGTAAAGAAGGCCACATACCGGTGCCTCATACAACCTGCCATAGAAACTCTCAATGGAACCGAAGTGTGCCCATCGGTTCCCTTGGTAAGGACTATGCGCCCCGTGAAGGCTTGTCGTTCCATTTTGGCCGGGATTTGTTGAATTCACATCCATCAGGTCGGGTGTATTCCCTGTGCCATTGATATTGCACGTATATCCATTGCAAGGATTGTTACAGCCATTGTACCACTGCGTTGCATATGGTAGCAGGTTGAGATTGTTGGCCTGAAACCCGTCTTCGAACCCCGGATTCCGTACAAGATTGCACGTCTGCCCAACTGCCCCCATCCACGCAGGCAACGAAAGCAGGGCCGTGAGCAGAAAAGTAAGGGGATGGATGAAGAAGTTGGAGTGTTTCATGGTTCTTGCTATTGATGTTGAAGGTTGATTTATCTGTTACTTAGTGCTGGTTCTCCCTATGGTATGAGCTGTTGCCATCTCAGCGGAAGTCTTTTCCATTCTCAAAGCTCTGGTCATAGACCTTCTCGTTGGAGCTGGTGAGATACACCTACAAATTGGTGGAGGTGAACACCACGTGGTGCGTGGTGAGCGAGTAGCTCAGTGATACTGTGAAGGTGTATGTGGCCATTGTCTTTAAGTTTGACCCCAAAGGAACAGGGCCTGATAGGACACCACCAAACGATCTTTTCTCATTTTATACTTTGAGACAGGCCATTTCGGGGGTCAACCATCAGAACCACAAGGAATTGGATTTTATGGAAAACGACATTTTGCACCGCTTTGTGAGAAGCCTCGACACGGGGGAGCTGCGCGTCTGCCAGCAATATCTCAGCAATGCCAAGGGGAAGAACTCAGCTACGTACAAACTGATGTTCGATGCCCTGCTGCGTCAGAAGACCTATAATAGGGATGCACTGATCAGGGCCATCAAAGGAACTTGGAATGGCCCACGCCTTGCGCGCGAAAAGCACAGGCTCTTCGAAGACCTGATAGAGATGGTGGGCCGCCTGCACCGCGAACGGGAAGGCCGCCAATGCCCATGGACACATTGGCAGGACGCCCGCACACTGCTGCGCATGGGCATGGCGCAGGAGGCCGCAGACATGGCCGACATGGGCCTGAAACGCGCCATGGCCCTCGAAGACGTGTTCGCAGAACTGCAACTGCGCGAGCTGCTGCGCGAGATTCTCAAGGAACTGGACCGGAAGACCGTGCAGACCACCATCATGACCAACGAGCAGGGCCTGCAGACCGCAGTGGCCAAGGTCGCGAACCTCACCACCTACACCCTCATCCGCGACCGCATGCTCGACTATGTGCTCAAACACCGAGTGGCCGAGGCCGAGGCCGTGCGCAAGGAGATGGACGAGATGATGCGCCTGCCCGAGATGCAGGGGATAGGACAGGCCAACTCCCTGCCCGCCCAACTGCACTACTACACCATATTGAGCATGCACAGGCGGCTGCACAGCGACCCCGATGGCACCCTGGAGGCCCACCGTCAAGTGGTGCGGCTGTGGGAGGGCAACGGCCCGCGCAAGGCACATCAGCCGCACCTCTATCGCAGAACCCTGGCCAACCTCATCGGCATGCTCACCCTCACCGACAACCATGACGAGGCCCGCGAGATGCTGGCACGCATGGAGGCCATCCCACTGCTCTATCAGCGCGACAAGGTGATGCACTTCTGCGATGTGGAACACCACTACCAGCTCTTCTACCTCAACGTGGGCGAACTGGACAAGGCACTGGAACGCGAAGAGGGCATCATGGACGGGCTGCGCGAATACGGACACCTGATAAAGCCGGGCGCTCACATCAGTTTCAGATACAACCTCGCAGTGGCCCACGTGATCAACGACCGGCCCGGTGCCGCCAAGCGGCTCTTCAATGAGATACGCGACATGAAGGATGCCACCGACCGTCAGGACCTTCAGGGCCTCGCACGCCTCTTCCATCTCGCACTGTTCCTGGGCGATGACGGCTTCGATACCTTCCTGCGCAACAGCCGCACCTTCTTCAGGACGGACGACAGGCAGTATGGCTTCGAACAGGCCATCTACCAATGGTTGGACCATCACTCGAAACTCAGCGAAGAGCAGGCGCTGACGCAGTCCTTCGCAGGCCTCACCGAGCAGTTGTTGCAATTCGAGCAGCAGCGCATCACAGGTGCCGAAGAGTTCCGCATCTGGGCGCAGGCCCAGGCCGAGGGCCAACCGGCAAGGGAGGTCTATGCGCGCAGGTTCAAGCGGTAGGCAGGGGTCAGCGCCTCATCGAGACCGCCACGCCCAGCCCCAGACTGCTGGCTATCACCCCCAGCGAGAACCATTCGGGCAGGTGAATCACTTGGCTCAGCAGCATCTTCATGCCAACGAACACAAGGATGACCACAAGGCTGTATTTCAGATGATGGAACTTGGCCAGCATGTTGGCGAGGAAGAAATACATGCTCCGAAGGCCCATGATGGCCAGGATGTTGGAACTGAACACCAGAAAGGGGTCGGTGGTGATGGCAAGGATGGCCGGGATGCTGTCCAACGCGAAGAGGATGTCAGTCCCCTCTATCACGATCAGTGCAATGAGCAGCGGAGAGGCCGCCACAACATGACGCTTGCGGATGATGAACGCATCGCTCTCAATGCGCTTGGCGATGGGCATGATTCTGCGGATCTGGCCGAATATCCACGAGTTATGGGGGTCGAACTCATCACTCTCCTTCTCCAGCAGCAACTTGATGCCCGTGAAGACGAGGAACCCCCCGAAGACATAGATCATCCAGTCGAAGCGGTTGATCAGCCCCACCCCGAATAGGATGGTCACCGCCCGGAACACGATCGCTCCCAGGATTCCCCAGAACAGCACCCTGTGCTGGAACAGCCGCGGAATCTTGAACGACCGGAAGATCACCGCGATCACAAAGATGTTGTCGATGCTCAACGAGAGTTCGATCAGATAGCCCGTCAGATACTTGATGGCCGCATTGGTTGGCGTGAGCCCCGTGGAATTGTCCACCACTTCTGAACCATACAGCAGATAAATGACCCCCGTAAAGGACACCGCCACAGACACCCAGAGGCCAGTCCATGCCGAGGCCTCCTTGGTGCTGATCACATGGGCCTTGCGGTTGAAGACCCCAAGGTCCATCACCAGAAAGAAGAGTATCAGAGAGATGAATCCTATCCAGATGAGCATGCTGTGGTGCGCCTGCGTGGTTGTGGGCGGGCCGCGAAGTTAGCGGAGGGAAACTTCGGTTCCGCGCGGTCAATGACTGGCTTTCAAAGCGCATTGACGTGAGACAATGCAGGAGATTGCTTCTCCGACTCAGGCGGATTCATCGCAATGACCGGCATCCCGAACCCAGGTCGGCACTTGGCATCTGCCCGTGCCCTGTTTTTCAAGGCACAAAAAAACCGGACACCGCTCAGAGATCTGGTGGTGTCCGCTCGAGTAGCCCGTAGGGGAATCGAACCCCTGTTACCAG
>JAIPBJ010000042.1 GCA_021739625.1 Flavobacteriales bacterium | reverse complement strand
GAGTGCCTGTCCTTAAGAAGGAACAAGAGGCCGTCCCATTGCGGGGTGGCCTCTTTCTTTTGGCCCCGACCCGAACGTGAGCCACGCACCACATCAGTCTAAGACCATAGCATGGGAAAAATCCAATTTGACCGCTTCACCCTCGACAATGGACTGCGTGTCATTGTGCACACCGACACGTCCACCCCACTGGTGTGTCTCAATGTGATGTATGATGTGGGTTCGCGGGATGAGAATCCTGACCGGACCGGATTCGCCCACCTTTTCGAGCATCTGATGTTCGGTGGTTCCATCAACATTCCCAACTATGATGGGCCATTGCAGGATGCAGGAGGCACCAACAACGCCTTCACCAGCACGGACATCACCAACTATTACATCTCCGTGCCGATGCAGAATGTGGAGACCGCGTTCTGGCTGGAAAGCGACCGTATGCTCAATCTCGCATTCACAGAAAAGAGCTTGGAAGTGCAACGCAACGTGGTGATTGAGGAATTCAGGCAGCGGTATCTCAATCAGCCTTATGGCGATGCATGGCTGCTGCTGCGACCACTGGCGTTCAAACAGCATCATTACCTGTGGCCTACCATCGGCAAGGAGGAACGCCACATTGCAGAAGCTACGATGGATGATGTCAAAGCATTCTTCAGCAAGCATTACGTGCCTACGAATGCAGTGCTGGTGCTCACTGGCAATATCTCCACAGAACGGGCCGAAGAACTTGCCCGGAAGTGGTTTGCCCCCATCGTGAAAGGCGATGCGCCAGTAAGGAGCCTTCCCAAAGAACCCTTACAGACCGAGGCCCGCAGGCTGGAAGTGGAAAGGCCAGTTCCCATGGACGCCATCTATATCTCTTTCCATTGCAGCGGCAAGTCCGAGGCTGATTTCCCTGCATGGGACCTGATGTCGGACATTCTTGCCAAAGGCAACTCATCGCGGTTGTATCAGCGGCTGGTGAAGGAAAAGGGAATCTTCAACTCGTTGGGGGCGTTCGTGACGGGTGAGAAAGACCCAGGACTGTTCAGTGTGGCCGGATATATCTCCCAGGGCGTTCCTATTGAAATGGCCGAACAGGCGCTTTGGGATGAGCTTGAACTGCTGCGCACAACACCTGTGACCACAGAAGAGCTGAAAAAGGCGGTGCATCAAGTGGAAGCCCACATCGAATTCTCGCAAATGAGCATTCTGAATCGCGCCATTCAACTGGCATACTATGAACTTCTGGGCGATGCGGAACTGTCCAACTCTGAGATTGAAACCTACCGCAATGTCACGCCCCAGGACATTCTCGGCATCGCGAAAGCGAATCTGCTCCGCGAACGGAGTTCAACACTCGTTTATCGGGCCATCAAGTGACGGTAAATCATTGCGCGTGAATGAACTATTCCATGCATGGCAGAAATGTCCAATCGCTGAATACTTGACAACCTGAATACCTGATCTCCAAGAAAATGATCGACAGAACAATTGCGCCCGCATTCGGAAAACTCGACCACTTTGCGCTTCGCGAAGCAGAGCTGCACCATCTGTCGAATGGCATTCCCGTGTATGCCATTGAGGCCGGCACACAGGAAGTGCTGCAAGTGCAGGTGGTGATTCCCGCTGGCAAGGCATCGGGCGAACGCAAGCTGGTGGCGGCTGCCACTGCCGCCCTGATGGAGGAGGGAACGGAATTGCGCAGCGGTGGGGCCTTGGCCGAGGCTGTGGATTATTTCGGGGCCCAGCTCCAGTCAGACACCGATGAGGACGAGACCACTTTCTCGCTCTACACGGTGAATAAGTTCCTGTATGATACGCTGCCCATTCTGTCTGAGGTCTGCACACGTCCCTCGTTCCCTAAAGAGGAACTTGCCATTTACATCCGCAATCAACGGCAGACGGCTGAGGTGAACGAGCAGAAGGTCGGTCATTTGGCGAACAGGGCTTTCAAGGGCGTGCTGTTCGGCTCCGAACATCCTTTGGGCAGAAGTGCCACGCCTACCGACTTTGAATCTCTGACCCGTGAGGATCTGACCGGACACTTCCAGCATCGGTTGAAGGGGAACATCTCGCAGATCATGGTGGCCGGCAAATTGACCAGCGACACCATCGGTCTGCTCGACCGGCAATTCGGAGAAATGGAATGGCTGTCCAACATTCATCACGCGAAACCGGACGAGGCCAACAGTCCAATGCACCGACAGGTGGAAAAGCAGGGCGCTGTGCAGAATGCAATCCGCGTGGGCCGTTTGCTTTTCAACCGCAACCATCCTGATTTTGTGGGCATGCAGTTTCTGAGTACCGTGCTTGGAGGCTATTTCGGTTCGCGACTGATGGCCAACATTAGAGAGGACAAGGGCTTCACTTATGGGGTGAACGCCAACCTGTTCGGCATGCGCCATGCCGGTCACCTCACCATCAGCACCGAGGTGGGGGCCGATGTGAACGATGCCGCTCTGGCCGAGATATTCAAAGAGATGGAGCTGCTGCGCAATGAGGCTGTGGGCATGAAAGAGCTGGAAACTGTGCGCAACTATCTGCTTGGCGTGTTGCTGAAAGGGCTGGACGGGCCATTCGCCATGTCGGCCAAATGGCGTGGTTATCTGAAATATGGCGTTGGGGCCGATGCGCATGACGACACCCTCCGTCAGATCGATACCATGACCCCAGCACGCCTGTTGGAGCTGGCAAACCTCTATTTGCGGGAAGAGGACATGAGTGTGGTGACAGCAGGTGTAAAAACCGTCTGACGCAGGCAACTTTAGGGCCTATCGGGCGTTGTTCCATCGACAAAAGGTGGCCTATGGAAGTCTTACCTTCGCACACCACGCATCCCGTGACCTTGATGGCCCTTTTCAAGCGCATTATTACTGTCCTATCGATAGCGCTGATGCTTGTGGCGGCAGGCGGTCAGCAGTCGGTCAAGGCCAGCCATATAGTCGGTGGTGAGGTTACTTGGGAATGCCTCGGAAACGGACAGTACATCTTTTACTTGAAGCTGTACAGGGACTGTACTACCAATATCCTTATCGGCAACACCGACAGCTTGTACGTTTCGAATCATCCGACCCTTAGCAGAATATTTCTGACCCTGCAATCTCAGACGGACATCACCCAGCCCGGATGCGGGATTAGCTGCAATGGCGCGCAGCCCGGCAATGTGTCTATCGAAGAGTTCCTGTTCGCCTCAGACCCAATCACCATCAGTGGTGTGCCGCCCCCCGAGGGCTACGTATTCACATTCAACCGCTGCTGTCGAAACAACACGACCAATCTTGTCGATGCCTCAAATTACACGATCAACTACCGGGCTGTCATGTATCCTCTGAACGGACAAGACAGCAACCCCTGTCATGACAGCAGCCCCCAGTTTTCAGAGCGACCCTCTGCTCTGCTCTGTTCTGGGTACGATCTCAGCTACAACAGCAATGCGATAGATGTGGATGGTGACTCGCTTTCGTATGAGTTCATCCCCGCAAGTCACCAGACTGGCACAGTGCCATACTCAGCTGGATACAGTTACAATGTGCCATTGCCAGGTCCAACGCTCGACCCATCCTACGACCTTGTGACCATAGACCCTGTCACTGGGCAGATCGAGTACAGTGCCCCAGGCGGGCTTCAGGGCAACTGGAATCTCACCTATGTGGTGAAAGCGTACCGTTGTGGGCAGCTCATTTCAGAGAACGTGCGCGAGATGCAGGTTTGGATCATCCCATGTTCGGAACCTAACAACGCCCCAGTGGCTTCTGTCCCGAATTGGATTTCTCCTGCCGGTAGCAGTGGTTACAACATTACCGTGCAGGCTGGCGAACTGGTAAGTTTCACTTTGGAAGGGGTTGACAATGACATCATCAACGGGGTTCCTCAGGTGCTGTCGCTGGATGCGGTGGGCCCACAGTTCGGTGCAGGATTCACCAATGCAAATGCGGGCTGTTTGGAGGCTCCCTGTGCCACCCTCAGCAATGTGACCCCGCCAGCCAGTAACGTGGGCAGCATCTCCACCACTTTCACTTGGCAGACCGAATGCCAGCACGTGTCGGTGCAGGATCAGTGTGCCAACTACTCCAACACCTATAACTTCATTTTCAAATACCGTGACGATTACTGTCCTGCACGCGCTACCAAGTTCGTGAACGTGAGTGTGACAGTGATCGGTGAGGAGGTTTTGCCGGGCCCTGAGCCGCACTGCGCCAACACGTTGGCGGGCGGAGGAGTCCAACTTAGCTGGACACCCATCACGGACAACAGCAATCCACCATCATTCGTGGAGTATGTGATCACCCACAGTCTCAATCCCAACGGTCCGTTCGCGCAGGTGGGAACCTTGGCGAACATCAATACTGGAACCTACACACATGCAGGAGCATCGACCACCGGGGCCAACTATTACCAGATCCGAACCCGCAGTGGTTGCAACGGCCAGGTGCTATCGCCCGCTCCCATCACCATCGCCTCCATCTTCCTCACATTGACAGACAATGGTTCCACTGCCGACCTGAGTTGGAATGCTGTGGCAACCCCGCCACTCCCCTCATCAAACGGCAATGGACAGGGGCTTTATCAAGTATTCAAGGAATATCCCGCTGGAACATGGGAGCAGATCGGCACAACATTCGACCTGAATTGGTCCGATCCTGTAACGGTGTGCGAGGAAATGGTAAGCTACTATGTGCAACTGACCGACAACCTGCCGTGCGTTTCGCAATCGAATGTGGTGGGTGAGATACTGAGCAATCCCACCCAGCCCGACACCGAGGTAATGGATTCTGTGACTGTCGATCTGAGCACGCAATGGGCCGCAATGGGATGGCAGCCCAACGGCCAGTTGAATGTGGTGCAATATGATGTGCAACAGCAGGTGCCACAGGGTTCTGTGAATATCTGGGTGCCACAGTACACGGCCGATGGTTATGACAACACCACGTGGGTAAACCCTAATTCGAACGCATCGGAACAATCGGAATGCTATCGCGTGCGAGGCATCAATGGCTGCCCCAATTCGCTGCCCGGACTGACTTCTCCACCTCAATGCACCATTTTTCTCACTGCCGAAGCCTTTGGCTGCGACCGCAAATCTGTGCTAAGCTGGAGCCCCTACGGTGGTTGGGACAACGTCAGAGAGTACGAGATCCTGATGGCGGAGGAGGGTGGTACGGAAGTACGCATCGCCACAGTTTCGGACACCATTTTTCAATATGAGCACCTTGGTGTGGAAGTGCTGGCCAATTACTGCTACAGAGTGCGGGCGGTGCGAGATGTGCCTGGGCGGGTCACCTCCACTTCGAATGAGGCCTGTGTTTTCATCTATGTGCCGAAGCGACCCGATTACTCCTATCAGTACAATGTGACGGTGAACACGACCAGCAGCGGCATTGAACAGTATTTCTTCATAGACAATACTGCCGGATATACTGGTTTTGAAGTGCTGCGAGGAACAGTGCCTGAAGAGATGGAGCGGGTCAATGACATTGCATTCGACCCCAACATCCGTCTCTACGAATACATGGACAATTGGGTGAACGTGGACCGGTCGAGCTACTACTATTCGGTGGTCGGCATTGACAGTTGCGACCAGTATGCCGACACGCTCAACATCCTCCGAACGATCTTCCTTGTGGCCGAGGCCAACACCGACCGGACCAACAATCTTGAATGGAATCCTTTTGAGGGATGGCTGGGCGAAGTGGCCGCTCAGAACATCTGGCGCAACTATGATGGCAGCTGGGAACTCATTGCAACGGTGCCTCCATCGCAGGTCACATATACCGATCCCATTCAGGAATTTGTGACCGGTGAAGGCCGATTCTGCTATTACATTGAGGCATTGGAAGGATCGGGACCTTTCATCAGCCCTGACGGTGTGCGGTTTCAGGAGATCACCAGGTCCAATGAGGCCTGTGCGTTGCAGATTCCCAACGTTTTCGTTCCCAATGCCTTCGTGCCTGACGGGGTTAACAAGGTCTTTCTGCCCATAACTGTCTATGTGGATTACAGCGACTATGTGTTCCAAGTGTATGACCGATGGGGCGAACGCGTGTTCTATGCCACCAACCCGCAGCGCGGATGGGAAGGGATCCATGACGGCAAACCTGTGCCGCAGGGGGTCTATGGTTATCACATTAGATTTGTAAGCAGCACAGGAACGGTATATGAGAAAAGTGGCACGGTCACACTCATCCGTTGAAGATCCACCAGCAGTATGAGATCACTTATATCCTCCATCCTCTTCCTTCTACCATCAGTGTTCGGGCTGGCACAGGAACAGCGGTGCATCACTTCAGAGAAGATGCATGAGCAATTGTTGCTCGATCCCTCATTGGCCGAGCGGAGGGCGGCCATAGAAGAATTCACACAGAGATGGAACACCGACAATGGGGCAGAGCGTGAGGTCATCTCCATCCCGGTGGTGGTGCATGTCGTCTATCGCACCGAGACCGAGAACATCTCTGATGAACACATTTATTCTCAACTGCAAGTGCTCAATGAGGATTATAGGATGACCAATGCTGATGCCGCCAACGTGCCATCGGTGTGGGATGGAGTGAAGGCAGACACCGAGATCGAATTCTGCCTTGCTGTCCGCGACCCGAATGGTTTCCCTACCACTGGCATCACCCGTACCTTGACCACTGTGACCAACTGGAACGGGTCGGACAACGTGAAACGCAGCAATCAGGGCGGAAAAGACCCATGGTCGGTGACCAAGTATCTGAACATCTGGGTGTGCAACATAGGTTCGGGGCTGCTCGGATTCGCCTATCAACCAGGCGTGGCAGCAAGCCTTGACGGGCTTGTGATAGGTTATCGGTATTTCGGACGAGACGTTCCGGGCCTGTCGAGCACCTACAGCAAGGGCCGTACTTCCACCCACGAGATCGGTCATTACTTCAATCTCGACCATCCTTGGGGCACTGGTGCCTCGAACCCCAACTGCAACCAGAGCGATTTTGTGAACGACACCCCTGTTCAGGATGAGCCCAACTATGGCTGCCAGACCTTTCCGCACGTGACCTGCGACAATGGCCCCAACGGTGACATGTTCAACAACTACATGGACTATGGAGATGACGATTGCCTGTTCTTCTTCACCAGCGGACAGAAACAGCGTATGCTTGCCGCGCTCAACGGTCCGCGCTCAAGTCTGAAGACCTCGCTTGGTTGCGTTCCGACCAACGTTGGCATTGATGAGGTGTCGCTTTCCAAGCGACTGAGCGTATATCCCAACCCTGCTGACAACCTGATCCACATTGCCATGGAAAACGCCATGGACCGTACGTTCGATGTGCGCATGCTCAACCTCATGGGCGCAGAAGTGCTACTGGTCAGAGCACTGGACCTGAACAACGCTTCCATTGCCATCGACCATCTGCCTTCCGGCCTCTACATCTTGGAAGTGAACACTCCGACCGAACGCGCATCACATCGTATCCATATCATCAGATAAATGAATTCGCTGAACCCTATCCTTACCAGTTCCATAGACCCTGCGCTCAAGGCCATCGCCCTGAAAGTGGCCCAACAGGAACGCATCACCTTCGATGAAGGCCTGTTCCTGTACCAACATGGCGAACTTGGCTTTCTCGGCACATTGGCCAACCATGTACGCGAAAGACTGCATGGCGACAAGGTGTTCTTCAACAGGAATTTCCATGTTGAACCGACCAACATCTGCTTGTTCGACTGCAAGTTCTGCTCCTATAGCCGCCTGTTGAAACAGAAGGATGAGGGCTGGGAGATGACCGAAGAGCAGATATTGGACAAGGTGCGCAGCTATGATGGCAAGCCCATCACCGAAGTTCATATCGTGGGCGGTGTGCATCCGAAAATGGGGCTTCACTACTTCGCCAGTCTCATCAGAAAGATCAAAGAACTGAGACCTGAGATCCACGTGAAAGCCTTCACTGCCGTGGAGTTGGACTACATGTGCCGCAAGGCCAAGGTAAGCTATGAGGAAGGCTTGCGCATTCTGAAGGAGCACGGTCAGGACTCACTGCCGGGAGGTGGTGCCGAGATTTTTGATGAGCAGCTGCGCAACGAGATCTGTGCCGACAAATGCAGCAGTGAAGAATGGTTGGAAATGCACCGCACGGCACACAGACTGGGGATGCCGAGCAATGCCACCATGCTTTACGGCCACATTGAGCAGTTCGCACACCGTGTGGACCACATGGAGCGGCTCAGGAAACTACAGGACGAAACAGGCGGTTTCAACACCTTCATCCCACTCAAATTCCGCAATGGCGACAATCAAATGAGCCATGTGCCGGAGGTAAGCACCATCGAAGACCTGCGCAACTATGCGGTTGCGCGCATCTATATGGACAACTTCGCGCATATAAAGGCCTACTGGCCCATGATAGGCCGCCACACGGCACAGATGTCGCTTGCGTTCGGGGTCGATGACATTGACGGCACCATTGACGATAGCACCAAAATTTACAGTATGGCGGGCAGCGAGGAACAGTCGCCTGCCCTCACCACACAGCAACTGGTGCAGCTGATCAAAGATGCAGGCCGCCACCCCATTGAGCGGGACACGCTTTACAATACGGTGACCGATTATGCCGAATACAATTTCAGCACAGATGATGTAATGGCGTGAATCGCAACGGTAAGGCCGGTAGAACCAAGACCGTGGCAGGCCTCCTCCTGATCAGTGGAACTACTCTTCCTTCTTCAGCTGCTCGAACATCTTGATCAGCTCCTCATCGGTCTTGCCGAGGTTCTCTATCGAAAAGCGGGCATCCTCTACCAGAACGTGTCCGGGATGTTTGGCAATGAAGTCCGAGTAGAAGAATTTGGCCTGTTCCATGTCGCCATTCAGATTCTCTTCGCAGAAACCCTGTAGGAACAAGGCCTCTGGAGCCTTACGGAACTCCGGATGTTCTTCGGCCACGGTTCCGAAGTATTTCACTGCCAATCTGCCATCGCCCAGACCCATGCTCACTTCCCCGGCCTTGAACAGCATGTCTATGGCAGTGCTGTCGCTCTTGTGATGCTGGTAGTAGGTGGCATAACTTCTGACCAACAGTTGAGCTGCTGCCCTGTTGTCCATTCCACCCTCATCGGTGAACAGTATGGTTTCCAAAGAGTCAATCACTGCCAACTCGGCCGATTCGGAATCTTTCACCTCGCCTCCGCCACAGGCTGCCAACAGCAGGACGACCAGCACAGAGATGACCCACAAAAACCTGATGGTCGGGAACATCAGTCGTTGATCATCACGGGCATGACCAGCATGAGAACATGCTCGCTTTCTATAGGCGACTCGGCCGGAGTGAGAATGCCTGCACGGTTCGGTTCGCTCATTTCAAGAATCACCTCATCGGTGTCAAGATTGGCAAGCATCTCGACCAGAAAGCGGGAGTTGAAGCCGATGGTCATGTCATTTCCTTTGAACGAACACGTCAGCCTTTCATCCGCATTGTTTGAAAAATCAGGATCCTCTGCCGACACTTGCAACTCGCTTCCAGCGATCTTCAGTTTCACCTGATGCGTGGTCTTGTTCGAAAAGTAGGACACCCTTTTCACCGAGCCGAGGAACGCCTGACGGTTGATGGTGAGCACATTCGGATTCTCCTTGGGAATCACCGCCTCGTAGTTCGGATAGCGGCCCTCGATCAGTCGGCAGGTGAGCTGCACCTCCCCGAAACTAAAACTCGCGTTGGTGTCGTTGTAGGTGACCGTCACATCAAGTTCCTCGTTGGCAAGCACATTCTTCAGCTGGTTGAGCGGTTTCTTGGGCATGATGAAACTGGCACCGTGCTCTGCCTTGAAATCGGAACAGGAGTATTTCACCAACTTGTGCGCATCGGTGGCCACAAAGCTCAGTCCATCCTCTTTCAGTTCAAAATAGACGCCCGACATCACAGGACGCAGGTCATCGTTGCCTGTGGCGAACACCGTCTTGGCAATGGCGCGGGCCAGCACGTCTGACGGGACAGTGATTGATGATGCGCCTGCCACCTCCGGGGCCTTGGGAAAGTCCTCGCCCTTCAGCCCTGCCACGTTATATTCTCCATACTCCGAAGTGAGTCGCACCGCCTTTGTATCGGTGTTCACACTGAAGGTGATGGGCGTGTCAGGGAAACTCTTCAGCAGGTCGAGCAGGATACGGGCCGGGATGGCCACAACGCCTTCGTCCTTGCTGGTGATCTGCAGCGTGGTGGTCATGCTGGTCTCAAGGTCGGAGGCCGACACCGTCAAAGTGTCCTTGCCCACCGAGAACAGGAAATTGTCGAGGATCGGCAGCGTGTTGCTGGGATTGATGACCCCGAAAAGGGATTGAAGATTCCTTACAAGCAGTTGACTTGATACTATGAATTTCATCACGCGTAGGTTGGGGATGCGAGGTTCTCCCGAAGGTTCCTCAATGTTTCTGTCTGTTGGCAGATGTTCAGTAGAATTTCTGCGGAGCGCAAATATAAACCCTTCGCACGCGGTGCATCCCCAAATCTTGAAAAACTATGGGTTCCTGCCACTCCTCTTCAAGAACTGGCCATAATCCACCGTTAGTCGGTCGAATACGAAGTACTGGGCAAGCACCACCTCCTTTTCGTTCCCATCGATGACGGCATGCATCTGGTCGGGATCCCAGTCAAGGGCCTCTGCCTGAAGCTCCAGGTCGGCAGGATCGAAGAGGATGCGGTAGGTGGTGATGGAGCGCACCCGTCCACTGGACTCGGTCAGCTTGATGCGATAGTACCACTGCGAGTTGACAATGCTGTCCACCGTGACCTGTGGGTATCCCTGCACCTTCTCAAATCGCACATTGTCATAGCCCATCAGATAGCGCATCACCTCCACGGTGTCAAAATCTGCGATGGCCTTAGGCCCCGGGTGCATGGTCTCCATGCTGAACACACCGCCCTTGGCACGCTTGATCCTGAAGGACTTCTCTGGGAACAGATGATAATCGATCTCCAACTCGGCAATCTCGTGAATGCGGTCGGCAAACACCTCCGTGTCGCGCCACGTCAGTTCATCGGTCACATAGCGTGAGGTGAGATAGCCCACAAAGCCGGGAATGTGGCAGATGAACGGACTGCCGCTGCCCTCCAGCAGCATATAGGTTCCCATGTTGTCATTGGTGGCATCGCCCACATAATAGACCTTCACCAGCTTGTCGCCCTTATAGATCTCTGTGCGCACCGACTTGCCGGCCATCAGTGCAACAATGTTGTTGTGGGCCGATTCTGCCACCGGGGCCTTCATCTCGACCCTGTAGATGGTCTTGAGCAGCACGTCCATCATGTCCTTCCTCGCCTTGTGAGTGCCATTGAGCGTCCACTCCACATCGCTCACACGGTCGAGGGTCACTTTGCGGCCGTATTTGTCTGCAAGGAAAATGCGGGTCACAGCGGACGTGTCGTCCACTGCAAAATCGTGCAGTGCGGGTTTCATGGTGCCGGAACCGCGTTGCACATAGACATAGTAGGCGGCAGCACCCAGTGCCAGCAGCACCAGCAGTCCTATAAGATTCTTCTTCATGTCAGCATTTGGGTGATCTGACCACTGGAACGAAATGGAAGTGATCGTTCTTATGGTCGGTAGGCAAAGGTATGGGCTGTTGACGCAATGAGGTCCGGTCACATCCGACCCGAGGATTTTACAGACCGCACCGAAATGTGTGCCTCTCCATCGGACTTTTCCATTTCACAGAAAAAGGCCCCGCGAACCTCGGCTCGCAGGGCTGATGACAGATCTGACGGAGAAGGCTCTATTTCTCTCCCATCATGGCGCCCATCGACTTCTGAAACTCCTCGAAGGTCTGCTTCTCATAACCGTTGGGAATGGTGAAGAGATCCTTGTCAAGCGATTCCAGTTTGACCGAGGACGCGGTCAATTTCATGGTCATCGGCCCCGAAACAATGGAGTATTCCAATGGGAACCCTTTCAATCCCTTGAATTCGCGACTTGCACCTGCGGGCAGTTCATCGGTGTAGTAGACCTCAAGGTCAGTGTCTCCTTCCAATATCACTTTGGCCTTCTTGCACTTATAGCCTGCAATCTTCTTCACATCGCCCTCGATGTATTCGAATTTGGGCTCCTTGTTCTTTTCGCCCCGCTGCTTCTCCATCTCGGCCGCATTCATTTCCACGGCCGTCTTCTTGCCCATCATGTCGAGCAGCAGCGTACCGTTGTTCTTTTTTGTGTCGAAAATGGTCACCTGTTTCATGCCCATTCCCAATGACTGCTCTGTACGCGACTGGTCGCCCTTGATCTGCACGGTGGTCTGGTCGGGCAGCATCGCCTCAAAGGCCGCCATCTCGGCCGGCAGATCCTTATATTCTATTCCGAAGACCACTGTGCCCTCAAAGCCCTTCTGGGCCATGGCAGAGAAAGTGGACAAAAGGACAACGGAGGCGGTCAGTAGTTTTTTCATTTGGAAAGAGTGTTTGAAAGGAATCGGTGATGATCAGTGGTCGAAGTGCTGAATTGCAATTACTGTTGGCTGCCGAATACACGTTGCAGAAGAGCGCTCACCTGATGGCTCACATCGGTGCGGATCTTCGTCTCCTCCTCTGCCACCATCACGAACAGGCCATCAGTGGCCTTGCGTGTGGTGTGGTCGGCAAGGTCTGTGTTCACCTGCGGTTGGCCAAGGAACGGGGCAACAGCATTGTAATTGGTGGTGAGCGTCTCCCAAGCTGACTGTGCACCCACCGATTCCAACGAACTTACAATGTGTGGGCGGAAGGCGGTGATGATCTCCTCCTGCGTTGCCCCTTTCAGATATTGGGTGGCCGCATCATCGTTTCCATTCAGAATGGCCATTGCGTCTGCAATGGTGATGCTCGTGATGGCGTTCACAAAGATCGGGGTGGCCTCCACAGCAGCCTGTTCTGCCGCACGGTTCACCTTCAGCACCACCTCGTTGACAAGGCTCTGACCGCCAGGGACCGAATTGATCACACTCAGAATAGGCTGTGCCTCTGGAGGAAGCAGGATCTTGATGATCTGGTTGCCGAAATAGCCGTCCTCAACAGAACCACGCGCCACCGATGTGTCTGTGCCCACGGTCAGGGCCTCTTTCAGCGCCTGTGCCACCTCGGCATCCGAAAGCTGGAGATAGTCAAGGATCTCATCGCAAGAAGAGAGACTTGCCCCGATGCCGAACAGGCCGACCATCAGGCTGATCAATGCGAAATGTTTCATATCCGGTGTCTATGTATTTCAGTGAACCATGTGAAAATATCCTTGGATGATGTCAGCACGACCGGGCACCTCGGCCACATAGAAGTACACACCATCCGCAGAATTCCCACCGTCCCATGGGCTGGCATGATAATTCTCCGCCTCGTAGGTCTTGCGTCCCCAACGGTCAAAGATGGTCACCTTGTTGCCGGGATAAAGCTCCAGACATGGCAGGTTGAACACGTTGTTCTGGGGACGGCCGCCACAGAAGTCCATGGTTCCCTCATGGGTCGAATTGGGGTTGAAGATGCTGGGCTGAACGATGTCGCAATTGATGATGTTGACGGTTACGAACACAGTGGTATCGACCCCGCACTGGTCGGTGACAGTGACCGAATAGACCTCGATCACCGAGGAATCGGCAGAAAGTGCAAATGGCACCCTTATCTCCACCGAGTCATTGCCGGTGCCGATCATTGTGGCCAACGTTCCTTCCCATGAATAGATGTATGGGGCGAGACCTCCGTTGGCGGTCACCCACAGTGTGTCGGCCCAGAGTTCGCAGATGGTCACCGTGTCGGATGCCGAAATGATGGTGTCGCGAATGGTGGCAGCAAGCGGGGCGTATTGCGCCACTGTGAGTACGATGTCGCCCGTCACGGTGGTACCGCAGAAATCCGCAGCAGTGACGGTGATGGTCTCATCCTCCATTGGATTGAGGGTGTTGCTTGCCCCACTCAGCCCATTGCTCCACTGCACGGCAATGGGGGCCAGACCGTCATTGATCTGCACATCGACAAGGAGGTCGTTGCCCGGACATGCCACCGTGTAATCCTGAAGTTCCATGGTGAGCGGGGTGTAGGGGATCACTGTCACCCTGATCGTATCTCTGATCACACCGCCATAGCAGGCGTCAGTGAGCGATACCACATAGTCTGTGGTGTCGGTCGGCTGAACCTGGATCTGGCTTCCGCTCTGTCCGGTACTCCACTGGTAGGTGTAGGGCGGTGTTCCAGAACCCGCCTGCGCGATGGCAGTAAGCGAAGCGGTCTGCCCCGGGCACACCAAGGTGACATCGAGCGATGTGCTCAGCACGGGGGCCGGGGCCGCTACGCTCGCAGGCACTGTAATGCTCACCGTCTGGTTGCCGGCTCCGCAGCTGTCGGTGACCGTCAGTGTGTAGGTCGTCTCCACTGGTGGGGCCACATTGATGCCCGGAGTGGTCTCACCATTGCTCCAAACATAATAATAGGGCGGATTGCCACCCCCCACTTCGGTGGTGATCTGTGAATAGCCATAAAGCCCTCCACAGGCCACCAGCACACTGCTCACATCAATTTCGAGGTTGTAATCCTCTTTGATGAATATGACACCAACTGTTTCGGCCGTATCGCCACATAGGTTGAGGGTATAGACGGTGATGATGATGGTGTCCTGCAGGGGATTGAAAATACCATCATCCAGTGCTTCAACCTCGAACGACACCTGAGTGGCTCCCGGAAGGAAGAGCAGGGTATCGGGGATACCGCTGAAGTTGACCCCATTGATGGCGCTGCCACTGAGATGGATCGGAATGGCGAGTGCCGTGTCGGCATCAGGGCGGTAGAAAGTGACCAGCGCATTGGTGCAGCCCTCCACTATGGCCGAATCGGCCGACAGTGTGGCAATCTCTACTTGAATGGAGTTGGAGCTGAAACTGCGCGCCTCAATGAAAACCCCTGAGTCATACGCATTGTCTCCCGCATCGGCCAAGGCCAGTTTGATGCGATAGGTCTCACCGCACTGCACCTGTGCTTCGGCACGCAGGGTTACCGTATAGCCATCGAACACGATTCCATTGGGGCCACCGTTGGCATTGTTCACATAGTATTGGCTGTTGGAATTGTCATTCACGTTGTCAATGGTCACGGGAGTGGCCGTGCCAGGAATGAGGGCAATGTTCACCCCTCCGTTAGAGAATGGCCCATTGAAACCCGGCCCGCTGATGATGAAAGCGAACACATCATTGAAACCTGAGTTGACGAACTCTGGATACTCCTCCGATCCGAAGATGTAGTTGAAGCTGATGGAATCGCCTGTGGGCACAAAGTCGAACGCCAGCACCACAGCATCGCGTGTAAGTGCAGAGGATATCAGGTCGAGATCGGGATCCTGGGTCGCGCCATGGCCTGTGGATGCAAATACGTTGCCTGCGGCCGGAATGTCGAGCACGCTTCCTGATGACATCACCAGACCCTCGGCTATCGGAAAGAGTGAATTGGTCGCATCAAAGGCTCCTACCTGAAGCGAGTTGCCCGAAAAGAAGATGTTGGTGGCCACCACGCCCTCGCCCAGAAGCACATCGCCCACCAGCTGCTGCGGGGTGAGGGTGTTGTCTATGACCATCTGCGAAAAGGCCGATGGGGAGAGGAAAGTGAACGCAAGCACTGCGAACGAAAGGAGTGTCTTTTTCATATACAAAGGCAAACAGAACGTGAAGCGGCTAAATTACCCTAAATTGCAATTATGGGAAATGGAACGCCCGTTTGGCACAGAGGCCCCGTCCATGGCCCTATGGGCCCCCTTCAACTTCCCTCCTCTTTCAGGAAATAGACCTTGTAGAAGAACATGCCGCGCACCTCGTCATAGCCGCGCTCTATGTGAGGCTGCGTGCCATCGGGCGAGAATGGCAGACGGATCTGGATCTTGGTGTCGAGGTCGATCTGATTGCGGTACTTGCGCTTCTGCTGCTGCAATTCGGGCATGGAAATGTCGAAGCTGTCCTCTAACGGAACCCCCGCCCGCTCAGAGAACTGTTGGCGATAGTCATTGAAGGCATTCTGAAGGTCGGCATTGCGCAGCACCGTCAGGCCGAAATCGTCATTGTCCCACTCCTCCCTGTCGCTCATGAACTGCACCGCCTCATTCACAAAGGCGATCTGCTCTGTGCGGTTGCCGGGGGCAAGCACGTCCTTGGAGAACTCCTTCACCATCTGCACGTGGTTCTTGGTCTGGAAATGGCTGTCGTTGGCCTGCACGATGTGTAGGAAGTTCCGCTTCCAGTAATCCGCGTCATAGTTGTTGGCATCCACCGTTAGCACCCGCAGACCGTCCTCTTCGCCCGTGTCCATGATGAGGCAGCCCTTGTCCAGCTTCTGTGCATTCACGCCCAGGTCATTGACAAGCACGAGTTCGCCATCCTCCTCGTTGAATTTGAAGAACGGACTCTTCGTCTCCGCCTTGAAAATGCCCACTGCATCCAACACCTGCCCCTCGAAATAGACCGCAGTGAGATGCGCTACGAAAACCTCTCCCACGCGGATGTGCGCATGGTCTGACTGTGCATAGAGATGCTGGAGTATCTGCACCGAGCTGGTGAACAACGCTTCAGGATCGTTCAGGACGGTTTCGGCCAGCGCTTTGATGGGCGATGGCTCGCCCTCGGCAAACTCATAGACCTCGGTGCATTTGACAAAAGGGCGCAGCACAAAGGCCAACAGCAACGCCTGCTGCTCCTCGGTGAGGGATGCAAGTCTGTCAGAGATGACGTTGTCCTCCTCGCGATGACGGTTGCCCACGCGGTGGATGGCGAGTGCCGTGAGTTGGGTCTGTGAGTGGTCTATCATCGCTTGAATGTATTGTGAAGATGAACGATTTGACTAAACTGGGTTTTCAGGCTGTTTAGGTTTGTTGTTCACAGCAATTATTTAGTTAGCGTTAAAAATTGCAAGTGACCAAATAAATAATTTGTCTTGCTCTCAAGTTTGAAATCAAATGAACTGAGATACTCCAAAAAATCTGAGTTAACGAAGTCAAGATAATACTTGCTTTCAAAAACATTTATCAGATGTGAAGAGCAACTATTCAATAATTTATTGGAAATCCGGTCGTATTCCAAAATATATAGTTTTCCTTCTTTTTTCAATACACGTTTTACTTCTTCCAATACGGATGATCTTATCTCCTGCGGCATGTCATGTAAACCCAGACTGATTGTAACTATATCGAATTCGTCATCTTGAAAATTCAGTTTACTTGCATCCATTTGCAGGAAGGACAGGTTCTTCGCGTGTTTTTTCCTTTTTGCAACTTCTAACATCTTTGATGATAAATCAATTCCTACAACTTTCTTTGCTGTAGAGCTTAGGGCGATAGCTAAACTTCCGGTTCCGGTTGCTACATCTAAAACGGATTTATTGACTGGATTTATTTCTTGAGTGATTTTTTTTCTCACATCAGACAGCACTATTTCAAATCCATCATAGATCGGAGCCCATCTTGAGAATAGCTTGTTATTATATTCCTGGTAGTCTCTCATTTTCAATTTCACACAACAACCAGCTGAAGTTCAATGCTGCTCACCGAATTGATGGAGGTGATGGTCCAGATGCTTGTAGATGATGCGGCCCCATTCATCCTTGGTCATGCTGCCAAAGATGGGATGGCCCGAAAGGGCGGCATTCTCAGGCAGGGCGATAAACTGATTGACGATGTTCTTCAATGCGCTCAGTTCTGTCTGAAAGTCGAGACCATCTTCTTTCGTGCTCACCATTGCAGGGGCCGTAGGAAGATTCCTGCTCCATGGGATCAGGAACCCGACCGTGTGCTTGATGAGCCATTGCAGCGGTGCCGGATAGAGCTTCTTGGATTTCACATCGCCTGTTCCCAGCCCGACCTGCTTGCGGCAATGCAGCAGCATCTGCGCCACTGTCATTGTTCCCCAAAGATGCGGGGTGTCGGGATCCAAGGCATCCAATCGCTGAAAGACCTCTTGCAGCACTTGGGGGTCATTGATGTTCTTCATGGTCGAATTCGCGGATGGCCTGATAGATTATGTCCAGTTCTTGGTCGGTGATGCAATAGGGCGGCAAGATATAAATGATGTTGCCCAACGGCCTCAGCACAATGCCGCGTTGCATGAAATGGTCATAGAGCCTGTCGCGCAGACTGTTGAAATAGCCGGTGTGCTGTGGGGTATGGTATTCAATGGCGAGGATCACGCCCTTGTGCCGCACCGCTGCCACGCCATTCAGCGCAACGGCCTCCAAAGCAAATGCCTGATGGCGGGCTTCTATCCTGCTGATGTTCTCCCAAGTCCCTTCCCGCTCCAACAGATCGAGGCTGGCAACGGCTGCCGCGCAGGCCATCGGATTGGCAGTGTAGCTGTGACCGTGCAGGAAGGTGCGCATGCGGCCCTTCGCATCATCGCGCAGCCAGAACGCCTTGTATATCGCATCGGTGCAGATGGTGACGCCCATCGGCAGGAAGCCGCCTGTGATGCCTTTGCTCAGGCAGATGAGGTCGGGGCGATGGGTACATTGGTCGGTGGCGAAGAGCGTTCCTGTGCGGCCGAATCCCGTCATCACCTCATCGGCAATGGTGAGCACGCCATGCTGCCTGCACAGCTCCAACATCGTGTCGAGCACCTCAGCGGAATAGACCTGCATCCCGGCAGTGCCCTGCACCAGTGGCTCGAAGATGAACGAGGCCACATCGCCTTTGCTGAGCAGGGATTCCAACTTGGAAACAGCCTCCTGCTCCATGCCCGGCACAGGCGCAGGGATGAATTCGACATCGAAAAGGAACGGGTCGAAGGGCGCGGTGAACACGCCCCTCCCTCCTACTGCCATGGCCCCGAAGGTGTCGCCATGGTAGGCGTTCTCCAGCGCGATGACACGCTTGCGCGGACTGTCCTCGTTGAACCAGTACTGGAACGCCATCTTGAGGGCCACTTCCACGGCCGTGCTGCCATTGTCGGAATAGAACACCTTGGAATACTGCGCTGGCAGATGCCCCAACAGGCGCGAGGCCAGCTCCACTGCCGGTTGGTGGGTGAACCCTGCGAACATCACATGCTCCAGTGTGGCGGCCTGCTCGGCCACGCGCTGCGCGATGTAGGGATGCGCATGACCGTGCAGATTGACCCACCACGAGGAGATGGCGTCCATGTACCGCATGCCATCAGCGGCATAGAGCCACACGCCCTCGGCACGCACAATGGGGATGTTCTCCGAATCGTGGGTAATGGCCGTGAAGGGATGCCAGACGGAGTCGCGGTCGCGGGAAGGCCAGTCGCTCATAGTGCCTGCAAAAGTCGCTCACGCAGACTGTCCGCCACCATGGAAACTGACGCAGGACTCACTTCGTCAAGCACAGGGACCCTTCCCAGCACTTTCGCCCCAGACAGCTGGGCAATGATGGATTCTGAGCTCGACAGTTCATCCCCGTTGAAGATGATGCCTGCGACCGTGATGCCGCGCTGTTTCAGCACTTCAAGCGTCATCAGCGTGTGGTTGATGCTGCCCAGACAGTGCCGCGAGACCACTATGACGGGGATGTTCAACTGCTGCATCAGGTCGAGCATGGTGTGGCTGTCGTTGAGCGGGACAAGGATGCCGCCTGCGCCTTCGACCAGCAATGGCCTTTCGCTGTGGGGAAGTCGGAGCTGCGCAAGGTCTATCCGGACACCCTCGGCCTCACCTGCCGCGTGGGGCGACATGGGCAATTCCAACCGATAGGCCTCCAGATGCACCGCGCAGCCCGTGAGGCGTTGCACCTTCATGGTGTCGGTGCGGTCAAGGTCACCGCACTGCACGGGCTTCCAATAGTCCGCGCCCAGGGCCTTCACCACGATGGCTGCGGCCACGGTCTTGCCCACACCTGTGCCGATGCCGGTGATGAAGTAGGTTTTGGGGGGCTGCTGCATTGCGAGGAGCAAAGCTAATTCTTGGCTGTTCGCTGTTCGTTGTTCGCTATTTGCTGTTCGCTATTATTGCGTTCCGCAATGAGCTCCGGTATTGCGTGCCGCAATGAGCTCCGGTATTGCCTGCCGAGATCAAAATAAACTCCGCAGGACAGATCATCATGAGCGACACGGTGCGCCAGATCCCATCGCCACCGCCCACTGACGGAAGCCAGCCCGAACCCCCCAAGCCCAGCACCCCCTTTGCAGCCATGAGCGGTGTGGACATCACCATGGTGGGCCTCGATTTCAGCAAGGCCCGCAAAAAACGATTCCTGGGCCTCATTTCCGGCCGCACCTACTACTGCATCTACTATGTGATCAACGCCAATGGCGTAAGCCAGCTCTGCCCGGCCGTGAGCATACAGTGCTGGTAGGCAACCTGTAGGGGGTCGCGCCCTGCGCCTCTCTGTGGCCCACGTGGTCGCGGGGGGGCGTTTTTTTTATTTGCAAACTACAATGTGCAATTTTCAATTTGCTTTTCGGAATCCTGACCATAGCGGGAATCGCCAATTACTGCGAAAAGCAGTGAGCTCTCCGCCTCTGGCGAATCGGTTGCACATCCCTGCCTGTCGGCAGACAGGGTCTATTGCAAACTGAGCGAAGCGGTCTCACTGCGGAACGCAGTAATTGTCTATTGCAAATTACTCCTCCCCGTCCCTCAAGTAACCACCATGAAAAGAAACTACCTCCCCACCCCCGCCCACACTGTGCGCCCCCTCCGCGGCAAGGCCGCCTTGGGCAATGTGCCCGAGGCCGCAGCGCCCTATGACTATCCCGAACTGGCGATGGTGATGGGGGAGATTTTGGGGGAAGGGTAATCAGTGGTGGATGACCATAAATAGGTTACGGTCTGCCTCCTGTGTTCTGTGCCCCGCAGGCGCGAGGGTGTTTCCCCCCGCCCGGGCCGATGTAGCTGACGCGAGGGTCTTCCTTCGCGTCTGTTATTCGGTGGCGTCCCCGCCACTATGAATCATTCATACTTCAGCCTTCTACGGTTCACCAGTTGCGCGCTGCACCCGACCCACAACCATTTCCCCTCGCGGTTGTTAACTCTAAAAGTTGAAGATGAAAACGATAGGACTAGCGCTGTTATGCGCTCTTGTGGTAAGTTGCGGTACTAACACTCCTTTGCCCACCGTGGCATCGGTAGATTTGGCCAAATATGCTGGCACGTGGTACGAAATAGCCTCGTTCCCCAGCAGTTTTCAGAAAGGATGCAATTGCACCACTGCCACCTATACCGTGGAAGGCGACCATGTGAAGGTGGATAACAAGTGCTTTCGCGATGGCAAATGGGGAGGCATAGTGGGCAAAGCCTTTGCCCAACAAGGAACTGGCAATGCCCAATTGAAAGTGCAGTTTTTCTGGCCGTTTAAAGGCGATTATTACATTATTGCCCTAGCGGATGATTACAGTTATGCCTTGGTGGGCCATCCCAACCGCAAATACCTGTGGGTGTTGGCGCGCAATTCAACCATGGAAGAAGCCACGTATCAAATGCTGTTGGAAAAGGCAAGCGCATTGGGGTTTGATGTGGCGCAATTGGTGCGCACACCACACGACTGTTAGACACTTTGGAGTCTTCCCCACAGGCGCGAGGCTGTATCGCTGACGCGAGGGTCTTTCCCTCGTGTCTGTTATTGGGTGACGTCCCGTCACCATTTGGCACAGTTACCTTTGCTACCCCGGTCATCGGCCCTGAGCCTTTGACCTCCCCGCAAAGCGCAGTTCCTTCACAGGTGCTGCGCAGCACGGCAAATGCCTCTTCACCAAGCGTCCCTGAACAACGACCGAAACACCCTAAGCTATGGAAAACGAAGTGAAACAAGAGAAGAAGTCTCTGAAGCAGAAGCTGCTGGCCTTCCAGAAAATGGGGCTTGTGTCCTATGGGGCTTACCTCACAGAACAGGATGAGCTGGCCTCAAGGTCGGATTCCAAAAAAGCCTACAGGAAGTACATCCAGAGACAGATGGAGAAGAACAATCAGAAGATTGCCAAGATCGACTCGAAGCTGAAGTAACGGCAGTCCGCCCACGCGAGGCTGTACCTCGTGTGTACTATTCCGAACCGTCCTCGGTTCGCACAGGCCGCATACCATTTCCTCTTTCCTGTTTCCTCTTTCCTGTTTCCTCTTTCCTGTTTCCTCTTTCCTGTTTCATCACCTGTACCTTTGCCACCCACCCTCCTGAGCCATGGGACAACTACTTACCAAAACATATTTCAGAACCTACCATGCACTGCTGAACAACAATGTGGAAGATGGTCTGAGGCAGATACGCGAGCGGGAATGGACGGTAGAGAATTTCCGGTTCTTCACGGCCGTGTCCGTCATGTCGTCCTCGCGCATTGAGGGCGAAGAAATGGAGGTGGACAGCTATGTGAAGCACAAGGTGCTGAACATAGAGTATCTGCCCAACCTCACCGAGAAGCCCAACGACCTGTATGAGGCATACGAGTTTGCCCGCGACAATGCACTGACGTTGCCCAACTTCCTCGAATCGCACAGCATAGCCACCCGTCACCTGCTGCCCGAATCGCATCGCGGTGCAGTGCGCACAGGCAACATGCTGATCATAGAGCAGCGGACGCAGCGCGTGCAGTATGAGGCCGCAGACGCCACCATCGTGGGTGCTGAGTTCCGAAGGCTATGGGATGAGCTGGATGCGCTTCTGCAGACCGAGCTCACCACCGAAGAGGCATTCTACTACGCGGCATTGCTGCATCTGGTGTTCGTGAAAGTCCATCCGTTCAATGACGGCAACGGAAGAACAGGCCGTCTATTGGAAAAATGGTTCCTGAGCACCCTGCTTGGCGAGAAAGCCTGGTACATCGGCAGCGAGCATCACTACTACCACAACTTGAAGGACTACTACAACAACTTGGCGCGGGTAGGCCTGTTCTACAGTGAACTGAACTACGAGAAAGGTCTGCCCTTCCTGCTCATGCTGCCGCAGAGCCTTGTGCCCACCGATACCCGCTGACCTCCCCCGCCCTAACGCAACTTGACCATCGACCGTGAACTATGGACAATGGACTATCGACTATGGACTGTGGACTGTGGACTATCGACTGTTTCTCTTTGCGTCCTTTGCATATTTTCCCCTCTGCGCACGCTGCGTGAAATCCTTTGCGTGCCTTTGTGCCACCCTTCCTGTGCCTTTGTGGTTCAACAAGCGCCCCCCTGCCCGCAACAAGGTCAGAACCCCACGGCCCCCTTCCACCGCTGCGCCACCCCATCAGCCCCTGTGAGCTGGAACATGTAGATGCCCGTTGGCAGCGCGGTGAGCGGGGTTGAAGTGGCCGACAGCGTGCTATGGAACAGCATCCTTCCGTCCATGGCATAGACCGTCAATTGCGCGGGCAGCATGGTCGCTGGCACCACGAGCGTATGGCCGTGAAGCCACGCAGTGGGCGTTGGATGCGTTGCGGGGGCGATGGCCGTGACCTCCTCTGCCTCGCACGAGACATAGGTGCCGGACAGATACCGCGCATTGGCGGGCGTGGTGTTGGCATTCATGGCGAGCGGATAGCCGATGTAGGGCAGTGCATCTTCCATGAAGGACGGATAGTTGCCACTGGGATAGAGCAGCGATTCGATGCCGATGTCCTCCGTGCCAGCGGGCGTGGTGGTTCCACGCACGTTGTTGCCATGGTTGATATGGCCCACCCCGGTCACAATGAAATTGCCCATGAAGAGGCCCGAATTCGTGGTCTCGTTGCCAATGAGGTTCAAGCTGTCGGTCGGTGTGCCCGAGTCTGAGAAGAAGCCATAGAGCTGGGCGCGGTTGCGGAAGAAGGTGTTCATGGGGCCGTTGGTGCCGTGCGATGCATCGACCACAATATGCTGCACGGTGTTGCCCTCCGCAAGGTTCATGTAGGCGTAGTTGCCATGCATCACAAGGTCTCCGGCCGAGTTGGCGGGCAGCGACACATCTGTCCAATAGGGGTCGCGGCTGAAATTGTAGCTGAACACGTTGCCATTGGCCCCTGTCTGCGCGATCATGGAATGGCGCAAATGGTCCATGATGTTGTTCTGAACGTGGTTGAAACTGCTGGTCTCCTGCAGCATCACGCCATAGCCGCGCCCACCGCTGCCATAGCCGATGGCCTGGTTGAAATAGCAGCCTTCCACGGTGACATGGGTGCTCACATTCACCTCCACGTGGGCAAAGGCCCCGAAGGTGCTGTGCACATTGCGCACCACGCAGTTGAATGCTGCACGGATGTAAATGTTGCTGGTCTGCGCATCGGCAACATTGTCACGCACAATGCTGAGGCACTCCACCCCGGCTGCCCGCACAGGTTCGACCCGCACCGCCTTGGGCGCGCGACCCATGGGATAGTAGGTGTTGAGCGGGTCGGCCAGCGTTACGGTGCTGCCCTCGATGGCGGTGACCTCCACAACCTGCCCCAAGGTTCCGTAGGCCCAGTTGGAAAAGACGAGGTCGTTGTCGGTCATCGCCAGGCGGATGATGTCGCCTTCGGTGAGGGACGATGCATCTTCAAGGGTGATGGTGTGGTCACCGCGCGAAGCGGCCATGGCAAAGGGCAGCGGTTGGTCGTCCACACTGCCGGTGATGCGGATGAGGTCGCCATTGCCAGGTATTTCAAACCGGAGCACTGTGGCGGTCGATTCGCCTTGGATGAACACGCTGTCGGGCACGGTGATGCCACTGTTGAAAAGGTATTCCCCCTCTGGGAAAAGAATGGTTCCTGCGCCTCCGCCCAACGAAACGATGGCAGCGGTGTAGGCCGTGTTGCAGGAAGCGGTTCCAGTGGGGTCGCCCCCGAAATCGAGGATACTGATGACGTTGTCGGATGCGGTGACGGGCTGTGTGTTGCCCGCCAAGTGCCAGTCTGTTCTGCGATGGTCGGGAATGGTGACCTGCGCCTCAGCAAGAAAAGGGAGCAACAGCAGGATCAGGATGAATCGAGGGGATGGGGCCATGATGAGAAATGAGTCACACAAAGAACGTAATCCCGCACGTGCGGAATCGCAAAACTTGTCCCGGTCATTCTTCGGGAGAACACGAAGACCTGACCTTCAACTACGAACTCAGAATGTCGAACTCCTTATCATCCGAACCACTCGGTCATCATCTGCGCGATGATGCTTCCCGCTTTCACGGTGAAAAGGATGACGATGGCAATGCTGTAGGCCAGCTTGATGGAAGTGCCCACCAGGAACCCGATAAGCGAGCCCAGGCCACTGTTGAAGGCTGCAGCAAACGTGCCCCCTGCTATCATATCCCCCACCACAGTACCAACGAGCGGCCCAAGGATGATGCCCACAGGTGGAAAGAAGAACACCCCGATGATGATGCCCAGCGCACCACCGATGATGCCCTCCCTTGATGCACCGAACCGTTTGGCACCGAGAATGGGAATGATAAGATCGATGGCAGAGACCGCCAACATCAACGTGAAGGTGATGCCGAGCGTCCACAGCCCCACCTCATGGTCCGGAAGAAAGAAGAACAGCAGCAGCGACACCCAACTGAGCAGCGGCCCGGGCAGCACAGGCAGTATGCACCCGATGATGCCCATGCCATTCAGCACAAGACCGGCAATGATGATGAGGGCAATGGTGATCTCCATGGTGAAAGGGGCGAGGGGCGAGGGACGGGGGACAAGGGACGAGTGCCTTCCAGCCGTGGCTGGAGACGAGTTACACGTTGCCTGAGAACCTGATCACCTGACGACCTGATCCGCTTTTCTCAGCCCTTGGGCATGATGAGCGCGAGGATGAGGTAGGGAATGAGTCCGACACCTGCGAAGAGGACACCGAACACGAAAGCAATGCGGATGATGGTGACATCCACATCCAGATAATCGGCAAGGCCGGCACACACACCGAGGATCTTACCTTCTTTGCGGAGGAGTTTTTTGGTTGACATGGTCATTTCGGGTTTAAGGTTTAAGGTTCCAAGTTTAAGGAAAGGTGGCAAGCGCGTGACAACATTTAACCTTGAACCTTGAACTTTGAACTTTGAACCTTAAACTTTGAACCTTGAACCTTAAACTTTGAACCTTGAACCTTGAACTCATCTGCTTACAGCCACCTTCCCCTGCCACAGCCCATCCTCAGACGTGATGCGCACGGTGTAAAGCCCTGATGACACAGGCAGGTCGAGGGTGATGTGCGATGCCTCTGAACACTTATTCCAAGCCGAAAAACTTTTATTCGGAGACGAAAAATCTTCGTGCGACATCGCCCATTAAGGGAGTGTCCAACGAACTGACCCAGTTCGATGGACACTCCCTGCAATTGGCCTTTCACATCGCAAATTGCCAATTGCCGATTGTCCATTGCCAATTGATTCAGAAAGGAAGGTCATCCTCCCCGATGTCATCAATGGGAGCCGATGGGGCGGCCATCTGATGCGCGGCCATCGGATCGAGCGGGGCCGGGATGCTCTGGGCCGTTCCGGCACCGATGTTCTCGATCCTCCAAGCATTGAGGCTCACAAAGTACTTGCCCTGATATTCGTTGCCACGCACGTTGAAACTCACTTTGAGCTGGTCGCCCACTTTGTACTTATCAATCATTGAGGTCTTGTCCTTCACAAGTTCAAATTTCACATCCTGCGGATACTGTTCTTCTGTGGTGATGACGAATTCGCGCTTTGTGAACCCGCTGGGGAAGGATTGCACATCAAAAAGCACTTTCAATTTTCCGTTCAATTCAAGTGACATGGTACGATTGGTTTTTGAAGATGAATGAGCAAATGTAGGGCGAATGGGAAAATAAGTTTTCGTACGGGCAGGCAGTTTATCCCCTGCTCATGAACACCACGGTGGCCCCGCCCTTGTACTTGTGGAACGCCCCGGCCTCGCACCGCAGCCCATATTCTGCGGCCATGGCCAGCACCTCATCGCGTAGCCTGCCCTTGCCGATGCCGTGGATGAAGGTGATGGACAACAGTCCGTCCTTCAGTCCCCGCTCAATGTGCCGCTGCACGTGGCCCCGTTGATAGATCAGCATCTCATGGGGCGTCCACTTACGATGTTCGGTGGTCAGTTCTTCTATGTGGATGTCCACCTCGATGTCGAAAACGGGCATTGTCCGCTTTGCGATGACCGGGGGTGTGCCCGTGCGCACCGTTACGCCCGCAGATGCATCGGTCACCTTGGGTGCAGGACGCTCCACTGGCACCACGATCGCCTTGCCGTCCATCGAGGCGAGCATCACGAAACTTGACGGTTTCACAAATCGGGTGGGCTTCAGTCTTACCGTGGCCGAGAAAGCCTCCCGATGCTGGTAATCCGTATCCTGAAAGAAGATGCAGTCCACCATGGTGATGCTGAAGATGTCCACATCCTGCCTTCTGATCCCTCTGATGGGCCTTGCATCGCCTGCCCTCACCTCTCCACTGTAGAGGCTGAAAAACCCCCGGTCCTCCTTGGCAGCGATGTTGACCAGCAAATGATAGTCAGAACCATTGTGGAAGAACAGCTCGAAGTCGCATGTGGTCGGTTCTGAGCCCACCTCGGCAAGGAATACCAACGCGAGTTCAGGAAGCGGTTCGGCCGTGGCCCGGGCAGCAGGTGGCTGTTGGACAGGCTCGGGCTGTGCAGTCCGGGCATCGATCACAGGATTCGATACTGGAACAACGGCCGCCCGCTTGCCTGTTCCCACCAACTCGTTGGCCGCATGTGTGGTCACCAGCCCGAATTCATCCTCCACCTCCATTTGCCCGTTGGGCAGGATGCGGATGACTGTGGCCTCGCCCACATGATTCAAGAAGCGCACCCTGTCTCCGACCGTCATGGATCAGAAATAGAAGGGTTCGAATTTCACCCCGTCCTCAGTGCCGATGCGCATGGCCGGGAACGGCATCTTGATGAGCGACACTGCCTTGAACAAGGTTCGTAGCCATTTCTTCTTCGTAGGGATCTTGGTGAGGTCCACATCCAACGATAGCAGGAACTGCCGCTGCCGTCTGAAACGTGGAATGATGGCATTGCCATCATCGTCCAGATTATCATGACCGCCCAGCAGACCCGTGGCACCATGGCCCACCGCCACATTCAACCATTTGGGGAATTTCGATTCCTCTTTCAGGAAAGAGTAAATGTTGACCGAGAGCCAGAATGTGTGGCCGTTGTAATCCTTCATCAAGCGTTCCCCGAAACTGGATCCCAGAAGATTGGGACGGTATTGGGCATAGTGTGTCAGATGGTAGGACACCTTGGGCATGATCCGCTGCTCATTCCACAGCAGCTCCTGACCGATGAAGAGCAGCGATCCGGTGGTATTGGCCCCGAAGTCGCTCAGCGAGAAGCCCCATTGCGAAGAGAAACCGTCCAGCATCTCAATCCCAAAGAGGTAAAAGCTGCCCATGAAACCACCTGTCCAGATACTGGTCTTGCGGTTGAATCCGGACCAGCGCATCATGTCGGTGTAATAGTTGCCTATGGCATAGCTGGTGAGGAAATGCCCGAACTTGTCCTGCTGCATCCACTCCCCGCTGTCATCGAAAAAATGGAACGATGAGCGGGGCTCGTGGGCATACCACAGTTCGTTGAGACCGACCACAGAACCCACCCAGAGCGCAGCCGTTCCCGCTCCCAGACCAATGGCCCGTCCCTTGTGGATAGTGTCCGCGTAGGACTTGTAGCTCAGCCGCTCAAGATGCAGACGCTGCGCATTGGCGGAAAAGGTCCCGATGAGCAGCGTTAGGAAAAGGAGAATTCTTAGAAACACGGGGCGAAGGTAGTTTTTGGGGAAAACCGAAAATGGGGAAATAGAAAATGGTGGCAGCGCAGATGGACAGATTCTGACTGTCAGGAACGGTTTTCAATTTGCAATCTCCCCATTTTCCTTTACAGCAATCCAGAACAGGTCCACTTTATAGCGCCATACGTCATAGCTGCGGACACTGTCGGAAATGGCCCGGAGGTCGATGCCCTGATTGCGGAATGCACCATTGCTCTCAGCCTCATCGTGCTCGGTGATGACCACACGTGGACGGTGTTTTCCGATAGGGTCACTGTGGTTCATGAATCCGTCCCACACCGGCAAAGTATAGGCACGGCTGCGGTCGGCAACGCTGGTGGCCCACACTCCGAGCACCTTCTCATCCTTGAGGCTGTGCGCGGCCAAATAGTTGCGCACCTCTTCCATCACATACGTCCGTCTCCCAAGACTGTCGCTGAAATTGGAGAAGTTGTAAATGCTGAATCCGATAATGAAACAGACGGCAAAGAATCTTCGGGCGGGCGCATCCTTCCATTGGGTGATTCCAAAGGCGGTGAATGCCAGCAACGAGGCAAAGAATGGCACCAGATAGCGCGAAGGCGGGTTGACCAGCAACAGCCTGTGACTTTCCAACAGGAGCCACGCCACCAGTCCGAAAAGCATGGCACGGTCGCCACGGCCGCGGTCCGATCGTCTGAGTACCATCACCCCTGCGAGGACGAACAGCACGATGAAGGGTGCAAGACCATCCACAGAGATGAAATTGTCCCAATTGAACTGCACGCGGTTCCACGCTGTGGCAAGATCGAAACGGTCGTTGCCCTGATCTGCCTTCACGAGGTCGAATACCTCCCGGTAGCGGCCGTACCAACGGAAATAGAAACTTCCTGAGATGAAGGCCGCCACCGCGCCCATGATACCCGTGTCGGCCAGCAGCGACCGTACGCTGTCGCGTCCGTGCGTCCTTTCGGACAGGAACAGGAAATAGCGTGCCATGAACGGCAGCAGCAGCGCATAGGCGAAGGTCACCTTGCTGAGGAATGCCAGCCCGAAAGCCATCACGGCCGCCACATGCCATCCGCGCTTTTCGTGGGCGTGGGCCAGGCGAAGCAGAAAAATGCCCAACAGCATCCACGCAACGCCCATCATCTCGGCCATGCTGTAGTGCGAATAATGGAACAGATGGAACTGCATCAGCCCAAGGAATGCGAACGCGATCGCGAATGACCGCGTAGGGCGATAGGCCAACATGAGCCACAGCACCACAAGGACCGACAGCAGCACCACGAGCCTGCCCACCCATACATCGGTTCCCATAAGTGCATAGAACGGCATCAGCGAAAGACCGAAAAAAGGAGTTTTGATGAGATTGTCGCACTCGTTCATGGCGAGGGTGCCATGGTTCACGAAGTTGCGTACCTGCACAGTATTCAGCCCCTCGTCCGTCCATGGCCCACGGCTCATGACAGTGACGGTCGGTTCGGGGTCGGAAAGCAGGAACGGTACATGCATCCCAAGTAGCAGCAGCGTGACGGCAAGGGTGCGGAAAGACAGGGGTCGAAACATGGGGGTCGCTGCGCTTGCCACAAAGATGGGCATCGGCATGCGTCCGCTGCCCTGCGATTTTTCCCTTCTTTGCAGGGCCGATGACCGACCGCAAGCGCATCTATTTCGCATCCGACCTCCACTTGGGCGCCCCATCGGGCGCGAGGTCACG
>JAIPBJ010000041.1 GCA_021739625.1 Flavobacteriales bacterium | reverse complement strand
ATCGGTAGGATTGACCGTGCCCCCCGTGACACACTCCAGACCGCTGACCTTTCTACGCTTGAGCTCATTGTGCAGATAGTGGGCTGTGTCTGCGAACTGGGTGAACACCAGTATCTTTTCTCCCTTGTGCTTCTTCTGGCACAGATGTTCCAATGCATCCACTTGCTTATCATCTGCCGCGCTCCAATTCGTGCCCAACTTCAGAATGCCAAGAATGAGCTTGACATCGGCCAGCAGGCCGCTTCTGAAGGCAGATGTGAAATTGGAAGAACTTACCCAGTCGTACTTTGTCCTGTGCCGCTCCATGCTGGCGTAAATGGAAGCGGCCCCTTTGGTGTAGGTTTCGAGGTCGGCATGGATGCGAAGGGTGCCGAGTTCATCCATCTGTTCATCCTGCTCCTCAATGAATTCGTCCATGCTGGCGGTCTCCTGCGAACCGATGGGCAAGGGCAGCCCATTTTCAATGGCATGGATGTAAATGCAGTTGCGCATGGCATGGCGCGCCAGTGAAAGTAGGAAGGCATAGCCGCAACTCTCCAACCTTTTGAACAGGTTGGTGCGACAGAAACCCATGAGCCGTCTGCCTGCGCGGGTAAGGTTATCGATGATCTTCTTCTCTGTCTCGGAAGCGGTTGCAGCCTTGGCATCGTCAATGAATTGGCCCATGCCGTAGCGCGGCAAAGTCATCAGATTAATCTTGTTCACCACATCTGTGGAGAACAGTTTGGCATAGGTGTCATCGGGGTCATCGGGGTCAAAATCGTACTCTATCTTTTTGGGTAATCTCTCAGGAAAATAGAACCTGTTCCCATCCTCGAATTCGAGATAGAGTCTATCGTTCTTAGGGTCTTTCTCTGCATAGTTGTCGCGGACAAAAGACCTTGTTCTGCGTACCATGAACATCTTGAGCAGGTCGCGCCAATCATCGGCATACGGACTATGCTCAAAAGCGGCAATGCTGAACGGGCTACCCTGATGAGTTGCCACATATTCATGCTGTCCTCCCAATGATTCGAGATACCGTTCCGGCCCGATACCGAGGTCTTGGTCCTCAGACACAAAAAGTCTCAACTGGTTGGACAAATCGAGATAGGTCTTGTTGTATGGGGTAGCGGTGAGCAGAATGACTTTCGGCTCATTAAGGTCTATGTAATCTTTGATGATAGCGTAACGCTTGCCCATCCGATTGCGCAGATTATGGCTTTCGTCTATTATCATAAGGCGGTATCGCCTCACCTTATTTACCCATCGTTCGTTGATTTCCGAAATACTCTGAACCACTGCTCTCAAGTGATACTTGTGTACATAGTCCTTCCACATCTCCACAAGGTTCTTGGGGCAGATGATGAGGGTCTCCAGAACAAAGGTGTCCTCAAACAGTTTGGCAAGCGCGGAGGCGGTCATGGTCTTGCCAAGACCGACTACATCACCTATGATGACACCATTTCGGTGATACAAATGCTGTGCGGCAAGGGTCACGGCCTTTTTCTGGAAAGGAATGAGGTGATCAAACTCTTTGGGTATGTCAAAGTTGTTCTCGCCCGTCTGCGCCTCTTGTGAAAGATGGTAGGCAATCTTCAGATAGATGTAATAGGGTGGAATCACTCTTTCTCCTGCCCAGCTCTCATCTATTATCTGCGCCAACTCCTCAGAGATGTCAATGGCGAATCTGTCGTCCCAACGATCTTGGAACCATTCAGCAAGTTTTTTTGCCGCATCCTGTTCCACCACATCCACATTCAATTCTCCCTGCTTCTGCAACCCTGACATGGTTAGATTGCTACTGCCCACATACCCGATTACAGGTGCTTTCTTGTCCTTTCGGTAACCCAGATAGAGTTTGGCGTGGAGGGCGTGGCTCAGATAAAGTTTCACCCTAACCTTTTTCTCTTTTAATTGTCGGCTGAGGTTTCGTAGTGCCGCTTCGTCTTGTGAAGTAGGAATACCGATGGTCAACTGCTCTCGGAAGTCCTTGGCCATCTTACGCTTCAACTCCACCACCTGTGCCTGATCGATGAGTTTCTTGCCATCATGGCCGAACATTTGCCGAAGCACATCCTCTTCAGGTCTGTGCATACCGACTATCAGTCGGCAGCATTCATCATCTGCACCTGAGAAGATGTCAATCTGCTCCGTCACATTCTTCCAACCCCGCAGGTTGAAGTAGCCCACGCAGAAATCAGAACGGTAGGATTCCTTCAAGGTCTCCGACAGGTCTTTCGCAAGAATCTCTTCTATGTTGTCGTAGATGGTAGGCATTGATGAAGCATTGTGGGCGGTGAACTTACTAACTACATTTCAATGTTAGACGCAAAACAAAGCCCTAAGACCGTAACCTATCTGCTGCCATCATTATTTTCCATGTTCATTGTGTCCGTGAGGCCGCTCCGCTTGGTTGCGGACATCGTTTTTATTAAAAATATTTTGCCCATGAGGCCCCAGCCATTGCTAGCAGAGCAGCACTCCATTATCCCCCAACCATCATCCCCTGTTCCATCACCATTTCCTGATGGTCGCAAAATATAAAGAGGCGTGGCCATATATATAGGCAGGATACCAAAATTCCCACAGGCATCATCCGGCCCGTGCGGTGGTGGTGCGTGGTAGAGACGTTGCATGCAACGTCTCTACGTGGGCATTGCGGTGGCGGTTGAGACGTTGCGTGCAACGTCTCTACGTGGGCATGGCGGTGGTGGTAGAGACGTTGCATGCAACGTCTCTACGTGGGCATCGGGATGGCCGCCCAACACAGGAGGCATCACCCTATATATAGGCAGGATGCCAAAATCTCCACAGGCATCATCCGGCCCGTGCGGTGGCGGTGCGTGGTAGAGACGTTGCATGCAACGTCTCTACGTGGGCATTGCGGCCCATGAACATCGGTATGGCGGCCATCATGATCGAGATAGGGGCCTTCCCTATTGACATAGCGGCCATCATGATCGAGATAGGGGCCCTCCCTATTGACATAGCGGCCATCATGATTGAGATAGAGGCCATCATGATTGAGATAGAGGCCATCATGATCGAGATAGGGGCCTTCCCTATTGAGATAGCCGGCATCATGATCGAGATAGCCGACATCATGATCGAGATAGAATCTATGCATGTTGAGATAGAGGCCATCATGATCGAGATAGCGGCCATCATGATCGAGATAGCGGGCATCTGCATACGTCCGGGTCGGTTTTTTTCCTGTCCCAACAAACTTTTTATGACTGTCAATCAACAAGTTGCGAATTTTAACATTTCCGCCATGCAATAAATCGAATGTTTCAGAGTTTATATACCGACAGCCAGCGGCACTGGGCCAAGGCAACAGATCAAACCAATCGTTTACCAAAGACTGGAAATCATGAAAAGATCAGTCAAAGTCGGCCTTTATGGCCTAACAGTTGCGGATGTTATCATCCGGGTCAATAATATCTCGCTTGCCATGAACGGCAACACGAATTTCCCAATGTGCAACCCGTCCTTGATGGACTATGACGTGGCCATAGACAACCTGTCGAAGGCGCAGCATCTTGTGGAGTCGGTCGGGGGCAAGAACAACACCACGCTGCGCAACGTGGCACTGAAGTCGGTGCGGGAGCTGACGGGGCAAATGGCCACGTATGTGAACAACGTGGGCAATGGCAATGAGGTGGTGCTGCTGAGCAGCGGCTTCCCGCTGCGCAACCTGCCCAGCCCGGTAGGCAAGTTGCTCCCGCCCGAGGGGTGCAAGGTGACGACCGAGGGCCAGAAGGCAGGCGAGGTGAAGTTCTACCACAAGGGGCGGAAGAAGAACAAGGCTTATCTCTACCAGGTGCGCAAGTATGTGGACGGCATGAGTGGAGAGGTGGGCTGGGATCCAGAGGTGACAACCACAGAGCGCAGCCACGTGTTCTCAGGGCTGGAAAGCGGTGAGCGCTACCAGTTCCGTGTGGCGGTATTCAGTTCGGAAGGCATAGGCGATTGGAGCCAACTGCTGATGTTGAGGCCGCAATGACCGTCCTTGGCCGGTGAGTGAGCGGGGCCGTTCCTGAAAGGGGGCGGCCCTTTTTCTTTTGGGGGCTGCAAGCTGTAAGCTGCTCGCCTTTCGCCTTTCGCTGTTCGCTGTTCGTCCCCTGTCCCTCGTCCCTCCCGCTCAGACCTCCTGCTCCACCCGTTCGCCTTTCGACATGCGGTAGGGGAAGGAGTTGAAAATGCTACGTCTGGCGGTGCGCATCTGCTTGTCGGAACTGTGGAATTTCATGTAGATGTTGTGCGTCACCCCGAAATACTCGTAGGTCGTGCCATCGGTGAAGGTGATCTCCAACAGCAGCCCCTTGTGCCTGTAGTCGGCAATGCCCGATTCTGCAATGGTGGCACTGTACTCGTCCAGACCGGCAGCGATGGTCTCGGGGGCCAGGCTCACCAGAAAATGATAGCCATCGATCACCTTGCGGCTCATCACCTCCACCTCGGCAGCGCGCGGGTCGCCCTCTTGGAACTTGTCGGGATGCCACTCCTTGACCAGGTTGCGATAGTTGGTCTTGAGCTCTTTCAGCGTCACATCGCTGTCCACATTGAACAGTTTGCGATATTCATTGATACGTTTCATGGCAGGCGGGGGGCTATTGTCCCTGATCGGGAAAGGCGGCAAAGGTCGCTACGCGGCCGCAAAAGTCAACTGTTCATTTCAAGGGCCTTGCGCAGCGACCCTGCCAGGGCCATCACCTCGGCCTCGGTGTTGAAGGCGTGAAGGCAGATGCGTATGCGCTCGGACCCCATCGGCACGGTGGGCTGCACAATGGGCCGGATGTCGAAACCATCGTCCCACACCTGTTGCGCCACAGCTCTGCAACGTGCCGCACCGGGCACCACAAGGCCCTGAATGGGGCTGTTGCTCGGAATGAGATGCACAGATGCAAGCGAACTCAATTCATGTTTAAGTAATGCTGTCAGATGACTGGTGATCTGACGTTTATCATCAACGACTGACAACATGTCATAGGCGCATTTGATGCTCAAAAGGGCGTGCCGCGAGGTGAAAGTGGAGTAGATGAGCGGCCTTGCATAGTTGATGAGGAACTGTCTCAGCACATCGCTGCCCAGCACTGCCGCACCATGGCAGCCGAGGGCCTTCCCGTAGGTCATCAGTCGGGCGAAGACGCGGCCTTCCAGTCCGGCAGCATGCACCAGTCCCCTGCCCTGCTGCCCGAACAGGCCAACGGCATGGGCCTCGTCCACAATGAGCGAGGCCCCGTGGCGGTCGCACACATCGGCCATGGCACGGAGGTCGCAGGCATCACCGTCCATGCTATAGATGCTCTCGACCGCCACCACGGAATGGCCATCGACAGCGCTGAGAATCTGATCGAGGTGCTGCGGGTCGTTGTGGCGGAAGGCGATGCCCGTGGCCTTGGACAGGCGGATACCATCATGCACCGATGCATGTATAAGTTCGTCATAGACAATGGTATGCGACACCCTTCCTAAAGAAGAGAAGAGCCCCACGTTGGCATCATAGCCCGAGTTGAACAGCAGGGCCGTGGGGCTGCCATGGAACTCGGCAATGCGCTGTTCGAGCTGCTCCGACAGCCGCGAATGGCCGGAGAGCAGCCGCGAACCGGTGCTGCCGATGCCGCCTCCCTCCTGCCCTTCGGCCTCGCTGATGCGCAGTTTCAGTTCGTTGCTGCGCGCAAGGCCCAGATAGTCGTTGGAGCAGAAATCGGTCTTGCCTTCGGCCACGCGCAACTGCCGCAGCAGGCCCGATTCCTTGCGCTGATGCAGTTTGCTGCCCAGCAGGTCGTTGAGTGACAGGTCGGCCATCACCGCTTCAACTTCGGACCACTGACTCCCCACTCCGAACTGCGAACTTCCCACTCCGAACTCTTCCCCTGCTCAAACCTCTTTGGTCTTCAGGTTGCGGATGGACTTCTCCACGTTGCGTGCAATGGAATGGCCGGGCCGCGACCACTTAACATGCTCGCTCTGGGCCTGACGCTCCTTATAGGATTCGTCCACCTTCGGGCGGTCGCCATCCTTGTAGGCCGCCTTTGGCACCAGCCCAAGCTGCGCAAAGAGCTGCGTGTCGCTGTCGATGTCAGGATTGGGGGTGGTAAGGAGCCTGTCGCCCGAGAAGATGGAGCCTGCGCCTGCCATGAAGCACAGCGCCTGCCCTTCGGGGGTCATCTGTGTGCGGCCTGCCGACAGGCGCACGGTGGTGGCGGGCAGCACGATGCGGGCGGTGGCTATCATGCGCACCATGTCCCACACCGGGGTGGGCGGGCAGTCTTCGAGCGGAGTGCCCTCCACGGCCACCAGCGCATTGATGGGCACCGATTCGGGATGCGGGTCCAGATTGGCAAGGGCCACCAGCATCGCGCAGCGGTCCTCGGGCTTCTCGCCCATGCCGATGATGCCGCCCGAACAGACGGTGAGATTGGCCTTGCGGGCATTCTCCAACGTTTGCAGACGGTCTGAATAGCCGCGTGTGGAGATGATCTCCCTGTAATGCTCCTCCGATGTGTCGAGGTTGTGGTTGTAGGCATACAGCCCGGCCGATGCCAGCCTTTTCGCCTGATGCTCGGTCACCATGCCGAGGGTGCAGCACACCTCAAGGTCGAGGTCATAGACCGTGCGCACCATTTCCAGCACCTGGTCGAACTCCTCATTGTCCTTCACATTGCGCCATGCCGCGCCCATGCACACGCGTGACGACCCTGCGGCCTTGGCCTTGATGGCGGCCTCTTTCACCTGCTCCACGCTCATCAGGTCATTCTTGTCGATCTTGGTCTTGTAGCGGGCCGCCTGCGAACAGTAGCCGCAGTCCTCCGAGCATCCCCCGGTCTTGATGCTCACAAGGGTGCTCACCTGCACCTCGCGCGGGTCGTGATACTGGCGATGAACGGTGGCGGCATCATACATCAGCTCGATGAGCGGACGGTTGTAAACGGCCAGAACCTCTTCGCGGGTCCAATTGTGGCGGATGGCTTCCATACTTTCGGTTTGCCGCAAACTTACGAGGAATAGACCTCATGCAAGGCAATGTAGCTTTGCACCATGCGCATCGACATCATCACCATCCATCCACAACTGCTCGAAGGCCCGTTCAGTCACAGCATTCTGAAACGGGCGCAGGACAAGGGCCTCGTGGAGATTCACGTGCACGACCTGCGCAAATGGTCCGATGACAAACATGGCCGGGTGGACGACTATCAGTTCGGTGGCGGAGCGGGCATGGTGATGCGCATTGAACCTATAGACAACTGCATCTCCACCCTGCGGGCCGACAGGGACTATGACGAGATCATCTACATGACCCCCGATGGCCCACTGTTCGACCAGCCCACCGCCAACCGTCTCAGTTCCGTAGGCAACATCATGATCCTGTGCGGACACTACAAAGGGGTGGACGAAAGGGTGAGGCAACACCTCATCACCCGCGAGATCTCCATAGGCGATTATGTGCTCACGGGGGGCGAACTGCCCGCTGCCGTGGTCTGCGATGCGGTGGTGAGACTCATTCCCGGGGTCATAAGTGACGAGACCTCGGCCCTGTTCGACAGCCATCAGGACGGACTGCTCGCCCCTCCGGTCTATACCCGCCCTGCGGAATACAAGGGGTGGAAGGTGCCAGACATACTGTTGACAGGCAACGACCGCCTCATTGAGGAATGGCGCATGGAACAGGCCGAGGAACGCACTGCACAGCGCAGACCTTCGAACGGGTGACCTGTGCGGCCACCTATGACTGATGCCCTAAAGACGGCCGTGGCAACTGCATCACAACTTCTCGGCCTTCTCTGGCCTCACGGCCCTCTCTGGCTTCTCGGCCTTCTCGGCCTTCTCCACCTTTTTGACCACGGCATCCTTGTCGGCCACCGGCCTCGTTTCCGTGTTCCTGTGCTGCATCTCGCCCTCGCCCATGCTGCCCACCACAATGCCGTGGTTCACCACATAGGACACCACTTCGGGGCCGCTTCCCGCAGGCATGTTCTTCTTCTCCTCGCGCTTTTCGCGTTTCGAGGCAGCCTTCTTCTTCTTGTCTATCTCGCGCTGACGCTTCATGAAACTGTGCTGTGACTTGGCCATGGGAATGGTGTTTTGGTTCAACATGCGACCACAGGCAGCAACTTTTGCTGTAGATCAGGTGAACAGCATGGTTCAGATGATGCTATGGGATCTGACGGGCGGAACAAGGCCGCACTGTCCCCGCTGTGGTGTGACGACAAAGGTCGTTAATTTGAAGCGGCATTCCTACAACAGCATTTCTACATGAAAATGGAACCAAATTGAAAACCTATCGTTAATCTGAAAATTAAATGACTGCCCGTCCTGATTTTCCGGATGGGATCAAATGACTGGAACGGACAATGTCCAACGCTCAGAATGATGCTGTAAAGGAGAAGCTCCACAACGCGGAGCGGCACATTGCCGTGCTGCGTTTGCTTTTCAGCGCATTCAGTGCAGTGGTCTATTATCTGTTCATCGATGCCGACCCGCGCTATGTTCCTTTGGCCTACACGATCATTTTCGCAGGCCTCTCCTATTGCATGTTCGTGCTCGTTGCAGAGCCTTATAGGCACTACGCCCTTTTCCGTTCCAGTTATTTCACCGCCATTGCCGATGGCCTCACCACCGCACTCTGGATCATCGCCACCGGATGGATGAGCTCTCCGTTCTACCTCATCCTCTACCTGTCCATCATTTCGGTGGCCGCACGGTTCTCTGCCATTGAAACAGGCGTGGCCACCATCTTCTACCTCCTGCTCTATGCGTTCATATTCATGTATGATGATGGCCCAAGATTGGAAGTGGCCGAACTCATCACCAGAATGGGATTCATTCCGCTGGCCGGCATATTGGGCATGTATTTCAGCAACGAGATCATGGATCAGCTGCGCGACAAGCTGAAAATTGCCAGGGCCGAGACCGAACTGCAGAAGGTCAATGAGGAACTGGAGCAGCGCGTACAGGAACGCACGGCCGAGCTTCAGGTGATGCACGATGACATCACCGACAGTATCAACTATGCCAACCGCATCCAGAACGCCATCCTCCCCGACCAGAAGGAACTGGCCGATTTCTTCACCGCATCCTCTGTCGTCTATCTGCCCAAGGACATCATCAGCGGTGACTTCTACTGGTCTTACAGGCGTGGCGACCTGACCTACGTGGCCGTTGTGGACTGCACAGGCCATGGCGTGCCGGGCGCCCTCATGAGCATGATCGGCAACAATCTGCTCAATCAGGTCATCATAGAGCACCACGAGACCGAGCCGGGCCGCATCCTCACCGAAATGGACCGCGAACTCGACCGCCTGCTCAAACGCGACCGCACCATCAACTCCATCAATGATGGCATGGACATGTCGCTCTGCGTCATCGACCGCAAGCAAGGGGTCATCTCTTTTGCAGGGGCACAGCAGTCAGGGCTTTTCATCAACAGCGATGGTATGACCGAGCTCGATTCGACCAAGCTCACCATAGGCGGTCTCAGCACGGGCGAGACCAAGCGCTTCAAGGTCTCCACCCTGCCGTTCGCTCCCGGAAACAGGCTCTATCTGCTCTCTGACGGATTCCAGGATCAGTTCGGAGGGCCACAGGGCAAGAAATTCTACCGCAAGAATGTTGTCAGCCTCATTGGATCGTTGCAGTCGCGCCCATTGGCCGAGCATGGCCCCGAGCTTCAGGCGGAGTTCGTTCAATGGAAAGGGCAGGAGATGCAGATGGACGATGTGACCATCGTATGCGTTGAGCTATGAGTCACGGAGCGAACGCCTCAGCACACTGTTCTCCAACATCAGCACAAGATTGAACGCCCCGCTGCGAAAGCGCAGGTGTGTGAACGGTGATTCGGCCACACGCTGCACCACATTGCCCTCAAAGGCCGTGAATATCCCAGCGATATAGTAGAAGAACTCCCTGTCAGAGTGCAGCGTGTCCGGAAGGCCGGCCAGAGCATCGGGTCGCTCACCGAGGTTGAGCAGCGCATTCTCCAGCAGCAGTTTCTCCATTCCCACCTTCAGTTGCCTGTGCCATTGATGCAGGCCATCAAGGACCACTGGACGTATATCCGCATATTCCTGCGGCAGATGCGGCAACAGCCGGGCCAGGTGATAGAGTATGAGCGGAGTTGTAGAATACTGCGGGGCCACACGATAGGGCATGGTCAGATGCTGTCCCTTGCGCACCACCTCGCATATCAGATACAGCGAATCGCGGTCGTACTCACTCAACTCCGAAGGAAAATGAAGCAGTATGAGCCTCATGAGATTGCTCAGCACACATACATCCAGGTCGATGTACATCTGTTTTCCGATGAAAGTTGAATAGGCCCTCAGCCCACGGTACTCAGGCAAGGTATTACTGGCCTGGCGATAGGCCAGATTGGCATGGCCCTTCAATTTCTCGCGCAATGCTCCTACCCTGTCGCGCGATGCATGCTGGGTCAGGAATATGAGGGCGGTGTCATCAATATCATCAGGAATGCGGAAATGCTCGAACCGGTGCATCAGGTTCCCGTTCGGGAAATGGCCACTGGGCCGCGTTCGCCAGAAGTTGTAAGTGTCCAGCCCGTCCTTGTTGCCATAGAGCGGATAGGCCGCAATTGCAGCCGTGCAGATCCGGGTGGAAATGGCAAGCTCGTCATCCTCCAACCTGCCCTCCAACGATTGAAGAATGTGGACGATGCAGGCGGTGAAGAACACGTTGTCGTCCTCCCGCGCAATGCCCAGTCGGGGCTGATAGCGCTGTGATGGAAAAATGCCCGCAGCATAGATGGCCGTGCCCGTGCTTTGCAGCGAGGCAAGATGGACAAGCTGATCTATGACCGTCATTTTCCGGAACAAGGGGCTAAGCGCATCACAAACATGCGAATGTATGGACACACATCCCTCGCATTGACCGTATGTGACAACGTCAGGCCGCAAGGCTGTGCGTTCACGCCCTTACTTGATATAGCTGAAATCGTGGCCGTCCTTCAACTGCACCAGTGTTTCAAAGATCAATTTGATCACGTTGTCCACATCGTCCTTGTGTACAGATTCGACCGTGGTGTGCATGTATTTCAGCGGAAGCGAAATGAGTGCCGATGCAGCACCCTCGCCCGCATAGGCGAAGGCATCGGTGTCGGTTCCTGTGGCACGTGATGCGGCAGCCCTCTGGAACGGGATCTTCTTCTTTTCCGCTATATCGATCAGCACATCGAGCACGTTGTTGTGAACGGCAGGGCCATAAGTGAGCACCGGGCCTTTGCCTGCCGTCAGATCGCCTTGGGCCTTCTTGTCATACATGGGTGTCTGGGTGTCGTGACACACATCTGTGATGATGGCCAGATCGGGCTTGATGCGATGGGCGATCATTTCGGCACCACGCAGGCCCACCTCCTCCTGCACGGCATTGACGATATAGAGGCCGAAAGGAAGTTTCTTCTTCTTCTCCTTGAGCATCCGTGCCACCTCAGCGACCATGAAACCCCCGATGCGGTTGTCCAACGCACGGCCCACAATGTAGCGGTCGTTGAGCATCATCATCTCATCATCAAAAGTCACCACACAGCCCACATGCACCCCCAGTTTCTCCACCTCCTCGGCACTGGCGCAGCCCAGATCGAGAAAGATGTTCTTCAATGTGGGCGCTTCCTCGCTGCTCGCGTTGCGCACATGGATGGCCGGCCATCCGAAAATGCCCTTCACGATGCCTTTCTTGGTGTGGATGTTCACCCGTTTCGATGGAGCTATCTGATGGTCCGAACCGCCATTGCGCTTCAGATAGATGAGTCCTTCCTTGGTGATGTAATTGACGAACCACGAGATCTCGTCCGCGTGGGCCTCTATCACCACCTTGTACTTGGCCTTGGGATTGATGACCCCGACCACCGTGCCGTAGGTGTCTGCAAAATAGTCATCCACATAAGGACGGATATAATCGAGCCACATCCGCTGTCCACTCGACTCAAAGCCGGTAGGCGATGCATTGTTCAGGTATCTTTCAAGGAATTCAAAGCTTTCTCTACGCATAATTGGGATATAGCAGGTACGGAATCGCGCAAAGATAAACTTTCAGAAATGCAGGCGTAACATCCTTGAAATGATCATGAGATGCGTTGTCAATGGCAATGGCACTGCAGTGCAGCTGTCACTTCCTCACCACCCCATGCACCGCCTGGCCTACGAAATCCTGAGGAAATTGCCCGTCCCCGTCAAACCCAAGCTCTATGTCGCGACCATCGGAAGGAATGACGGCAGTCCCGAAAAGATAGTCCCAAAGGCTCAGACTGATGCCGAAGTTGATGCCATAAGGATGCCCCACAGGCAACACCTTCACATGGTGCCAGATGTGCATCTTCGGGTTGTTGAGTATGTAGCGCAGCGGGCCATAGTCGAGGTTCAGGTTGGCATGGTTCAAATGACCGATGAGCACCGTGAACATGTGCAGGATGAAGAAGTCCTTCAGCCCGAAACCGATCATGGCCAACGGCACATATTGAATGGTCTTGTAAACGATGGTCTCCATCCAATGGAAGCGCAGGTGTGCGGCAAAACCCATCTCCTTCACACTGTGGTGTACCTTATGAAACTCCCAGAGCCACGGCACGGCATGCAGCAGTCGATGCACATTCCATTGAATGAGATCGGCCACAATGAACATCAGTGCGAACTGCGCCCACACAGGCCATGAACCCACCTCTATCGCCACCAGATTGGTGATACCGAAGATGCCAAGGAGGTCACTGAACAGCTCCACCGCCACATTGGAAACAGCATTGTATCCTATCAGCGACAGCAGGAAGAAGTTGAAGAACATGTAGAAGGCATCCAGCCAGAAATCCCTGCGGAATGCCCGCTGTCCCTTGCGCCACGGGGCAAGCAGCTCCAGACCCCATACCGCCAACGACAACAGGATGAGCCAGTAGAGATAGTTCTCCCACCACGGCTTGTAGTCGTAGGTGAACAGCATCTCACTCTTCAGATAGCCCCAGTACTCTGTAAAAGAACGCAGAAAGATGTCGAGATAGTGTTCCATGGAAAAGGGTCGGGGGTCGGGGGATGTGTGATGACAGTCGGCCTATCGGCTCACTGGTGCTGTTCGATGACCTTCACCAACTGGTCGGCCGACACCACGCCCGATTGCCTCCAAAGCATCTTGCCGTTCTTGAAAAGCATGATGGTGGGCACGCCCTGTATCTGGTACTTGGCGGCCACCTGCGGATTGCGGTCCACATCGACCTTCAGCACGCGTGCCTTGTCGCCCACTTTTCTGCTCACGTCCTGAAGAATGGGCCCCATGGCCTTGCATGGGCCGCACCACGTGGCAAAAAAATCGATCAGCACCGGTCTGTCACTTTTGATGATGTCATTGAAGTTGGCCATGGCTCAGATTGTTTTGAAAGTAATGCTCCAGATGCCGCGCAGCTCGTCAATGTTGAAGCCTTTGGCATTGTCGGTCGGATAGAGCGCGTTTATTCTGCCGCGCAGGTCTTCGGTCATATCACCCTCTGCACCATGGCACACCATGCATTGGCCCGATGTGATGATGGGCGCATAGAACACCTTGCGTCCTTGGGCATCTATCGCCACTTTGGCCGACAGTTTCTTCCCCTCAGAATGGTCCTTGCGATAATCTGCAATCACTTGCACTTCCATGTCATCCGGAGCATTGCCCGGATTGCGCAACCGGTCGCTGGTGCGCTTCACTTCGGTGTTGTACTTCTTGGAGAAGGATGCGGTGAGCGGCATGGCCTGGGCATTGCAGAATTCCACTGCATGCACGGCCCCACCCTCTTCCATGGCCTTCATCAGATTCCTTTTCAGCACTCCACCCACCGAATCGGCAACCTCCTTCCCTATCTTCAGATAGGTCACCCCGTCCGTGCCTTTCAGATATTGAACATTGGCCCGCCTCGACTGCTCGGGAGCATTGGAACAACCATTCCATGCCACAAGGCCCGAAACCGACACTATCGCTATGCTCAGAAGATGCCTCATCAGAAAGGTGCTTTGGCGAATGCTCATTTGGGTCGGACGGTTGGCATTCCTTTGGACGACCACGCACCCATGCCGCCCTTGAGGTCATAGACCGTATAGCCCATATTCTTCATCGTCTCGGCCGCCCTACCGCTCCGTCCGCCCACAGCACAATAGACATACACCGGCTTGGCCTTGTCCAGCGTTGCGACACGCTTCTCAAAGTCGGTATCGCTTATATCATAGAGCAATGCTCCTTCAATAATTCCATTTCGCCACTCGCCCGGAGTGCGCACATCCACCAATTGCGAACCTTCAGGACGCTTGGCAAATTCATCCGCACTTACGATGTGGTGTTCTCCGGTGGATCCCTTGGCCTTCTGCTGACCGTTGGAACAGGAGACAAGCCCGAAAGCAAACAACGCTGACATGAACAGATACCTCATTGGTCTTCTTTTTAAGTGTAGGGGTTTATGATGAAATTCTCATTGACGGGACAAAGGTACTGCCGCGTTAAGCCCCACTTGTGACAGATGTCACGGTTGCAGACAGTAGCATCCCTCTCCTTCATGCCCGCCCAACCACCGTTCAGAAGGTCAGTTGACAGATGGGCATATCCTACCGCTTATCGAGAAGGTTAGGTCGTTCATCGAAATGATCGGAGAACAATTTGAATAAACTTTGGATTCATATATACCCCTTTATTAATAGGATATATGTGAATCAAACAATAAATGTGACTGTTCGTTTTTGCGAAAGTTCTATATTTAGGTTCGTGGGCGCACGTTCACATTTGTCGAAGCAAATCCCCCTAACCCTGACAGACCGGAACTGAACAGAAACCGCCCACAAAAAGTGATTGTCCTTGAAGGTTGCATGGAACCGACCTCACAGTCCGATCACTGACCGTCTCTTCCAACCCTTGGGTCGGTGAGCGGATGAATGGAACAAGATTACGTTTTGGGCAATGCGGATGGCCTGACCAGAAAAGACCCGCACCGACAAACCTGGAACTGGAAGGACCGAGGGCGGCCCCGAGCAATCGGTGACCGCCCTTGGTTCTACTTGGCGTTTGCGGGAAGAGCCGGTCATTGACCCTTGTTCACTGACAAGGCCACTATTCAGAAAGACCGCATTGGACGCAATGGATCACGTAAAAGAGATGGTATGGATGCGATGCACCGGAATGCTGCGGCCGCCCTTGAGCAGCACATTCTTCTCGGTGACACCCCAGATGGTCGTGTGAACCGATTTCTTCCCTTCAGAATCCTCGAATACGACACGCACCTTGTGCTTCTCCAGATTCCCGAGGGTCGATGCCATGTCGAGTTGAAGCCGCAGAGCAGCGCGCTCTTCAGCACCGAGGTGGAGCTCATCCTTCGGAAAGCGAAGGCCTTCAATGTCTTCCTTTTCAATATCAACTGTCATGGCCTTGGGAATTTAGATGTGACTTTGAACGTGAGTGACCGAACTAAAGTTCGCTATGAAACTACGATTGAACGTCAGACCTCGTTCCATCGGAAACAGTCCACAGTGTGGTCATTCACCATGCCGGTGGCCTGCATGTGGGCATAGACCACAGTTGAACCCACAAACTTGAATCCACGCCTCTTCAGATCGCTGCTGATGTCATCTGAAAGCCCGGTTCTGGCAGGCAGCTCCTTTACGGTCACATGATGGTTGACAATGGGCCTGCCATCCACGAAACCCCAGATATAACTGCTGAACGAGCCGAATTCCTGCTGCACCTTGATGAACGCCTGCGCATTGGTCACAGCGGCATTCACTTTGGCGCGGTTGCGGATTATCCCTGCATCGAGCAGCAACTCTCGGATCCTCTCGTCAGAGAATGCCGCCACTTTCTCCACATCGAATCCGTCAAATGCCCTTCGGAAATTCTCGCGCTTCCTTAGCACGGTGAGCCAACTGAGTCCTGCCTGAAAAGTCTCCAGTATCAGAAACTCGAAAAGCCGATGGTCGTCACGCACGGGTACGCCCCATTCGGTGTCGTGATAGGCAATGTAGAGCGGGTCGTTGGAGACCCATGCGCAGCGTGGGGAAGTCATGATACCGTTTCTGAAAGCACGAAGTTAACAGGCTTTGGGACTTTCACCCGATGCCTGCCCACCTACCTTTGCGAACCTTTCTGCCAACATCTGGTTTCCCTCGTCCACGCTGGCCCATGACACGTCTTTTAGTCTCCGCACTTCTCCTGTTCCTGATCGACCTGTACTTCTATCAGGCGATCAGACAGTTCGTTCCTTCCACAGATATCCGTTCGGTGCGGTGGCTCCCAGTGGCCTATTGGTCGGCCACACTCATCGGGATCGGTGCAGTGACGATCGCCATCATGGTGCCCACCCTGCTGCCCTACCAACGGTTCTATCTGTTCAGCGTGGTGATGGTGCTCACCCTTCCGAAACTGTTGGGCGCGGTCTTCCTCTTGGGAGAAGATGCGGTGAGGCTTGTCAGCGGAATCTTCCGTTCTGTCAATGGCTCCGATGGACCTTTCCTTTCAGACAGACGGCAGTTCGTGGCCAATGCAAGCCTGATCGCGGCCGCGCTGCCATTCAGCGCCATGGTCTATGGCATGGTGCGCACCGCGTTCAATTTCTCGGTACGCAAGGAGACTTTGACCTTTCCGTCCCTTCCATTGGCCTTCGATGGGCTGCGTGTGGTGCAGATATCGGACATGCATTCTGGCAGCTTCGCATCCACCGATGCCATCCACAGCGCCATAGATCTGATTCTCGAACAACGGCCGGACATCATTTTCTTCACCGGTGACATGGTGAACAACCGGGCTGAGGAGGCCGAGCCGTTCCTCACCGAAATTTCAAGGCTGAAAGCCCCACTTGGAGTTTTCTCAGTGCTCGGCAATCACGACTATGGCGACTATGTGGAATGGCCTGACGAAGCATCGAAGCGTGAGAATCTGCAAAGGTTGATCGCATTGCAGCGCGAGGCGGGATGGAACGTGCTCATCAACGGATCGAGCATCATTGAAAAGGATGGGCAGCAGATGGCCATCATAGGTGTAGAGAACTGGGGAGCGGCCATGCACTTTCCCAAATATGGCGACCTGAGCAGGGCCGTTCAAGGCACGGAGAGCGCACCCTTCCGTATCCTGCTCTCTCACGACCCCAGCCATTGGGAGGCACAGGTGATTCCTGAGCACCCGCACATTGACCTGACGTTGAGCGGTCACACCCACGGGTTCCAATTCGGGATTGAGATACCGGGCTTCAAATGGAGCCCCGTCCAATATGTTTACCGTCAATGGGCGGGGCTTTACAGCAAAGGCGGACAGCATCTCTATGTTAACCGTGGACTGGGATTCCTCGGATTCATGGGCAGAATCGGCATCCCACCCGAGATCACGCTGTTGGAGCTGAAAACCTCCCGGGCCGGCAACGCCTGAACATCTGTTGCTGTAGCCGTCAGCGGTAGCGGTCATTCAATCCCTCACCGATCAAGATCAGGGCGATGCACTTCTGGGCCCTGCGTTCGCGTGTCTCAGTGCGCTTGGCCTCTGCCACGTAGTCGGCATGTTCCCTTCGATGCGATGGCGGCATGCGCTCAAATCTGGCCATGGCCTCGGGTGATTGTTCCAATGCGGCCTGCAGTTCTTGCGGAACGGTCACATCCCTGACCCGCTGAGGCGCGGTCTTCAGCCCTTTCTCATCATTGTAAAGGGCCTCCGTCATGTATTCGCGTACAAGTTCGGGGTTGAATGGGTCACCCTCCTCAAATCGCCATTGGCGCATGGCCTTCGTCTTTTCTTGAGCTGCAGCAAGAACCCCTGCATGGTCTGTCAGATGCACCCCTTCGAAGAACCAGATGCTGACATGGTGCTTGAATGCTCCGAAAGAGACCACGTTCCTGCAATTCACATAGACGGGGGCGCCCCATTTCTTTGTTTCGCGAAGCCCGCAACCGAGCGCAATCTCGCGAAGCGCTCTCAACAGTTCCAACTGCCATGGGGCATTGGCGGTCTCAAAGTAGGGGTCAAGTTCCTGATTGCGCATTGATGCAAGTATAAGAACTGCTGAGCACATCCAGCATCAAGGGGCTATCTTTGCGGCCGCTGTTCAAAAGAGCCATCAGATGAGATCACTGTACCCGTTTCTACTTCTCGCCACAATCCTGTTCATAGGGTGCGATGCTGGCAGCTATGTCAAAGGAACGATCACCAATGCCGAGGGCGAGACCGCTGTGTTGGAGAAACTGACCTCCGAGACTGTCATTCTGCTCGATTCGACCACGGTGACCTCGAAAGGAGAATTCAAAATTGCCACCAACATCACCGAACCGGGATTCTACCGGCTGCGTCTGGGCGAGAGCAACTTTGTGGTCCTGCTGCTCAATCCTGACGAGAAGGCGGTCATCACAGGCAATGCGCTTGATTTCTACCGCAGCTATGAGGTGACCGGTTCCGCAGGGTCGGAGAGCCTCCGTGAATTGGACCGCTACCTGCGGAGAAACTATGAGGAAAGCGACAGCCTTCGTCAACTGTATGCCCAGAAACGCACCTTGGCCAATAACGATTCGCTGATGGCCGCGCTTGAACCCCAATTCAATGCGAAACAAGCTGAAAAGACAAAGTTCGTCTATGGATTCATTGACAGCAATATGGGCAGTCTGGTGAGCCTGTCTGCGGTGCAAGCGCTGGATCCGCAGGAGCATCCCGACAAGTTCCAACAGGTGGCCGATGCGCTGATGGCCAGCCTGCCCAACTCAGAATATGTGACCACCTTCAACGCACGTGTCACAGATATAAGGGCACAGCAACAGGCGGCCCAACGGACTGCGGTGGGCGGTATCGCCCCCGAGATTGCTATCACCGATCCTGATGGAAATCCTATCAGACTCTCCGATCTCAAAGGAAAAGTCGTCCTTATCGACTTCTGGGCCGCATGGTGCAAACCCTGTCGCATGGAAAACCCGAACGTGGTGCGGATGTACGACCGTTTCAAGAACAAGGGGTTCGAGATCTTCGGGGTAAGTCTGGACCGCGACCGCGATGCGTGGCTTCAGGCCATCAAGGACGACAGACTGACGTGGAAGCACGGGTCGGAGTTGAAATTCTGGCAATCGAGCTTCGTACCCACCTACAGCCTTGACGGCATTCCCATGACCTATCTGCTGGATGCCGAAGGCCACATCATCGCCAAAGGACTGCGGGGCGCAGAATTGGAGAAGAAGCTCGAAGAGATCCTGAAATAGCACGGCCGGATATTCAAACCCGATGAATCCATGAGACTAATTCCCATCCTCCTGTCCATCTTCGTTCTGTTCGGCTGCAAGAACAGTGGTTCACAGACGGCAACGGCCGAGAAAGAACCTGCAGCAAAGAAGCCTGTCATGCGCGAGATCATCACCGATTCTTCAGTCCGCATCAGCGAAAAGGACATTGATTTCACCGTGACACGCTGGGATGTCACTGGCGACACGCTGACCGTGGGCGTTCAGCACGGGGGCGGCTGCCGCGAACACGATTGGCAGATGTATTTCAATGGTGCCGTTCTGAAAAGCCTTCCACCACAGGCCGTGCTTCAATTGCAACATAAGGTGAAGGATGGCCCTGACCCATGCAGGTCGATCGTCAGGGAGACATTGAAATTCAACCTCAGCTCCCTCAGACCGATGACCTCGGGCAAGTTGACGGTGAAATGGGCCGGTGATGCGGAAAGATCCGCCACCTACGCGTTCTAAAAGAATGCCCTTACGTATTCCGTCAGCTTGCTGCGGAGCGTGTCTGACACCGGCACCAACGGCAATCGCATGTGCTCCTCGCAGATGCCGAGTTCCTTCAGGGCACATTTGACACCGCCCGGATTGCCTTCTGCAAAAAGCATGTTGATGATATCGAACAGCCGGTACTGAAGCGACCGTGCAACCAAAAGATCATTGGCCATCGCGGCCCGTGTGAGGTCTGAGAATGCCCGGGGGAACGCATTGCCCACCACCGAGATGACCCCATCGGCCCCACAGGCGATGAGCGGCAGGGTCAGGTTGTCGTCTCCGCTGATGACAAGGAAATCACTGGGCCTGCGCTTGAGGATGTCGATGCACTGCTCCACACTGCCCGATGCCTCCTTGATGCCGATGATGTTGACAAAATCGTGGGCCAGCCGCAGTGTGGTGGCAGCCGACATGTTGGAACCGGTGCGTCCCGGCACATTATATAATATGATGGGAAGCGGACTGGCCTCTGAAACTGCCCTGTAGTGGGCATAGATTCCATCCTGCGTGGGCTTGTTATAGGCCGGAGAGACAGATAGGATGGCCGAAAGGCCGGTGGTGTCCAACTGTCGCAGCTCTTGGCACACCTCCGCAGTGTTGTTCCCTCCTACACCGAGCACCACAGGGATCCTGCCCGCATTGGTGGCGAGCACGGCCTTCAACACGGACTTCTTCTCTTCCTTTGAGAGGGTCACGCTTTCGCCAGTGGTCCCCATCACCACGAGATATTCGACCCTGCCATCGATCAGATGCTCTGTAAGCCGCTCAAGGCCGGCAAGATCGACTTGTCCATTTGCATTGAATGGGGTGACCATTGCCACTCCGGTACCCTTGAGATTCAGTTCTGCTGCCATATCGCAATACTACTGTTTGCCATCCTTTTTCGGACCCACCATTTCCAGATAATGTTCCAACTGCCCGATGAACTCGGCAATCTCCATATTGCTGTCTGCGCGGATCATCAGGTCGTAGAGGCCATGGTCGCTCTCGTTGAAGCATCCGACCTTGAACCTTGCCTTCGACAGCGCTACCACGAATGGCAAGGCCATGCTCCGCTGCATCCTCAGGTCGATGAGCAGGTCGAAGGGTTCCTCGATGAAACTCTGAACGTTCCTGCTCTCGGGACGGAAATACCAGTTAAGGTCATTCTGGGTGAAGAATTCAAGGCCCCATGCCGGACGGAGGGTCTCTGCCGCCTTCTCGCGCGACACATATCCCATACATCGGACACTTTTCCCTGATTTGCGAAGGCGTTCCACGAAAAGGTTGACCGCTTTGAGCGAAACATCGTCCTGCCCTGAGAAAAGCACACCGACCCGTTTCACATCATTCAGCGGGACGCTCATGGTGACCCGCTTGAGGCCTTCCAACTCCTTGTTCAGGAAATAATTGCCAATGCGTTGCCTTAAACGCATGACAGGTGGAAAATCCAACAGATGTTCTTTCATCCGAACAAATTTAGACCCCGGAGCGCGTTCGGCCGCTTCCATCAGAATGCAATTGTGAACACGGTCGGCATGATAACCGTATCTCCACCGCTTTGCTACATTTAGCGCTGTGGAAGTGAACTACATCGCACTGGCCATTCCGGCCTTTTTTCTGCTCATCGGCATTGAGCTGGCCTATTCGCTGTGGAAGGGCCGCAAGCTGTACCGTCTCAACGATTCCATCACCAACATCGGCCTTGGTGTGGGCCAACAGGTGACCGGCATCTTTCTCAAGACCGCGCTGTTCTTCGGATATCTGTTCCTCTATGAGCATCATCGGCTCTTCACTTTGGAGAACACCGTGCTGAACTGGGTCCTCCTTTTTCTGGCTGTCGATTTCTTCTATTACTGGTTCCACCGCATGAGCCATCAGGTAAATGCGCTCTGGGCCGCCCACGTGGTACACCATCAGAGCGAGGAGTATAATCTGAGCGTTGCCCTGCGCCAGTCGTGGTTGCAGAACGCGTTCTCGTGGGCGTTCTATGTGCCGCTGGCCCTCGCAGGGTTCGCACCGGTGATGTTCCTCACGGTGAGCGCATTCAACACGCTCTATCAGTTCTGGATACACACCCGCACCATAGGCCGGATGGGCCCGCTGGAATGGGTGTTCAATACGCCTTCGCACCACCGCGTTCACCATGGCAGCAATCCCAAGTACATTGACCGCAACCACGCGGGTTCGCTCATCATCTGGGACCGCATGTTCGGAACTTTTCAGGAGGAGAAGGAAGAGGTGGTCTATGGCATCACCACCCCGCTGGCAAGCTGGAATCCGGTGTGGGCCAACGTCCATTATTGGAATGACCTCTGGGACCTGGCCAAAAGGTCGAAAGGGGTGAAGGACAAGGTGCTCGTGTTTCTCAGACCACCGGGATGGCAGCCCGACTATCTGGGCGGGCGGCAATATGCGAAAGAGGTGACGCCCGAGCGCATGGTGAAGTATGACTCCAACGCCATTGACCGCCACTGGGCCTATGTGGTGGTGATGTTCACTGTGCAGCTGGGCATTGCCACCGCACTGCTGTTCTTCGAGGCGCAGCTTTCGTGGGCAGAGACAACGGCCACCGGCCTCTATGTGCTGTATGGGCTGCTCACACTCGGTGGGCTGTTTGAGAACCGCCCTTGGGCAATCCCGGCCGAATATGGCCGCATCATGGCCACGCTGCTGGTGGCACTCCTGTTCTGGGAGTCGGCCTATGCCGATGACATCATGCGCTATGCGGGCATATTCGCGATCGTCAACTTCTTCTGGTTCGCGCGCATTGTGAGACAACTTCGCAATGCCGGACAGCCCACATCTTCCTACACCCCTGACACAGGCCACACATGAACGCTGCCATCCGTCCGCTCGCGCTCTTCTACGGAGCACTCACACTCTGCCATCTGCTCATCCTCTATTTCGAATTGGGGACGCTTCACCTCATTGTGAAGCCGATGTTCATGCCCATTCTGATGTTCATGCTCTATCGTGGGGCGCAGGACCGCAAGAGCAGTTTCTTCATGCTCATGCAGTTCGGCCTACTGCTGTCATGGTTCGGAGACATCGCCCTGATGCTCGACCGCGACAATCCGCTCTACTTCATCGCAGGACTGTCGTTCTTCCTCTTGGCGCATCTGGGCTACACTGCGGCTTTCGTAGGCAGCATCCGCAGATCATCGGCCCCATTCTCTTATGCAAAGTCCATTGGGCTCGCCTCGGTGTTCATCCTGTTCACAGGGGTGTTCTTCAGCCTGATGCAGGGCGGACTGGGCGAGATGTATGTGCCTGTGCTGGCCTATACGCTGGTCATCACCGCCATGGGAATTGCGGCCTCGGTGCGACATGGGCACGCTCCGGCCAGCGACTACGGCCTTATCGTGTGGGGAGCGGTGCTGTTCATCCTCTCAGACTGTGTGATCGCATGGAACAAGTTCGTGGTCGATTTCCCTTACGACCAGGTGCTCAACATGAGCCTTTATCTGTCGGGCCAGTTCCTGCTGGCCTACGGCACGGTGATCCATCTGGGATCGCGTCAGACCCGTTGAAGCAGAGTTTTTTGAACATTTTCTTGGCGGTAGTATCGCGAACGGAAAAACATCTACTTTTGCCGTCCCGATTTTTGGGCCTTTTCAACAGAGACAGACAGTCAGATGGACGCGATCATCAACTTAGTAAGGGACGGATTCAACAAACGGATCGAGCATCCTGAATTCAAAGGTGGAGACACCATCACGGTGGAATACCTCATCACCGAGGGTGCGAAGACCCGCCCACAAAAATTCCAAGGCGTTGTGCTTCAGCGCAGCGGCACCGGTGCCACAGAGACTTTCACAGTTCGCAAGATGAGCGGCAACGTGGGCGTTGAGCGTATCTTCTCGTTCAGCAATCCGAGCATCACCAGCATTGAGGTGAACAAGCGCGGTGTTGTGCGCAGAGCACGCATCTTCTACATCCGTGAGCTGACCGGCAAGAAGGCCCGCATCAAGGAGAAGCGCATGAAATGATCCCTGATGAAGGGCATTCTGAAAATCCCCTTCCGCTGCGCGCGGGAGGGGATTTTTTATTGTCCGCAAGGGCTTCGGCCAAGTGCATTCCGAACGCACGCCACCATGGCTCAGAACCTATCTTTGGCGACCTTAAACAGATGATGAAAGTGAAAGTGGACATAGATTTCAACCGCAATGAGGACGTGATGAAGCAGCTCGTTTCGAAAATGGAGGGCCGCTTGCAGAAGATATATCTGGGCGGTGGGGCCAAACGCATTGAGAAGGAGCACGCCAAGGGCAAGATGACCGCCCGCGAGCGCATCGCTGCCCTCATCGACCCCAAGACCGACACCATAGAGATAGGGGCATTTGCCGGATATGACCTGTATCCCGAGCATGGGGGCTGCCCGGGTGGCGGTGTGGCCGTGGTGATCGGACATGTGAGCGGCAAGCAGTGCATCATAGTGGCCAACGATGCCACGGTGAAGGCGGGGGCGTGGTTCCCCATCACCGGAAAGAAGAGCCTGCGGGCGCAGGAGATCGCCATGGAGAACCGCCTGCCCATCATCTATCTGGTCGATAGCGCGGGGGTTTACCTGCCGATGCAGAACGAGATATTTGCCGACAAGGAGCACTTCGGGCGCATTTTCCGCAACAACGCGCGGATGAGCAGCATGGGCATCATCCAGATCTCGGCCATCATGGGCAGTTGCGTGGCGGGCGGGGCCTATCTGCCCATCATGAGCGATGAGGCGCTGATCGTGGACGGCACGGGCACCATCTTCCTCGCAGGTTCCTATCTGGTGAAGGCGGCCATTGGCGAGAACATCGACAACGAGACCCTTGGCGGGGCCACCACCCATTGCGAGATCAGTGGCGTGACCGACTACAAGGCCAAGGACGATGCCGATGCGCTGCGCACCATCCGTGGCATCATGGACAAGATAGGTTCGTTCGAGAAGGCCGGTTTCGACCGCAAGAAGGCCGCCCCGCCCAAGGCCGACCCCAAGGAGCTGCTCGGCATATTGCCCGAAGAGCGCACCAAGGAATATGACATGATGGAGGTGATCGACCGTCTGGTCGATGATTCGGACTTTGAGGAGTACAAGGCCGACTATGGCAAGAGCCTGCTCTGCGGCCTGGCCCGTGTTGACGGCTGGGCGGTGGGCATCGTGGCCAACCAGCGCAAACGCGTGAAGACCGGCAAGGGCGAGATGCAGTTCGGGGGTGTCATCTACAGCGACAGTGCCGACAAGGCCGCGCGCTTCATCATGAACTGCAACCAGAAGAAGATCCCGCTGGTGTTCCTGCACGATGTGACCGGGTTCATGGTCGGGTCGCGGTCGGAGCACGGTGGCATCATCAAGGACGGGGCGAAGATGGTGAACGCGGTGAGCAACAGCACCGTGCCCAAGTTCAGCATCGTCATCGGCAACAGCTATGGGGCAGGCAACTATGCCATGTGCGGCAAGGCCTACGACCCGCGCCTCATTGTGGGATGGCCCACGGCCAACATCGCGGTGATGGGCGGTGCACAGGCGGCCAAGGTGCTGCTACAGATCCAAAAGGCCACCATCGAGGGCAAGGGCGAGAAGGTGACCCCCGAGGAGGAGAAGGAACTGCTCGACCGCATCACCCAGGGCTATGAGGAGCAGACCTCGCCCTACTATGCGGCCGCACGTCTGTGGATCGATGCCATCATCAACCCGCTCGACACCCGCAAATGGATCAGCATGGGCATCGAGGCTGCCGAGCACGCTCCCGTTGAAAGGTTCAATCCGGGGGTGATGCAGACGTGAGAGTTGGGAATTCGGAGTGCGGAGTTGGAAATTGAAACGGACCCCCCCGTTGGACGCAGCACAGCTCCTGACGATTTGAACCTCCCTGCACTACTCCACCCCCACCTTCCTGTCCACGAACAGGAACCTGTGGTGCCAGAACTGTATATGACGCAGCTCCTTCTTGGATACGGGGATGGACACCCACCGGTCGGCATGCACGGCCGACCGCACAGCACGGTCGCGGCCCAGCGACAGCTCCATCGGCATGGCAAAGCCCTTCTCCGGTGAGTTCCACTTCAATTGCAGTTCGCCCTTCGCCCAGCGGTGCTCCAGCACAGGCAGGTCGGCATGGTTCAGATACTGATGGAAGAAGGGCGCAAGGTCCGATCCCAGATAGGTGCTGACAAAAGCGATGATGTCGGCCCCGTCCACAGTGCTATGGCGGAATTCCGTGGCAATGGCCTTGAGCATGGCCTTGAACCTGACATCGTCATTCACCACGCTGCGCAGAGTGTGCAGCATCCACGAACCCTTATAGTACATGTCGGTGCTGTTGCCCTTGTGGTTCATGCCATAGACCCCCACAATGGGCGACCGGTCGGTGATGAAGTGTTTCTGATAGAGCAGATACTCGACCATCCTGTCATATCCGTACATGGCCTCCACGAACACGCTTTCAGCGTAGGTGCAGAAGCTCTCATGCACCCACATGTCGGCAAGGTCGTTCATGCTCACGCTGTTGCCCCACCACTCGTGGCCCGTCTCGTGGATGATGATATAGTCGAAATCCATGTCTGACGGAAAACGGCCGTGGTAGCCCTTCATATACCTGTTGCCATAGGCGATGGCGCTCTGATGCTCCATGCCCGCGTATGATGTTTCGATGAGCGCATAGCCGTCCGCATAGAAAGGATAGGGGCCGAAAGCCTCCTCATAGATCTTCAACATGGGCCCCACCTGCTTGAAGTGTTCCCTTGCCTTCTGCTCATTATCGCGCAGCACATAGTAGTTGAGCCGCAGCGAATCGGTGCCTGCAACATGCCAGTCGCTGAAATGGACATAGTCACCGATGTTCACCGTCACGTTATAGTTGTTGATGGGGTCGGCCACCTTCCACGACCAGCGGGTGTGCGGCCCCTGCTCGCGCCTGCCCACATACTGCCCATTGCCCACGGCCATAAGACCGTTGGGAACCGTGAAATGCATCTTCACACTGTCGGGCTCGTCAGACAGGTGGTCCTTTGTGGGCCACCATACACTTGCACCCAATCCCTCACAGGCCACCCCGATGTGATGCTTGCCGTTGGCATCCTTCTGCCATACGAATCCTCCGTCCCAAGGAGCCGCCTTGGCCGCGATGGGCATTCCATGATAATAGATCTGGAATGCGGTGGACTCCTGCCGCTTCACACCATCGGGAAAGGTGACGGACACGGCATGATGCCGCCTTGAGAAACGGAGCCTCCTCCCCTGCCCCACGATGCTGTCGATGGTCAGGTTGTCAAACAGGTCTATCTGTAGGCTGTCAAAATCTGCCGTGGCCGTGAAATGGATGGTGTTGCTGCCCGCAATGCTACGCTGGTCGGGGTCTATGGCGATGTCCAGCTCATAGTGGGTCACATCGAAGCAGGTGCGCATAGGGGTGAGCATGCCCCGCAATGAATCGGCCGATGTGAAGGACTGTGCATGCACACCATGCGCAACGGACAGCAACAGCATGGACAGGCAGAGTCTCATCATCGCAAAGCTATGGCACACAGTATCGGGAACAAAAAAACGCTGCCATGGGGTTTCCATGACAGCGTTTTTCGAGCCAATTGCGCAATTATTTGCCGTGACCCTGCGCCTTGGCATCGGCCATGGCAACCTCCAGCCCTTTCTTGTCGATGGTGCGCAGACCATTGGCAGAGACCTTCAGTGTGACCCACTTGTCCTCAGATGCGAGGTAGAACTTCTTCTTGAACAGGTTGGGAAGGAACTTACGCTTGGTCTTCCTATTGGAGTGGGAAACATTGTTCCCAACGATCACCTTCTTTCCTGTGATTTCGCAAACCCTTGACATGACTTACTGTGCTTGATATGAGTTGTAAAACGGGCCGCAAATGTAGGATAAATATCCACATGGCAATAGCACGTTCAAAGGTTCAAAGTTTAAGGTTGCAGTTAGCTGGCGTGTCCGAAAAAAGCGATCGGAAGTGCAGTGCTTCTACGATTTGAGAATCTCCTTTCTGAGCAGATTCAAGGCAGAGAGTGCACTGCGCTCGATGTTCCGCTCACGGTTGTCGCCAAACAGGAATTTCTTGGCCACGGTCCTGTCGGGTCCGGCCACTGCCATCCATACCGTTCCCACAGGCTTGTCGGGAGTTCCACCATCGGGCCCAGCGATGCCGGACACCGAAACAGCAAAGTCTGTCCCGAATTTCCGCCTTGCACCATCGGCCATCTCCACCACGGTCTGTTCGCTCACCGCTCCAAGTGTTTCAAGCGTCTGCGGCAGCACCCCGAGCTCTCGCATCTTCGACCCGTAGCTGTAGGTGACCACCCCTCCGGGGAAGTAGTTGGACGCACCCGGCACCGAGGTCAGCATCTGCGAGATGGTGCCGCCCGTGCAGCTTTCGGCCGTGCAAACGGTCATGTTCCTCTTACGCAGAAGATGGGCGACCACGCTCTCGATGGTGTCCTCATCGAAACCATAGACCAACTCGGGAATGAGCTCCCACAGTTGTTTCACCTGATGCCCCAGTTCGCTCCTCAACCGCTGTTCGTCTGCTCCGATGGCCGACAGTCGCAGCCTCACGCGACCGGGCGCAGGCAGATAGGCCAGCTTGATCTGCTTGGGAAGGGCGTTCTCCCAATCAGCGATGCGCTCTGCGAGCCAGCTCTCGCCCAGACCCATGGTGAGCACGGTGCGATGGAGAATGGTGGGCGCATTGAACCGCTTGACCAGTCGCGGCAGCACCTCGTCTGCCATGATGGACTTCATCTCATAAGGCACGCCCGGCATGCTGACAATGACCGTGGCGCCCGTGTCGAACCACATGCCCGGGGCCGTTCCCAGCGCGTTGTGAAGCGCTTCGCAATTTTCGGGAAGCGCGGCCTGTTGGCGATTCACCTCAGAAACGGTCCTGTCGAAACGCCTGAACAACTGCTCGATGTGCTCCAGCACCTCTCCATGAAAGACGGTGCCGCAGTTGAAATACTCGCACAGGGCCACTTTGGTGATGTCGTCATTGGTCGGACCAAGGCCACCGGTCACCAGCACCACATCGGCCCTTGCGGCCGCATCGGCAATCGCTGCTTTGATGGCCTGCATGTCATCGCTGATGGAAGTGATGCGCTGCACCGATGCCCCTATGCCATTGAGCCGCTGGCCGATCCAGGCCGAATTGGTATCGACCACCTGTCCTATGAGCAGTTCGTCCCCGATCGTGATTATCTCAACTCTCATTGGACGGCCATTACTCAATATAAAGTTTCCTGATCCGTTTCTTGGGGCCGGGACAGAACTCAGAATGGCAGTTCATGCACTGGTCCACCATGCGGTTGAATCTGTAAACGGATGTCGAATCATCGGCCTCCAACTGACGGACACTTTCGAGATAGGATTCGGCAAAGGCCGTGAAGACCAGGGTCTTCACCGTGGAGTCGGTGGGAATGGCGGCATGGATGGCAGCGAAATCGCGCAATCCGGTAGGTTCCTCGCCCCGCTGCACCTGCGCTTTGATGCGCTCCCCGTCATCGAACATCTCGCGCATGAGAATGGCCAGCTCACTGCTGCCGTTCGGATTGACATCTTTAGGCTGAGGGGCCTCACAGGATGCCCACGCAAGTACCATGGTGACCACGGGGATGATCCTGAGCTTCATTGAACGGAACATGTTCGTGCTCTTTACGCTCATGGCCCGACTATTCAGAACGTTCCACTCCCATCACGAAATACTTGGTCTCGCCAAGGAAAGGGATGATGAAGAAATTCTCCTTGTAACGCAGATTGACCCGCTCACCGCTTAGTGACACGGCCTCCAGGTCTTTGACCACCTGCGCTTCTCTTACCGAGAACATGAACGCCTGACTGAAGGGGTTCTTAGAATCGAGGGAAGCACCGAATGTTTCCAGATCCAATTGCCCCTCATAGGTCTTGAATATCACGCCACGCTTGCTCACCTTGAGCACGGTTCCGGCCCTGACCCCCTCGCTGTATGGGACAAAGACCACAAACAGCCCGAACCCGATGACCAATAGCAGCACCATGGCAACGAACCAACGGAAAAAATTCCGCGCTTTTCTCTTGGCCTTGTCTGCAAATTTCTCCTGATTTTCCTGCGATGTTTCCATGATGCGCTGTTTGCCGCAAAGGTATCCCAATACAGGAGGGACTGTGCAGGCCACGTTCCTTACTTTCGGGCCTTCAAGCTGATGACATGGGAAAAGTAGCACTGCACTGGAAGATCATCATCGGGCTGGTGTTGGGAATAGTGTTCGCCCTGCTTTCGAGCTGGTTGGGTCTCAGCCGGTTCACCATCAACTGGATCGACCCGTTCGGCACCATCTTCATCAATCTCCTCAAGCTGATAGCAGTGCCACTGGTGCTGATGTCCATCATCAAGGGCATTGCAGGACTCTCGGACATCGGGAGGTTGGGCAGGATGGGGGCCAAGACCCTCGCACTCTATCTCAGCACCACGTTCATTGCCGTGGGCGTTGGGCTGGTCATTGTCAATGTGATGCAGCCAGGAGCGAAGCTGGATGGCGGTCAGCGCCTCACCAACCGCATTGCCTACGAACTGTGGGCAGATGAAAGTGGCCATTCCATCAAGGACGGTGAATGTTTCGCATGCCGGCCCGAGAACGCTGCAGCAGTGGCGCAGGCCAAGGGCCAACTGGCCACCGACCAAACCGATGAATCGTTGCAGAACCGCATGCAGACCGCCAAGAAGACCAAGGATGATGGCCCTTTGCAGTTCTTGGTGGACATGGTGCCGAGCAACATCTTCTTCTCGCTCAACAACAATTCTCTGATGCTGCAGGTGATCTTCTTCGGCATCTTCTTCGGCTTCTGCCTTCTATTGATTCCGACAGCGCAGGCCGCGCCTGTCATCGCCTTCATTGATGGCACCAACGAGGTGTTCCTCAAAATGGTGGATGTGGTGATGAAGGCCGCTCCCTACTTTGTCTTTGCGTTGCTCGCAGGGGTCATTTCCAAGATGGCTGGAGATGATCCATTGGCAGTCATTGAGATATTCAAAGGCCTGGGGTGGTACAGCCTTGCTGTGGCACTCGGACTGGCATTCATGGTGTTCATA
>JAIPBJ010000040.1 GCA_021739625.1 Flavobacteriales bacterium | reverse complement strand
ATCAGATGGAACTTCTGGTGACCACCATGCAGAACCAGATAAGCATGGCCGAACGCCAGGCCGAAGGGGTCAAGAACCTGCTGAAATACACCATAGGCATGGATGTGAACACGGCCGTTGAATTGACAGACGGTCTGGAGATCCTGTGGCAGTGTGCCAAACCGGAGCAGGTGCTGACCAAGGAGTTCAAACCCACGCTGAACATCAACTATGACCTTGTGAATCAGGATGTGGTGATGCACAAGTATCTGACGCAGATCGAGCAGGCGAAGTACATGCCCACCCTGGGTGCGTTCGTCAATTATCAGCAGCAGGCGTTCGGGGAGAAGTTCAATTTTTTCAGCAGCGATGGACGCTGGTTCCCGCAGTCGCTGTGGGGAGTGACGCTGAATGTGCCCATCTGGGACAACCTTGGCACGCTGGCCTCCATCAAAAAGGCCAAATTGGAGGAGCAGCGCAAACGCGATCAGCGCACCTACGTGGAGGAAGGGTTGAAACTGCGCCATGTGACCGCCAAGGACAGTTTCACCTCGGCACTGGAGCAATTGGCCAATGCAGAGAAGGGCCTGAAACTGGCCCGCAGCATCAGATCGACCGTGCTGGTGAAATACAACGAGGGACTCAGCACCAGCATGGACATGACGCAGGCAGAGAACCAATTGACCCAGGCGCAGGCCGACTACATCAATCGGCTCTTCTCTGCGCTGGATGCCAAGCTGGAACTGGGGAGGGTGTTTGAAGAGTAGCTGTTCGCCATTGGCTGTTCGTCCAATGCTAATCAGAGTGAATCGGAAACAAGATCAGAGGAAATACAACACAGAACCTTGAACGTTTGAACATGAGAAATACAGTGAACATCGCCCTACTATGCGCCCTTGTGCTGTTGGCATCCTGCGGCACCGACAACTCGCCCGAAGCGAAGAAGAAGCTTTTGGAACAGAAGGAACAGTCGCTGGTCAAATTGGAAGCGGAGATACGCGACCTGAAGGCCGAGCTGCTGCTCGATGGAGATTCGCTTGCCAAGGCGCCCGAAGGTGTTCTTATTGGTGTTAAGGTGCTTGCGCCCGAGACCTTCGAGCATTTCTTTGAGGTGAACGGCAGTGTGGAGGCCATTGAGCAGGCCAACCTCAGTCCGGAGCAGGGCGGGCAGATCAAGCGCATGAATGTGAAGGAGGGCGATGCCGTGAAGGCCGGGCAGGTGCTGGCCACGTTGAACACGAGTGTCATCAGCAGCAGTCTGCAGGAGCTGGAGAGCGGGCTGGCCTTGGCCAGGACCACCTACGAGCGGCAGGCGAAACTGTGGGAGCAGAAGATCGGTTCCGAGATGCAGTATCTGCAGGCCAAGAATCAGGTGGAGAGTTTGGAGAAGAAGCGTAGCACGTTGCAGGCCCAACTGGCCATGAGCACTATCAGCGCACCGTTTGACGGTGTTGTGGACCTGATTCATCAGAAGGAAGGCGAACTGGCGGCACCGGGCATGCCCATCATCACGCTGGTGAATGTTGCCCAGTTGAAAGTGAAGGCCGATGTGAGCGAGAACCACGCCAAGGCGGTGAAGGTGGGGCAGATGACAGAGGTGCGTTTCCCCTCGTTCGGCACAACGCTCTCGGCACCGATCAGCGCTGTGGGCAGCATCATCAACCCTGCCAACCGCTCGTTCAGTGTGGAGGTGCGGGTGAGCAATCCCGACCGCACGTTGAAGCCCAACGCGGTAGGCATTCTGCGCATCAAGGATTTCAAGGCGGAGAATGCCATGGTTGTGCCGACCATCTGCGTGGGCAAGGATGCCAAAGGCAATTTCCTGTTCGTGGTGAGGAATGAGGAGGGGCAGTCCAAGGCCATGAAGACATACGTGTCCACCGACCGCAGCAGCGAGGGCAACACCCTCATCACCGAGGGTCTGAAACCGGGCGACAGCGTCATCGTGCAGGGCTACAATGAGGTGGCGAACGGGAATATCGTAAGGGTTCAGTAAAGGGTTTAAGGTTTCAGGTTCAAGGTTTCAAGTTGGAAACCGTTCGGGCGCGATGCGCTCGACTTATTAAAATCACCTGACAGAACATTGAACCTCAAACATTGAACCTCAAACCTTAAACACATTGTTTTTATGTCAGAAGAACTGAAAAAGCCGTCCGTGAGCAGTGTGGTGAAGGAATTCGCTGCGACCTCTTTCGCGATCAAGAACGCCACCAGCATCATCATCCTCACCATCATCATCCTTTTCGGGGGAATGCTGGCCTACAACACGATGCCCAAGGAGCTGTTCCCCGAGATCGTGCTGCCGCAGATCTACGTGCGCACGGTTTATCCCGGCAACTCGCCAGTGGACATCGAGAACCTCATCACTCGGCCGCTTGAAAAGGAGATAAAGCCCTTGAAAGGGCTGAGCAAGTTCACATCGACCTCGGTGCAGGACAACAGCATCATCATGGTGGAGTTCAACACCGATGTGCCCGTGAAACAGGCATTGCAGGATGTGAAGGACGCAGTGGACAGGGCCAACAGCGAGCTGCCCACCGACCTCGACATCGACCCCATTGTGATGGATGTGAACCTGAGCGAGCTTCCCATCATGAACATCAACCTCTCGGGCGACTATAGTGTGGACGACCTGAAAAGCTATGCCGACAAGCTGAAGGACAGGCTGGAACTGATCCCCGAAATATCGAAGGCGGATGTGCGCGGTGCTTTGGAACGCGAGATCAACATCATTGTGGACCTGCACAGGATGGAACGGGTGCAGGTGAGCTTCGATGATGTGGAGCAGGCCATCGCCTATGAGAACATGAACATCAGCGGTGGCAGTCTGCTCACAGACGGCACACGCAGGGCCATCCGTGTGGAGGGCGAATTCCGTTCGATGGACGAGATCGCCAACACGATTGTGAAGGCCGAGTTCGGCAACATCATCTATCTGCGCGACATTGCCGAGGTGGTGGACGGTTACGCGGAACGCAACAGCTACGCCCGCTTGGAGGGCAAGACGGTGGTCTCTGTGGATGTGGTGAAAAAATCGGGCGAGAACCTGCTGGATGCCACCGACAAGATCATGCTGGCCGTGGCCGAATCGAAGAAGAAGAACTTTCCGAGCGACCTCAAGGTGACCATCACCAACGACCAGAGCAATCAGGTGAAGGGCCAACTGCTGAACCTTGAGAACAGCATCTACTCGGGCGTGATCCTGGTGGTGGCGGTGCTGTTCTTCTTCCTCGGGCTGAGGAACGCGCTGTTCGTGGGCATCGCCATTCCGCTCTCCATGCTCATGAGCTTCATGATCCTGGCCGCAATGGGCGTCACCATCAACATGATCGTGCTGTTCGGTCTCATTCTCGCCTTGGGAATGCTGGTTGACAACGGCATCGTGGTCATCGAGAACGTCTATCGGCAGATGCAGGATGGCAAATCGGTGGTGCAGGCTGCCAAGGAAGGCGTGGGCGAAATCGCCATTCCCATCATCACCAGCACCTTGACCACCCTTGCGGCCTTTGCGCCACTGCTGTTCTGGGAAGGGGTGATGGGCGAATTCATGGGCTATCTGCCGCTCACACTCATCGCAGTGCTGGGCAGTTCGCTGTTCGTGGCACTCATCATCAACCCTGTTGTGGCGGTCGCTTTCATGAAAGATGAGAAGCTCGGGAAGCGGACCTCGCCATTGAAGCTATGGCTGTGGACAGGTGGTTTTGCCATCGCTGCCGTGGTGCTGTATCTGGTCGGTTTCCGCAGTGCAGGCATGTTGGCCGCCACCATGGCTGTGCTCATTCCGCTGAACGACTATCTGCTCACCCCCATCGCCAAATGGTTCCAGGACCGTGCATTGGTGTGGCTTGAGAATATCTATCTGCGTGTGCTACGGGCCTCACTTGCCACCTGGCGCCCGTTCGTGCTCTTCTTCGGTTCGATAGTGCTGCTGGTGCTGTCCATTGTTCTGGTGATGATCGTTGGGCCCAAGGTGGAGTTCTTTCCCGAGAACGACCCGAAGTACGTCAACATATTCATCGAGGTGGCGCAGGGCACCGACATTGATGTGACCAACACGATGGTGCTCGAATTTGAGAAGGAGGTGAATGCCGTGCTGGTGCCCTACAGGGCCGCTGTCAATTCGGTGGTGACCAACATTGGTGAGGGCAGTGCCGACCCTATGCGCGGTGCGCAGGCGGGCGAGACCCCCAACAAGGCCAAGATCACCATCTCGTTCGTGGAGTTCGAGCACCGCGAGGGCATCAGCACCAGCGATGTGATGCGCGACCTTTCGGAGCATATCACCAAACGGCCCGGTGTGTCGGTCACCGTGGAGAAGAACAACGAAGGCCCGCCCGTGGGCAAACCGGTGAACATTGAGGTGAGCGGTGACGATTTCGACAAGCTGGTGGTGCTTACCGAACAGATCAAGGATGCGGTGGACGCAGAGCGCATTCCCGGCATCGAGGGCCTCAATCTGGACCTGGAGACCGGCAAGCCTGAACTGGTGGTGAACGTGGACCGCGCCCGTGCCCGCAGTTTCGGCATCAGCACAGGGCAGATAGGCGGAACGCTGCGCACCGCGCTGTTCGGCAAGGAGATCAGCAAATACAAGGATGGGGAGGACGACTATCCCATCGTCATCAAACTGGAAGACGCATCGCGGCACGACCTCAGCACATTGCTCAACCAGAAGGTCACCTTCCGCGACATGACCACCGGCAGGATAAAGCAGGTGCCCATTTCGGCAGTGGCAGACATCACCTACTCTTCGGGACTGGGATCGGTGAAACGCAGGGACCAGAACCGCACCATCACCATCTGGAGCAACGTGATAGAGGGCTATAACGCCAACGAGATCAACCAGCAGATACAGGCCAAGTTCGCCACCTATCCGGTGCCAGAGGGATTCACCGTGCGTTTCACGGGCGAAAGTGAGGAGCAGAACAAGGCGGCCGCATTCCTCGGCAGGGCCTTCCTCATAGCGGTGGCGCTCATTCTGCTGATCCTCGTGTCGCAGTTCAACTCGGCCATCAAGCCGCTCATCATCATCGGGTCGGTGGTGTTCAGCACCATCGGGGTGTTCCTTGGCATCGCCATCTTCAACATGACCATCTCGGTGATGATGACAGGCATCGGTATCGTGTCGCTGGCGGGCATCGTGGTCAACAACGCCATCGTGCTCATCGACTACATCGACCTGACCCGCGCCCGCAGACGCGAGGAACTGGGCATGCCCGATGGAAGCATACTGCCGCTGCCCGAGGCCATCGCCTGCATCGTGGAGGCAGGGCGCACACGTCTGCGCCCAGTGCTGCTCACGGCCATCACCACGGTGCTGGGCCTCATTCCATTGGCCACGGGCATGAACATCAACTTCTATACCCTTGCCAGCGACCTCGACCCCAACATCTATTTCGGGGGCGACAACGTGGCCTTCTGGGGCCCCATGTCGTGGACGGTGATCTTCGGCCTCACCTTCGCCACCTTCCTCACGCTGGTGGTGGTCCCGGTGATGTATCTGCTGGTGGAGAAGTTCAGGCTGGTGTTTGTGGACAAGTCCAGAATACAAACGGGCGGTTGATGGCATCAGGGCATTGGCATTTCCATATCTTGCCCTCCCGATACAGCCAGCACAGGCATGAGCCAGGAAATACCCTCACTTTACGGAATCACCCACTCCAACAGGGATTTCTCTGACCCTTATTACTGGGGGAAGAATCAGTTCAACTCATCATTTCCCATCTCTATGGCGTGCTACATGCGCGACAAGGGGATTGATGCGGTCTATCTGAAGCTCGGTCGTGGCAGCAAGGTCGTACATGACGCGCTGCCTATGGCCAGAATGTTCGGCTCAGACCTTGCCAACGAACAACTTTTCTTCTCGTTCGAGTCGCGGTTCGAGCCATTCCGCGAGTTCGTGCATGACGAGCTGAAACCGATAGATGTGGTAGTGGGCACTGCAGACGGGCACAATTGGCTACAGCCGCTTGAGATAAAGCTGACCACACTGCCCGACAGCACGACAGACGGGCTGAGTGATGAGGAGTATGGCTGCGAGATCGTGGTCAGGTCGCCCACCATGCGATACATGGCCCTTTCCATGGCCCTTTCGCTCAAAAGCCGCTTCAAAGAGGTCAATGGGATCTTCGAACCTTCATGCCTCAAAGTAAGGAGCTGGGACAACCCTGACGAGATAGCGAACAGGCTGCCGATGATCTTGGAGGCTGTGGAAACTTTCGTCACTACATACAGCAAGTATCAGAAGCCACTGCTCATGCAACCTGTATGGAAGACGGTCGGAAGGTCGTCTGTCCTTGCCGATAACTGCCTCGATGTTTTCGTGTGGAGTGATTTCGCCCTGACACGGTTGTTCATGGACGCTGCGCTTGCCAATGTTTCAGGAAAGATCACAAGGCAGCAGCGGGCAGCGGTAAGGCTCGCCCGATTCCTTTTCGAGGTTTCCCGCTCAGGAAAGGTCTATCAGGAACCCATCTATGATGGGATGACCCTGGGGAATCAGACCGATAAGGAATTTGCCATCTCTGGTGCCAAGACCCATGGCTACATGAGCTGCGACAGACTTGCCCGTCCCAGCATCACAAAAGAGCAGATCAAGGAGATCGTGCTTGGCGGTGGTCAGAAATGGCTCAGCCCTGAAAGGCGGTTCGATGCCATCATCTATTTCTCGAACGAACTCTTCGACAACAGAAAATGAGCGGTATAAGCACCATGGACCTCTTCGCGGGCGGGGGCGGCATGTCGCTTGGCTTCTCCAATGCGGGTTTCCGCGTGGTGGCGGCCTACGACAACTGGATGCCTGCCATCAACTTCTACCGTAGGAACATCACAGGACATCCTATTCACAGGTTCGACCTCAGCGATGCGGACGGCCTTGTGGAAAGCACTGCCCTGCGGCCCGACCTCATCATCGGTGGGCCACCGTGTCAGGACTTCTCATCGGCAGGCAAGCGCAATGAGAACCTTGGCCGTGCAGACCTCACCCGGTCCTTCGCTGCGATCGTCAGTGGTCTGCGCCCGTCATTCTTTGTGATGGAGAATGTGGACAGGGCCTTGAAGAGCCGGGCGCTGGCCGAGGCGATGCAGGTGTTCCGCGATGCGGGCTACGGCCTCACCGTGAAGGTGCTCGATGCCAGTCTGTGCGGTGTGCCGCAGCAGCGCAAGCGGCTCTTTGTGATCGGGGAAATGGGAGGGCAGGACGGCTTTCTTGATGCGCGGCTCGAATCGGGCCTTGCCGACAGATCCATGACCCTGCGCGAACATTTCGGGGACCGGCTGGGTCTCGAACACTACTACCGCCATCCGCGCAGCTATGCAAGACGGGGCATTTTCAGCATTGACGAGCCAAGCCCAACGGTGCGCGGGGTGAACCGCCCCCTGCCCGCAGGCTATCCAGGCCATGCTGGCGACACCTGCCCCGTTCACAGCTCGGTGCGACCCCTCACCACCAAGGAGCGCAGCCTTGTCCAGACCTTTCCCGAGCAGTTCATCCTTGAGGGCAACAAGACCGAACTTGAGCAGATCATAGGCAATGCCGTACCTGTGAAACTGGCCGAATATGTGGCGAAGTGCCTCTCCGGACACATCACGGCCATCGGCTTCCAGACTGCCCAGCAGACCCTTGCGGCCCAACGGATGGACGTGCTCGGAACAGGTGTTCAGGCAAGGATTCAGATCTGATCGTTCCTCACCCTGGTCATCGTGCCGGTGATGTATCTGCTGGTCGAGAAGTTCCGACTGCTGTTCGTCAAGGACAGGGTGGTGGGGTAGGGCCGCTGTTCGCTGTTGGCCATTCGCTGTTCGGGACATGGCCGAGGAGCCTATCGACAGACAGTGCCTCTATGCACCCTGCCAAAAAAAAGGCCCCGGTCCCTTTTGTAAGGGGCCGGGGCCTTAGTTCGTCTGCCCGAGTGTCAGGGGGCAGGGGGCGCCAGAGGGTCGAGTGCTATGTTGCCCTCCTGATCCTCGCCCGGTTCTATCGGCCCCTGTTCGGTGCGCGGGCCGTAGCCGGGCGCAGAGAACAGGATGGAGACCTCTTCGGGCGCTTTCATCCCTTTAATGGTGAACTGCACCTTGCCTTTCTCATCTGTCTGCTTGGTTTCCTGCACCCCCGAAGCACGTGTCAGCACTGCGGTACCATTGGCTATTGCTGCGCTGGTCACGGCATCGGTGAGATAGAAGGTGAGGTCGGTGTCCTCCTCGGCCTGGCCGCTGTCGCCTTTGGAGCGCAGCAGTTTGAGGTCGAAATAGCGTTCCACCTGCTTGGGATCGGTGCGATGGTGGTGCATCAGCAGGCCGAGGTTGCCATACATCTCGCTGCACATCACTGCCCAGGCCGATTCGCGCAGATCGCGCAGCAGGGCCACCTGCCCCTCTCCGGCACTCTGCTGCAATGCGCGGGCCGAGGCTATGAGTGTATGGAATGAGAGCACGTTGATCGACAGCGGGCCCAATGGGGGTGTCTGAGCGCATTTGTCGCCCAGCGTCTTTATGGCCAGAATGCGCTGCTCGTATGTCCCTTCATTGAATGTCGTCCGTCCTTTGGGAAAGATCTGAAGGGCCTGGGCCGTGCCTTTCGGAAAATGGTAGAACACCTGCCCTTCCCAATAGGGCAGATGCGTTTCGAGGAGCTCATCGAACAGTTCCTCCACGGACATCGTCTCGCCCTTGTAGTCGCCCAGGGCCGCGCTCAGATTCTGCTCAGCTCCAGTGTAGGCCTGCAGCACAGGGGCGAAGGTGGCCTCCATGGCCGCCACAACAGGGTCTGCATTGTTGGCCGTCAGTTTGGCCAAATGGTCTGTTCCCTGACTGAGGGCTTTCTTGAAGCTTTTGATTGTCCGCACTGCGAACGTGTTGATTAGGTAATGCCAGAGTAGCTTGTACATGGCTTTGGTCTTTAGGACCCCTTGTGGGGTGCGGTTCGATTGGCAAACGGGGATTATTCGAATATATTTTTGAGGGGGTGATTTTTTTTTCATCCTTACACATCCTCACCGCTTCCCATGCCCCGGATGTGATGCCCTGTTCAGCCCATGTAGATCTTCAGAACGGTGAAGCACATCCATAGAGACCAGGTCATACTTCATAGATGAAGGAACAGCTCTGGCAAGATGCCATTGCACTTCATAGATGAAGGAACAGCTCTGGCAAGATGCCATTGCACTTCATAGATGAAAGAACAGCTCTGGCAAGATGCTGCTATACTTCATAGATGAAAGAACAGCTCTGGCAAGATGCTGCTGTATTTCATAGATGAAAGAACAGCTCTGGCAAGATGCCATTGCACTTCATAGATGAAGGAACAGCTCTGGCAAGATGCCATTGTACTTCATAGATGAAGGAACAGCTCTATGAGAATAATGGGGGCATGTTCCAGAGCAGCCCGGTGAGTCTCAAAGGCCAGACATGGGAGGGCGTGCAGGATTCCATCCGCAGAACGGTGAGCGAGTTTCTGAGCTGAGGCCACAGCAAAGGGCGCTGTCCCCACCATGCGGTTCGCGCAGCCGTTGGCCTCTCCGGTTCCTGCCCACTTTTCGCCCACCTTTCGACAGCGTCTATGATGCGTGGCGAACGGGGTTTCCCCATTGATGATTTTTCGTCAAGTTTGCCGCCCCTTCAGACCTCCCAGAACGCAGCATGACCGCCTACGAACTTATTCACTCCCTCCCGTCCCGTCTCCATGTCGAAAAAGCGCGGAAGGGAGGCCATGCGGCAACGGTGCATTTCATCTTTTCGGGCGATGGTGCGTGCGAACTCACCGTGGTGATGGCCGATGGGAACTGCACGGTCACAGACGGTCTCCACGGCACGGCCGATTGCGTGGTGCGCGCCAAGGCAAAGGACTATGCCGACCTCGAACTGGGCCGCATAGATGCCCGGCTGGCCTATCTTTTCGGCAAGGTGAAGGTGTCGCGCCCCTCCATGATGCTGACATTCATCGACCTGTTCAAAGGTGCGCTGGAATAGCCGCTGCACTTCAATTCCCGGCCGCCTTGGCACAGCATCGCGACCCTCCAAGGGATGGCCCACATCATAGAAAGCACCTGCCACTTATGAACTACGAAGCACTGTTCTCCTTGGCCAACGCCTCTGTGATGCCCGCATGGCTGCTGCTCGCGTTCTTCCCCAACAGTCGGGCCACCAGCATCGTTGCCCATTCGTTCCTATATCCTGTTCTGTTGGCATCACTCTACCTGTTCCTGCTCGTGGGCACTTGGGGCGGAGATGGGGGCATGGGTTCGCTGGCCGAAGTGCGGCAGGGGTTTTCGCGCGATGGGGTGCTGCTGCTCGGTTGGGTCCACTATCTCGTGTTCGACCTGTTCGTTGGGGCCTGGATGGTGCGCGATGCCAAGGATCTGGGAATCAGGCACGCACTCATCATTCCCTCGCTGCTGCTCACTCTCATGCTCGGCCCCATCGGGCTGATGACCTACGTGGCCATCCGATGGTGGCGCAGCAGGAAGTTGTTGCTTTGAAGCTGCCTATCGCCCGTGGCAATGCCTTCGGTGCATTGCCTACTTTCGCCCCTCCGTCAAAACAGCGTCAAGCATGAAGAAGATCCTGGTGGCCAACCGTGGCGAGATTGCACTGCGCATCATGCGTTCGGCCAAGGAGATGGGCATTGCCACAGTGGCCGTCTATAGCGAGGCCGACCGCAACGCGCTGCATGTGCGCTATGCCGATGAGGCCGTGTGCATCGGCCCACCGCCCTCCTCGCAGAGCTATCTGCTGGGCGACCGCATCATAGAGGTGAGCAAACAGTTGGGCGTTGACGGCATTCATCCCGGCTATGGTTTCCTGTCAGAGAATGCCCGTTTTGCCGATGCGGTCCAGAAGGCGGGCATCACCTTCATAGGGCCATCGGCAAGGTCCATGGAGATCATGGGCGACAAGCTTTCGGCCAAGGCGGCAGCACGCAGCTACGGAATTCCGATGGTGCCGGGCACCGAAGGCGAGGTCAGCGATCCCAAAGAGGCCATGGCCGTTGCCAGGCAGATCGGTTTTCCCATCCTCATCAAGGCATCGGCAGGCGGTGGGGGCAAGGGCATGCGCATCGTAGAGAACGAGTCCGAACTGGAGCAGCAGATGGAAATGGCCATCAGCGAGGCCGTGTCGGCCTTCGGCAACGGGGCCGTCTTCATCGAGCGGTATGTCAGCTCTCCACGTCACATCGAGATACAGGTGCTGGCCGACAGGCACGGCAACGTGGTGCATCTGTTCGAGCGCGAATGCTCCATTCAGCGCAGGCACCAGAAAGTGATCGAAGAGGCCCCGTCATCCGTGCTCACACCGGAGGTGCGCCACCGCATGGGCGAATGCGCCAAGGACGTGGCCCGCGCCTGCGACTATGTGGGGGCCGGCACGGTCGAGTTCCTGGTGGACGGGAACCTCGATTTCTATTTCCTGGAAATGAACACGCGCCTCCAAGTGGAGCATCCTGTCACAGAGATGATCACAGGCGTGGATCTGGTGAAGATGCAGATCCGTGTGGCAAGGGGCGAAAAGCTGCCATTCGCCCAGGAGGACCTGCACATCAAGGGCCATGCGATCGAATCGCGGGTCTATGCAGAGGACCCGTGCAACAACTTCCTGCCCGATGTGGGCACCCTTACCCGCTATAAGCGGCCGCAGGGCCCGGGCATCAGGGTTGACGATGGGTTTGAGGAGGGCATGGAGGTGCCCATCTATTACGATCCCATGATCGCCAAGCTGGCCGTGCATGCCGACACCCGCGATGAGGCCTGCGACCGCATGGCCCGCGCCATTGACGAGTATCGCATCAGCGGGGTTCAGACCACCCTGCCGTTCTGCCGATTTGTGATGGGGCACAAGGCTTTCCGAAGCGGGAAGTTCGACACCCATTTCGTGCAGCAGCATTTCAGACCAGAGCTCTTGAGCAGCGAGGACGCTGCCGAAATGGAGATTGCGGCCATCGCAGCGGCCCTGCTGCACCCACGGCAGCCCCTGCCGTTGACCGCAGGCACCAATGGCCATGCTGCGGGCCATGTACTTTCGGCCTGGAAACTGAACCGTGTCAGGGCCTGATCTCACCTTGCAGAAATCCGATTGGCGCGGTAATTGACTTCGGAAACGCCCATGTGCCGACCCGTTTCCATTTTCATGCTCATTCTTCTGCCCGCCCTCGCTCTGGCGCAGGACGATGCGCCACAGGGCAACCTCATCGAGCGCAAGAAGGTCAAGGCCATTCTCAATGCCCCGCCCGATTCGGTCGCAAGGCCCGTGTCAACCGGATACGTGCTCATTCAGGGCAAGCTCTACGAGGCGCTCATCATCGGTGCCGACACCATTCCGCTGGTGTCGCTTCCGCCTGTCAATGCTGTGGCCAAGCGCACTTTTCCCAACAAGAGGGCCGAGAAGAAATATGACCGGCTGGTCTATCATGTCAAGAAGGTGCTGCCCTATGCCAAGCTGGCCGGCAAGCGCATGAAGGAGGTGGAGGACGAACTCAAGACCCTTGGTCCAAAGGACAGGAAGAGGCGGTTGAAGGATCTGGAGAAGGAGATCAAGCGCGACTATGAGGGCGAGCTCAAGAAACTGAGTTTCACACAGGGACGCATCCTCATCAAGCTGCTCGACCGCGAGACCGGACAGGTGAGCTACGACATCATCAAGGAATTCCGTGGCGGGTTCACCGCATGGTTCTTTCAGGGCATCGCCAAGATGTTCAGCTACGACCTCAAGCAGGAATATGACCCCGAGAAGGACGACAGGCTCATCGAGAGCATCGTTCAGAAAGTGGAGGCAGGCGAGCTTTAGCAGATCGGGTGTTCTGGTGGCCGGCACACCAGAACTCCTGTATCTCACACCTCAGCAAGTGGAGTTTTTCTTCCGTGGCGAGCCAACAGCATCAGAACACCTGAAAACCTGATATCCCGACCAGCGGATGCGCCATTTCCCATATCCTTAATTTTCCGATGTTTGTAAAAAACCACGTCCCATGTCCAAAGGTGATGAATTGCATCAGCTGATCCAGTCCATGGAACTCAACGAGAAGCGCTATTTCAAGCTGCAATCCTCGTTGCAGAAGAAGAACAGCAACCTCACCCAGCTTTTCGATTTCCTGAGCAATGCCCAACAGTATGACGAAGAGGAGGTGAGAACGCAGTTTGCCAAAGAGAAATTCCTCGACCAGCTGGCAGTGACGCAGAACCATCTCTATGAGCTTATTCTCAGGGCCATGCGGGCCTATCACCTCAAACGCTCCATCGATTTCAAGCTGCAGGGAATGATGCAGGACGTGCAGTTCCTTTTCGAGAAAGGACTGAAGTCGCAGGCCGAGGCCGTGCTGCGCAGGCTGCGGAAGGTGGCCATGAAGCACGACAGCTTTCTCATTATGCTACAGGTGGTGGAGTATGAGACCAAACTGATCGCTGAAGGGTTCTTTGTGGGAAAGGACGAAACGGATATTGAGACCCTCTCCGAACAATACTATGAGGTGCTGGGGCTGTTGCAGAACGAACGCGAATACATGGACCTTCAGTTCAAGGTGTTCAACAACTATTACAAGATAGGTGTGGAACGCAAGAACGAGGCATACAAGACCAACGACCAGATCATCAATCAGTTTGCGCTGCGCCACTACGACAAGGCGCTGACCTACCGTTCGCGCATCGCATTTCTCAACATCCATGCCCAGTACAACAAGATAAACGGCCGATGGGAAGAGGCCTACCGCTATCGCAGACAGATGCTCGATCTGGTCTCGGAGCGGTTCGGGGCCTCGTTCGAGTCTGATGCGACCAAACGCTATTTCGTGGCCATCAACAACCTTGTGCCCATCTGCATGAAACTGGGCAGATATGATGAGGTGGCCCAATTGCTCAACGAGCTGGACACCATTGAGGAAAGGTCGCTTGCCACGCACTATTCTGTGGAACTGGGCCAGCGCATCTGGATGCAGGGAATGATAGGCCGTCTGGCACTCTACACCCGCCTCGGCTTGGCCTCAGAGGGTCTGGAATTGGCGGCCAATATCTCAGAGAGGATCGTGGAGGTGCAGAACTATCCGAGGAGATATGTGGTCATGCATCTCTATTTCAATCTGGCCTATTTCCTGTTCAGCATCGGTCAGTTCTCTGAGGCCCTCCGCTATGCCAACCTCATTCTCAACGATGATGATATCCGCGACATCGAGGATCTCCACGCCTCCACACGGCTGCTTGCCATGATGCTGCAGTATGAGCTGGGCCGCAGCGAGCTGCTCGAATATCTTGTCCGTGCAGCCAGACGATACCTTGTGAAACTGGAGGGGCTCTATCCCTTCGAGTCCATCCTCCTTGCCTTCCTCAGACGGGCCTCATCGTTGGTCGATGCAGATGTGAAGACCGAGTTCACCAACCTGCGCAAGCAGTTGGTTGCGGTGGGCTACGAGCCTGGCGACCGCAATGCGCTCTCCACGCTCGATCTGCTATCGTGGGTCGATTCGAAGCTTGAAGGACGACCTTTGACGGATATTCTGAAAGAGAAGAATGAGCGCAAACGCACTGCTTAGCATCAGCGACCTTGAGGGGCTACTCAAGGGCCGTTTCCAATTGAGTATAGACGATTCTGATGCCACGCGCATTGATGCAGCGGTCGCGTATCTGCGTTCCAAGGTGTCTGACAGCAACCCGGTCTATGGGGTCAACACAGGGTTCGGTTCGTTGCACAGCACCCGCATCAAGGGCGATGACCTCGGTGCCTTGCAGGTCAATCTCATCCGCTCGCATGCCTGTGGTGCAGGTCGCAAGGTGCGGCCCGAGGTCATCCGCCTCATGCTGGCCCTCAAGGCGCAGAACATGCGCTATGGGAACAGCGGGGCACAGCGTGCAACTGTGCAGCGGCTGCTTGACCATCTGAAGGCCGATGTCCTTCCCGTGATCTATGAGCAGGGTTCCTTGGGTGCCAGTGGCGACCTCGCCCCATTGGCCCACCTCAGCCTCCCATTGCTGGGCGAAGGAATGGTCTATTACAAGGGTGAAGTTCGCGAGGCGGCCGATGTGATGGCCCAGATCGGTTGGCAGCCTCTGAACCTAGGCATGAAGGAGGGGCTGGCCCTGCTCAATGGAACCCAGTTCATGTCGGCCCATGGGGTCTATGCGCTCATCCACGCCCAAAGGCTGCTGTGGTTCGCAGACCTGATCGGTGCGATGTCGCTCGATGCCATCGGGGGCCTTCTCGAACCCTTCGATGCGCTGGTGCACCAGGTGCGCCCCCATCCGGGCCAGATCGCATGTGCTGCAAGGGTCCGCCATTTTCTCAAGGACAGCCCCCTCATGGCACAGCCGAAGCATCATGTTCAGGACCCATACTCGTTCAGGTGCATGCCTCAGGTGCATGGGGCCACGGCCGATGCCATCACCTATGCCAAGCAGGTGGTGGAGTGCGAGATCAATTCTGTCTCCGACAATCCCCTCATCTTTCCCGATGAGGACCGCATCATATCGGCCGGCAACTTTCACGGGCAGCCGCTCGCCATCACGTTCGATTTTCTCGCCATCGCATTGGCCGAGCTTGCCAACATATCGGAGCGCAGGACCTTCCAGCTCGTTTCGGGCCGCAACGGCCTGCCCGATTATCTGGTCAACAGCCCCGGTCTCAACTCGGGCTTCATGATCCCACAGTACACCGCTGCGGGCATCGTGAGCCAGAACAAGCAGCTCTGCACCCCCGCCTCGGTCGATTCCATCGTCAGTTCAAACGGGCAGGAAGACCATGTGAGCATGGGCGCCAACGCGGCCACCAAGCTCTTGCAGGTGGTTGACAATGTCTATCAGGTGCTCGCCATTGAGCTCTTCACCGCAGCGCAGGCACTCGATTTCCGTAGGCCCCTCGCCAGTTCGCCAGTTATCGGGCAATGGATGGGCAGATTCCGTGAGCTGGTCCCTTTCCTCACGGCCGATGTTCAGATGCAGCCCCACATGCAGGCCGCCAAACGCTTCCTTATGGAGACCGACCTCGAATGACACACATCCTATAGGGTCGCATTGTTTGACGTTTCTACAGCAGGGCAGCACTCCGATTTTCTGTGAACAACCAAGCACTGTTGTTGAAAACATGCAGAAGAATGGCCTGCAGGTAGGGTTACCTTTGCCCAAGGCATTGGAGCGCCACACACCATGAGCAAGATCATAGCGATAGCCAATCAGAAAGGAGGTGTGGGCAAGACCACCACCGCCATCAACCTCGCAGCCAGCCTGGCCGTACTCGAATACAGGGTCCTGCTTGTCGATGCCGACCCGCAGGCCAATTCCACATCTGGCGTGGGGTTCGACCCCCGCAATGTCAAGACCAGTATTTACGAGTGCATCATAGGCGAGGCCGAACCCAAGGACATCATCCTCAGCACCGAGACGCCAAACCTATTCATCCTTCCCGCCCACATAGACCTTGTAGGGGCTGAGATTGAGATGATCAACCTGCCCAACAGGGAGATGATGGTCAAAATGGCCCTCAACAAGGTCAAGAACGACTACGATTTCATCATTATCGACTGCTCTCCATCGCTCGGCCTCATCACTGTCAACAGCCTCACCGCCTGCGACAGTGTGCTCATTCCCATCCAGTGTGAATACTTTGCGTTGGAAGGCCTCGGTAAACTGCTCAACACCATCAAGATCGTCCAGTCGCGCCTCAATCCCGACCTCGAGATCGAGGGGCTGCTACTCACCATGTACGATCAGCGCCTGCGTTTGGCCAATCAGGTGGTCGAGGAGGTCAAGACGCATTTTCAGCAGATGGTGTTCGACACTATCATTGCGCGCAACACCAAATTGGGCGAGGCCCCCAGTTTCGGACAGAGCATCATCATGCACGATGCCGCATCCAAAGGAGCCACCAACTACCTCAACCTTGCACGCGAGATCCTTCAGAAGAATGGTCTCACCCGCATCAAGGAGAGCGACAGGATATTGAACTGATGGCGGTGAAGAAGAACGCATTGGGCAGAGGCCTTGGAGCACTGTTGCAGAATCCCGATACGGATGTGACGACTGGTTCCGCTAAAGGTGGCGGGCATGTGGGTGCCATCAGCGAGATACCCGTGTCGCAGATTGAGGCCAACCCGTTCCAGCCCCGAACCCATTTCGATCAGGAGAAACTGGACGAATTGGCCGCCTCCATCCGTCAGCTGGGAATCATCCAGCCTGTCACTGTGCGCAAGCTTGGCTACGACCGCTATCAGCTCATATCTGGCGAGCGTAGGTTCAGAGCATCCCAGTTGGCAGGTCTCACCGAGATTCCTGCGTTTGTTCGCATCGCCAACGACCAGTCCATGCTCGAAATGGCACTGGTCGAGAATATTCAACGTGATGAGCTTGATGCCATTGAGGTGGCCCTCAGCTATCAGCGCCTCATAGAGGAGTGCAGCCTCACCCAGGAGGCACTCAGCGAGCGTGTGGGCAAGCAGCGCAGCACCATTGCCAATTATCTGCGTCTGCTCAGACTTCCGCCCGAGATTCAGAAAGGTATCGTGGACGGTCTGCTTACCATGGGTCATGCCCGGGCCCTCATCAACATCGATGACGTGGCCGAGCAGCTGAGGCTTTTCCGCCAGATAGTGAGCGAGCAACTGTCGGTCCGCGCCACCGAAGAGCGTTCGAGGGGAGCCAAGCAGAACAGGGCAGGAGGGAAGAAGACCGCATCTACCGGTGTTCCCATGGCATTGCAGCGCATCGTTTCCCACGTGCAAGGGCAGTTGGGCGCCCCTGTGGCCATCAAGGCCGATGCCAAAGGCAAGGGTTCGCTCACTATACGTTTCAAGGACGACCGCGATCTCGAACGGGTGCTGTCCATCCTCGACCTGCTGCCTTAGACCTATTTCGCGACCTTTGCGACCACTGCAAGCCATCAGGCCGCGATGAAGTCTCTCTGCAACCTGTTTCTGATGATGATGTTCGCTTTGCCGGTGGTGGCACAGCAGACCGACACGCTCGCAGTGCGAGCGAAGGAACGCAGACCGGGCGCCATAGGCAAGGCCCCGCATTCACCAAAGAAGGCCACCATCATGAGTGCCGCACTGCCCGGACTGGGGCAGGTCTATAATGGAAGATGGTGGAAAGTGCCCATCATCTACGGAGGATTCGCTGGCCTCACCTACATGGCCGTGAGCAACCATACCGACATGGTGCGCTACAAGGATGCCTATCTGATGCGCATCGATGATGATCCAGACACTGTGGACGAGTTTGCAGGGAGATATTCTGACGCCAACCTGCAACAACTCAAGACCACGTCTCAGCGCAATCGCGACCTGTCGTTCATCATCATGGGCATCCTCTATGTGCTCAATATCGTAGATGCCAATGTTGACGGGCACCTCAAGGACTTTGATGTGAGCGATGACCTGACGATGCAGATCCGTCCAGCAATCCAACAGACAATGCCCGGTCAGTTGCCTGCACCGGGCATCGGACTGTCATTCACGTTGAGGTAGAGGTCACAAGTTGCAGAAGCGGTTGCGTTCCTTCACCGCTATCTCCAGACCGAGGTTGGCCGCGTGGATGATGTCCTTGCAGCCATCGTCCTTCTTTCCCGTGATGATTTTCTCAATACCTCTGTTCATAAAGGAATCTGCATCCTGCGGATTGATGCTGATGGCCTTTGAGAAATCACGGATGGCATCCTGATGCTGGTCGCGTTTGGAGTAGGCTATGCCACGGTTGTAGAATGCATCAGAGTTGTTCGGGTCAAGCACAATGGCCTGTGTGTAGTCGGCAATGGCAAAGTCGAAATTCTCTGTCATCCTGTGCACTATACCCCTGTTGACGTAGGCATCTGAATTGGTCTTGTCGAAACGGACAGCAGATTCGAAGTCTTCCAACGCCTTGTCATATTGTTCCATCTTGCGATAGGAGATGCCTCTGTTAAGGAACGCATCAATGTTCGAACGGTCCATCTCGATCACCTTCGAGTAGTCTGCCACCGCATTGGTGTGCTTGCCCAGATTGGCATTGGCTATCCCACGGCTGAAATATCCCTCAGTGCTATTGGGAAGCAGGTTGATGGCAGCGGTCAGGTTGTCCAATGCTGCCTGCGGATTGCCCACATTGTTGTAGAGCATACCCCTGCGCAGGTACGCATCCCCGAAACTCGAATTGTAGGTTGTGGCCTTTCCGAAGTCGGCAATGGCCTCATTCTCCTTGCCTAACGCTGCTTTGCTCAGACCGCGCCAATAATAGGCATCTGCGTTCTCCGGGTCTGATTCCAAGCATTTGTCGAAATCTGCGATGGCTGCTTCCATCTGTCCTTGCTGGGCCTTTGCCAAGGCGCTGTTGTAGAATTTCACATGCTCTTGGGCAGAGCATGTGAGCGCAAGCAGAACAAAGGCAGATGAAATTATGGTCGGTCTCATGTTGCTCATACTTATGTTGGTCATTTCAAAGTTACTGATAGTGATTGAAGTGAATGTTTCAGATCAGGTTATCCGTACACCTATCACAACGATGTCGTCCACTTGATCGAGGTCGCCCATCCAGTCATCCAATTTCAATGCCAGCAATTCACCCTGTCGGTTCGTGGGCAATGTATGGATCTCTGTAAGCAGGTCTCGGAATCCATGCAATTTGAGCTTCTTACCCTTCGGTCCACCGAACTGGTCGGCATAGCCGTCCGAGAAGATGTAGATCAAGTCATCTTTCTCGAGCATCATCTCATTGTTCGTAAAGCTCTTGGATTCTTCGCCTACAGACATCCCTACAGGGAAACGGTCGCCCTTGACCATGGTCAGTTGCCCGTTCCTGAACAGATAGAGGGGGTTGTAAGCACCCGAGAACTCAAGTTTTCTGTTCTTCATGTTCAGTGTACATACGGCAATGTCCAAACCGTCCTTGACAGAAGACTCTTCGTAGGTCTGATGAAGTGTATTGGTGATGCCCTCGTTGAGGTAATTGAGAATTTCGGAAGGGCGTGTGAGACCCATCTGCTTCACTGCTTGATTAAGGAGGTTGTTGGCCACAATGGACATGAATCCGCCAGGCACACCGTGGCCCGTGCAGTCCACCGCAGCGAAAATGCGGAGGTCGCCCACTCGTTCAGCAAAGAAGAAATCACCGCTCACAATGTCCTTTGAGCGGAAGAACACGAACGAATCGGGAAGTATGGCGGAGAGGCTTTCCCATTCCGGAAAAATGGCACTCTGAATGCGTTGGGCATATTTTATACTGTCGGTGATGTCCTTGGCATAGCGTGCAATCTCATCGCGACTCTTTTCTATCTCTTCTTTCTGGTGCTGAATTTCAACTGTGCGTTCCGACACAAGTGACTCCAAGGCCTGTTTGTCGGCAGTGAGCTTAACAGTGCGATAACGGACGAATCCGCTCACAGCCGCACCAATGGCCAGCAGGATGAAGAGATAGAACGGCAGCGTTCTCCAAAGCGGCTTTTCAATGACAAACGAGAATTTGGCGGGTTCTCTGGTCCATTCGCCTCCGTTCTTACAGGCCATTACTTCGAGTGTGTAACTTCCATCCTCAATGCGCGGAAAGTTGATGACATGCGAGGTGAACTCATCCGACCAGCCTTCCGAGAAACCCAATAGGCGATATTTGTAACGTATGCTCTCCGGATCGCGGAGTGAGATGCCTGACAGGTCGAAGGTGATGTTGTATTTCTCGAAGGGCAGACTCATGTTGCTGAGCATCTTCACCGGCCTGTCTCCCAGCCGCATGCCGATTATGGATAGCTTCGGGGTATCGCGTCTGGTCTTGTCAAGTTGCGGGTCGTATCGGACCACTCCGTGTGTTGATGTCACCCACAAGTAGCCTTGAGTGTCCTTGAACAGGAAGGTGATCATCGTGTTGGCCACTGGCGACAGGTGCTGATGACCTATGACCCTGTCAACCCGCAGATCGGCCGAAATCTGAGCGATGGACTTCTGATGCCTTATCCAGACACTGCCATCCTGATCTTCTTCCAATTGATAGCAGAACATGGAAGGCAGACCTGCGTCCTCACCGATCTGATGCGTAGTTCCGTTATCGAGAACGAATACTCCAGAGCCAAGTGTTGCAAACCACAGTCGCCCCTTCTTGTCCTCAAGCATGTGATACACGTCAGTGATGCTCTGTGCCGCACGCTCCTCAAGGAAACGGACAGTTCCATCACGGAAATAGGAAACGCGATTGCCTTGATTGGCAATCCAAGTGTTGCCATCCTTGTCTGTGAGTGCAAACAGCACATTATTGTGTGGCAGACCATCTATGGACGTGACGCGTTTGCTTACCAGGCCTGATTCGTCAAGCACGAACAGCCCGCCCTTGGTGCAAACAAGCACGCGGTCCTTTTCTACAACTATGGCGTTGACAGCATTGCTCAACCGTCCGCCAGGCAATTCCAGATTGGTGAATTGTCCTGAGTTCGGATTTTTCCGATAGACCCCGTTCGATTCCGTGCCTATCCACAGGTTGCCGTTGCTACTTTGATTGATCGATGTGACGGTCTGACCTCCCAGATGGAAATAGGTGAATTGAGTTTCACCTCCAACTGAATTTGCAAGGAAGATTCCTTTGTCAATGCCGATCCATGTCTGACCTGAGAAATCACGGAAAAGTCTGGTGATGCGCTGCTGACGGAGCCAGTCTGCATCAAATGGATGGTCGAACACGCGGTCGAGCAATTGGATCAGTCCTCCTCCGAAGGTGCTGACCCACAGTGTTCCCTCAGCATCTTCAATGATTCCATGAATGCTGTGCTGCTGAAGTGACGGGTCATCGAGAAACTGCACGGTCTCAGCCTTGATGTCAGGATATGGTGCTTCAATGCACTTCAATCCTATTCCTGACAGACCCAGCCATATTCTGTCCTGATGGTCAATATATACGCTGTGGACCTCTTCGGTCCCGCTTTCATTTATCACTATGCGCTGTGCCTTGCTTGTGGGCAGGTCGGCAGTGGTCATTCGCATGAGACCAGCGTCCTCTGTGCCGATCCATGCCAATGCATGCGCAGTATCATGCCAGAGGCTGATGATGCGCGTATCTGGCACATCCGCACACAATGCGATAGACTTCGGAGCCCCGTCCTCGTTCAATTCAACGAAGAAAAGGCCCTCGTTTGTCCCAACAAGCAGGCGGGTGTCTGACAATGCGATTACTGCATTTACCAGACTTTCGTCATCGAACAACGGATGAACCGTGGTCAATCCGTTGCGCTGCACCATCAGCCCGCCCATTCGTCCAATGGCAAGTAGCACCGAGTCTGACCGATGCAGAACGAATTTGACCGGATTTTTCAGTCCAATTGTCAGCTTCCGGATTCCACTGGCCGAATAGCTGAGAATGTCACCATTGTCAAGACCGAGATAGATGACATCTCCATTTCTGTTGATACCAGTGACGTTGTCAATGCGCACCGTGTCAAGAAGCAGTGGGGTGAACACTCGCCCATCAAAAAGGTCCACGCCCGCCTTTGTGGCCACAAGAAGTCTTCCGTCCGGACATTCTACCGTGCCGATGACATACGAACTGGAGAGACCGAGGTCCTCACCATGTTGACGCATGTCAAAACTCGCACGGCCGCTCTGGGCAACCACACTTGCGCCCTGAAGCACCAAGAACAGAAATAAAGGCAGAGTGGTGATGCGCACCTTACGTCAAGTTAGGCTATTTATACACCTTTTCTCCTTTGTGACGCTCACCTTCGCGCAAACGGTCAATGAGGTTGAGGTCATATTTGAATTTCTGCACACCACCGATCGGGATGGAGTAGAAGGGCATGAACTGCCCATACTGATTCTTGACAGAGAAGCCCACATTGTTGTTGCGCTTGGACCTTTCTCTGATCTTAGCGAATTGGATATCCAAGGAGCTGTTGCGCTCTGATGCGCTGATGGTGTGCTGGCTGGTGACCCAGTCACTTTCGTTGCTCATCTTCACCCATTCTCCTTTCTTCTCATAGGAAATGATCTTGATGACACCATCATCGTCCCAGTCGAAATTGTACTGCTGAATGGAGATCACATCGTCCGTCACATAAGGATAGAGGTGCGATACTGCCGCAGCCTCTGTAGGCATGCGGAAGGTCCATTCATAGCTGAATGCATTGGCACCTTCAATGGCAATGTTCACCGATGAACTGCGGCTGAAGAAATAGCGGTAAAGATTTCCGTCATTGCCTTCAATGCCATCCGCCACGATCTTGAAGATGTAGGAATTGAACTCATCGATCTTCTCCCCCTGTTTGGGGTCGAAGGGGCCGAATGAATACCACTGGTTGTCATATTTCTCAGAACTGTCAAAGCTCTTGGAATCGAGAAGCGTTCCACTCTTATAGTTGCCGATAGGGTCGTTCTGACGGGCATCCTTGTGCGAATAGGCCTCCTTTCCTCCATAGATGCTGAATTTGACCTTGGTGTCCGCAGGGCCGTTCAGTTCGTCATGCTCACCGCCACAGTCAGGGTCGAACACGCGGATGTAAATGGGCGCGGTCTCTGACACGGGAATGGAGAGGAAGAACACCTGAGAATAGTCATCATCCCCATAGCTCTTAGCGGCCTTTGGGCCGAAGGTCACCAGGAAGGGTATGTTGCTTTCGGCAGGGGGCACGGGCTGTGCAGTCAGATGGCCAAGGCCCACATGGACGAGAACGACCAATAGCAGTTGCAGCTTGATGGCCTTGCGGAGGAGAAGTTTACAGGACACGCTTTTTTGTGTAGTGGGACGGTTAACGGAGGAAGTGGACACAGGTTACGTCCATGTTGGTTTTCGTCATTTCTTTTCTCGGAGGAAGCCTGACCAATTCTATAACTTGCCCCCTCTTTACAACAGCTGTGCCACTATGCGTGTTCTGAAACCCCTCGCAGGGGTCGTGTTTGCAGTTCTGCTTGTTGCAGCTTTGGACTTCAGGCTTGGACCTATACCTCCAATAGGGCGTTTTCTCGATCCCTTTCAGGGCGCATGGCAGAATGCCGAGCAATCTGGGCAGAGCATTGCCATGCCGGCACTGCTTGTAGGCCTGAACGATTCCATCCAAGTGGTGATGGACGACCGTGATGTGCCGCACATCTTCGCTTCCAACGACCATGACCTCTATTTCGCGCAAGGTTATCTCACCGCCCGTCACAGACTGTGGCAGATGGAGACCCAGACAAGGGCCGCTGCGGGCAGACTCTCGGAAGTGCTTGGTGCATCAACCATTGATTTCGATCTGGAGCAGAGACGCATCGGCATGGTGTGGTCGGCAGAGCAGGCGTTGGATGCGTTCTCGGACGATGCTCTCAGCCGCATGGTCGTAGAAGCATATACGGCTGGAATCAACGCCTACATCGGATCATTGGATTACAGGTCATTGCCACTTGAGTACAAGCTGCTCGATTACCGTCCAGAGCCGTGGACGCCTCTGAAATCATCGTTGCTGCTCAAGCACATGGCCAAGATGCTGACGGGCAGCGAACGCGACTTTGCCAACACCGAGGCTCTCAAGCTGTTGGGGCCGGAGATGTTCGCATTCCTCTATCCTGAGCAGAACCTGCTGCAAGACCCCATTGTTCCGGGTTTCAGCCCCGATACTGCAATCGGTGCGGGTTCCACTGCGTTTCTCAACGGTGGCACTTGGCCCACAACAGACCCGCAGCCCAGTCATATAGGAAGCAACAATTGGGCGGTTTCGGGTTCGCGGACCGCATCCGGCAATCCTATCCTGTGCAACGACCCTCATCTGGGCCTCGGTCTGCCCAGCATCTGGTATGAGGTGCAACTTCACGCTCCGGGCATCAATTGCTATGGGGTTTCACTGCCAGGTGCCCCGGGCATTGTCATCGGATTCAATGACAAGGTGGCATGGGGCGTGACCAATGCCGGACGCGATGTGAAGGACTACTATGCCATTACATTCGAGGATTACTCAAGAAAGCGCTATCGCTATGGCGACACTTGGAAGGAGTCATCCATGCGCATTGAGGAAGTGAAGGTGCGCGGAGGGAGATCGGTCATGGATACGGTCATCTATACACACTATGGCCCTGTGGCCCACGTTGACAAGGAGGCAGGGACACATCTTGCCCTCAGATGGACGGCCCATAGACCGAGCAACGAACTGATGACCTTCTACGGGCTGAACCGTGCGACCGGATATGCCGACTATGCCGAGGCCATCAAGCATTTCCGCTGCCCGGGGCAGAATTTCGTCTTTGCCGATGTGGCAGGCGACATTGCCATTTGGCAGCAGGGCGATTTTCCGTTGAAGCCTCACGCACATGGACGCTTCATTATGGATGGTTCCAATCCTGCCACCGATCTGGCCGACATCATTCCGCAGCAGCACAACCCGCATTTGGTCAACCCTGAACGTGGTTTCGTGAGTTCGGCCAATCAGGCACCGACCGACACGGCCTATCCTTACTACTACACAGGAGTGTTCGAGGAATTCCGCAACCGCACCATCAACAATACTTTGCGCAACGACTCTGCGGTCACAGTAGAAAGCATGATGGCCCTGCAGCTCAGCAATTTGAGCATGCTTGCCAAAGAGGCGCTTCCACTGATGTTGCAACACCTCGATACCCTTGATTTTCAGAACAAGGAGGTGGAGATGATGGCCTATCATGCTTTGAAAGACTGGGACTACAACTATGACAGAGGGATCATTTCCCCTACGGTATTTCAGATCTGGTGGGATGAGTTGAACAGCCTCATCTATGACGAGCTCAACGATTCGAAGTGGGATCAGGCAGAGTATTACCGCTATTCATGGGAGGAATTCGGCCGAACAGGGAAGGCTTATCTGGACATGCGCGATTCCAGATATGTCTACCCGATGTCGCGGGTGACCATCGGCCTGCTGTCCGATCATCCCGACCACCCGATTTTCGACCATCATTTCACAGTCGCCCGCAAGGATGGCCCACAGGATCTGGTCTATGATGCCTTCTATTGGATGGCGGTCAAATTGAAGGATATCATCTCTTATGGAATCGACAAGCCCCATTGGGGACACTATCAGGGCACGCGCATCATGCACCTGATGAAGTTGGACGCCCTCAGTTCTCCCAAGCTTTTTGTAGGGGGGTGCAAGAATGCGCCCAATGCCATGACCGCCACGCATGGCCCCTCGTGGCGAATGGTGGTGGAATTGACGCCCGAGGGCCCCAAGGCGTTCGGAGTGTTGCCCGGTGGGCAGAATGGGAATCCCGGAAGTGCGGGCTACTTGCGGTCGCTCAGGAAATGGGTCGATGGCGAATATCACCCGCTGCATCTGCTCAACATGAATGACCTTAGGTCCGGAGAATGGAAAGTGAGTTCCATCAAAGGTCCGGGCCATTGAAATCTGCGTATGGCCAGTAGCTCCCGATCAATAGAAATCAGTTCCGAATGAATCTCCTGCTTCGCATCATCACCATCTCGGTCATAGCCTCTGCGCTGCAATGGTGGGCAGGATTCTGGTGGCTGGCACCATTGACGGCCTTTGTGGTGGAGGCTGCCATAGGCAAAGGCGACCGCACGGGGTTCTTTTCGGGTTTCTACGGAATAGCTGTTCCTTGGATGGCAGTGGCCTTCTATATCGATCATCAGAGCGGCTCCATACTTACATACCGATTGCTAGAACTGTTCAAACTGCCCCGTTTTGCCACGGTGCTGGTGCTGATAACAGGGCTGGTGGGCGGACTTGCGGGCGGTGTCGCATCTTTGTCGGCCAGTTGGGTGAAAGCATATTTCAAGCATGCCTGAGACTAAAAAGACCGTTTCTCTTGCCCTCGGAAGCGGTGGCGCGCGTGGGTTCGCCCACATCGGAGTGATCGAGGTGCTGAAGCGCGAAGGGTTCGACATCCGAAGCGTTTCGGGGTCCTCTGCCGGGGCGCTGGTCGGTGGCATCTTCTGTGCAGACAGGTTGGAGCCTTTCAAGCAGTGGGCCATCGGTCTCAACAAGCTCGAAACCTTCCGACTGATGGATTTCACATTCTCCGGTCAAGGAGTGGTGAAGGGGCAGAAGGTGATGGAGACCCTGCGCACACTTTTGGGCGAGATCAGCATCGAGGATTTCAGTCAGGCATACACGGCCGTTGCCATCGATCTGCGCACGCGCGAAGAAATCTGGCTGCAGAAGGGCGACCTGTTCGAAGTGATACGCGCATCATCGGCCATTCCTTCCTTTGTGCAGCCCTATAAGATGGACGGGCGCATTCTGGTCGATGGTGGTGTGCTCAATCCGCTCCCTATCGAGCCCTTGTTGCCCTTGAGGACAGATCTGCTGATCGCTGTCAACATCAACGCTGAGGAACCGCTCATCAAGGATGTGGACAAGTCCAACATTCCAAAGGACGATGAGGAACCTGACGCCTACATGTCGCGCATGGTGAGCAACATGCGCAGTTGGCTCAATCTGAAGAAATCGCCCAGCGAGGCCCAGGAGATGAATCTGGGCTATGTGGGCCTTCTCAGCAGAACATTCGATTTCATGCAGGACCGCATGTGCTTGCAGAGCATCCAGATCCACAGACCCGATATTGTGGTAAATGTGCCCCGGAGTGTGAGTGCCACATTGGAGTTCTACCGTGCGCAGGAGATCATTGACGAAGGCGTGCATGCAGCAGAGACTGCCGTGCGCGAGTGGCGCGAAAGGCAGTTGATCGTTCATGACGGGGAATGACAATGGTCGATGGCCCGCAAGACACCACAGTTCACCTGTTCGATCACATATCGCACTGAAACGCAAACCGTTAATTTTCTATTGAAATGACCCTCATAATTATCGTGCTCACGGCCCTCGTTTCCATCATCGCCATTCAGCGGCCCGATGTGATGGCAAGGCTACAGTTCAATGCCTATCTGATGAAACACGGTAACGAGTGGTACCGTGGTGTGACACATGCGCTGGTCCATGCAGGATGGCTGCATCTGCTGGTCAACATGTGGGTGCTGTGGAATTTCGGAAGGGTGGCCGAAGAGTTCTTCGGGGCCTATCGTGGCCATTGGGGCAATGTGCTGTATGTGGCACTCTATGTGGGCGGAATCCTGTTCTCCTCACTGCCGGCCTATCGCCAGCATCAGGACAACTTCAGCTACAATGCGGTCGGGGCAAGCGGTGCGGTGAGTGCGGTGCTGTTTTCGTCCATCTACTTCATGCCCACTATGGGCATCTATGTCATGTTCATTCCTGTGGCCATACCCGCATTCGTCATCGGTCCCCTCTATCTGGCATACGAGTGGTATCAGCATCGCAACAGCAGCGACAATGTGGCCCACGATGCCCACTTCTGGGGCGCGGCCTTCGGTTTCATCATCTCGGTGATGCTTGTGCCCGAACAGTTCACAATGTTCGTGAAGGAGATCGGTCTGAAGCTCGGACTCTGATCCGACCGACCGCATTACTGCTGTACGAAGGTTTGCTCATCGGCTCCAGACCCCTGGAACAGAAAGGGGCCGTCCCGGTCTTGGGACAGCCCCTTGGAACCATTAAAGTCCTCTTCAATGCTCAATCATCATCGTCCTCCTCTGCAGTGCCGTCTTGCTGAAGGTCGGCAGGTTGGCCATCTGTGGCCTGCACGATGGATGAGTCCCTGATCTCGGAGTGCCGGATCTGACCGCCCAGACTGCCAACTTTCACAAACAGTCCGAACGTGATGATTGACAGCGCCAACGTCACGAGTGTGAGTGTACGGGCGATGCCCGACTTGCCTATGATGGTGAATAGCGAGATGAGGGCAGAGACGCCCAACAGGCCCATCAGCCAGATGGCCTTCTCTGCCAGTTCCTCGTGTTCCTCCATAAGTGTCTCAGACACACCGGCAAGTTTTTCCACCGATTCCTCTGCGCCCTCGCCAGTAAGGAACACAGGGATGGAAAGCACGGCCATGACAGCCATAAGGGCCAATGCGACCTTGCTGATGCTGTCATTCCTGAAAAAAAGTCCGATTGCCAGAATGAAAATGGCGATGATGGTGCCCACTATCGGAAAGTGGGTGAATACAAGATGAAAATGGGTGGCGTTCATGATAGTTCAGTTTTGATGGGTTTGATACGCTAAGGTTCATATTGACAAATAGGGATGCGTTGGAGGGGCGCGAAGTCCGATGGCATGAAACTGCTGGCGGCCGATCCATGAGGCAGGATAGGAATCATTGAAGGCCGACCTGCGAACATGGACTGTCAAGAGCTGATTCGGAACGCAACCTTGCCATTCTTTGCCAGGCTGCTGTGGCTTTTGGCGATGCGTCTGCTCCGGCACGGTCCGGTAACTGTCCAGATCGTTTCCAGCATCATGATGGAATCCTGTTTCCATCTGACCCAGCAGACCTGTGGCAAACTGATGTGCAGCCCAGTGCTGGGGCCTGCTCATTTCCTGATGATGCCTGTGGGGAACGCATGCGTGCGCAATGACCATCAGCATCGCCAGTATCGCCAAAGGAAGTCCTGCGCGTTTCATGGGTGTGAATTTAGGTCGATGCCCTGAGGCACAAGATGATAAAGGTCTCATTTGAGCCCGTTTATCGTTTTTTGGGATACAGCGGATTGTGCCCGTCAAGGCCGATCACCTGCTCATTTGCATTGGGATCAGGCAGTACTTACCCCGAACAGATAACCGATGAGCGCGGTGATGCCCATGGCGATGGTGCCCCAGAAGGTGATGCGGCCAATGGCCTTGGTGACGTTGGAACCACCGGTCTTTGCCGCAGTTGTTCCCAGAACAATGAGAAACACCAATGCGAAGAGGTACTGGATGATCACCATCTGCTTTACCGGTGCCATCAGTGCTACGACCACTGGCAGAGCACCTCCGAACACAAAGGCTGCTCCAGAGGCAAGGGCCGCCTGAAATGGCTTTGCCTGAGTGATCTCGTTGATGCCCAGCTCATCACGGGCGTGAGCCTCCAATGCGTTGTGGGCCGTCAGTTGCTCTGCCACGCGCATGGCAAGTTCCTTGTCCAGTCCTCTGTCCACATAGATGTCGGCCAGTTCCAGAAGTTCAGCTTCTGGCATGTCTCTCAGTTCGGCAATCTCCCTTTCAAGGTCAGAACTTTCCAGATCGGCCTGCGAACTTACCGAAACGTATTCGCCAGCGGCCATGGACAGTGCGCCTGCCACCAGTCCGGCCAATCCCGCCAGAATGATGGGTGCACGTGTGTCGCTTGCCGCAGCCACACCGATGACGATGCTTGCAGTTGAGAGTATGCCATCGTTGGCGCCCAGAATGCCGGCCCGCAGCCATCCACTTCGGTTCACATAATGTTTCTCAGGTCTCAATGGTGATGTCTTTAATTGCTTTATGGAACAATGTTCATGGGCCGATGTTCATCCGCCCGATGAACCTGCAGGTCTTTTCCGTCCCAAACCGCAAAGTGCGGGTCTTTGAACCACGCCCCGAGGTTGATGTAGCGCGAGTGCTCGCCCACTTTCAGGTCGAGCACGAGATGGCGGTGGCCGAAGATGAAATAATCGAAATGTTCCTCGCAGAGTACAGATTTCGCATACTGCACCAGGAACTCATTCTCCTCACCGGTGAACACTTCGTCCAAAGGGGCGTTCGCCTTCCTGCTGCGGCCCGACCAGAAACTTGCGATGCGTTGACCGATGTCCGGATGTATCCACTTGAACATCAAGATGCAGAGCGGATTGGAGAAGATGCGCTTGATGACCTTGTAGCCACGGTCGCCAGGGCCGAGGCCGTCCCCATGGCCGATGCGGAATTTTTTGCCATTCCACTCACGGTCAATCGGGTCGCGGTGCATGATGGCGCCCAGTTCCTGCTCAAAATAGTGGAACATCCACATGTCATGGTTCCCCGTGAAAATGTGGACTGCAATGCCGCTGTCGCACAGCTCAGCGATCTTGGCCTGAAAACGCACAAAGCCTTTGGGAACCACGGTCCCATATTCGTACCAGAAATCGAACAGGTCGCCCAGCAGATATACCTCTGTGGCATCC
>JAIPBJ010000039.1 GCA_021739625.1 Flavobacteriales bacterium | reverse complement strand
ATGAACTGTCCAAGCTTCAAGCACCGGGAGAAAGGGACCGGCATTGCGAACTGTCTCTGACGACTAATGACGACCAGCGGCCTTACTCTTTCTCCCTTTTTTCACCCTGATAACAGGTGCGGACAAACATAGGATGACGGGGCGGTCGCAATGACGAACGGCCTACTGCCATACGTCACGCTGGGGCTGGCTGCCCCAGATTCAGATGCTATGCGTTTCCCCTGATGCCATCCCCCATCTTTGCACCGTGTACCGTCCGCTCCGATTCGTTCTTGGATTGATCGCAAGGCTGCCCTGGTGGGCACTCTATGTGCTGAGCGACCTGCTGTTCTTCTTCATCTATCACGTGGTGTGGTATCGCAGGCAGCTGGTATGGCGCAACATCAGCACAGCATTCCCGGAAAAGAGCGCAGAGGAGGTGAACGACATCAGCATCGCGTTCTACAAGAACCTCTGCGATCAGATCGTGGAGACCATCAAGCTGCTGCATGCCACGCCCGAGGAGATATCTGCAAGGTTCGGGGCAGACACCGCGGTATATGACCGCCTGCATGCCGAAGGCCGCCATGTGCTGCAGGCCACGGCCCATCAGTTCAACTGGGAATGGGGCAACTGGATCCTGAACCGGCACACGCGATTCACGGTGCGCATCATATATATGATGGTGGGCAGCAGGACGATGGCGCGCATCATCAGCGAATTGCGCCTGAAGCATGGGAGCGTGCTCATTCCGGCCAACGACCTGAACGCCCTGCTCCAGACTTCGGAGAATCCTTCCATCTCGGTCTTCCTTGCCGACCAGAACCCGTCAGACCGCAGGCGCGCACAGTGGGAAACGTTCCTGGGCCGCGAGGCCCCGTTCCATCGGGGTCTGGAGATACTGGCCCGCAGAAAGGGCCACGCGGTGATCTTTGATGAGATGGTGAAAGTGAGACGGGGCCACTATCGCAGCATATCGCACCTTGCCTTTGAGGACGGCAGCACCACGGCCGAGGGCGAGATCACCAGTGCCTACGTGCGTTTCCTTGAGGCGAGCATCCGCAGACAGCCGGAGAACTGGCTGTGGACGCACAACCGTTGGAAGCACAAGAGGAATAGGGCCTGAGCCATTATACCTTCGCGCCATGATGAGATTCTTGAATTCGGGCATCGGAAGGTTCCGCGCCATCGCCTTTTTGGAAGGCATTTCCTTCATCCTTCTCCTGTTCATCGCCATGCCTTTGAAATATGGGGCTGGCGAACCTTTGCTTGTGAAATGGGTCGGCATGGCCCACGGCCTGCTGTTCGTCCTTTTCCTACTGCTTGCAGTGCAGCAGCATGTGGAAAGGGGGTGGAGTTTCCTCTCTGTCACTTGGAAAGTGATTGCGAGCAGCCTGATCCCATTCGGCACTTTCTATCTGGACCGCAGGTTCCTTTCCCCATTGCACACTTGAAATTCATCAGGCCACGGTCATTTGCCGCTATGCCTACATTTGCTTCCCATCATTCAAAAAAAGCCGATGAGACGGAACCTTACGATCGCCCTACTTCTGATGTTGGCCGCACAGACCGCCCAGGCCGGTGGCCCGTGGCCCCGCGCAAAGGGCAGTGGCTATGCCCAGCTCAGCGGGACCTATCTCGGCTACAGCAAGATGTTCGGCCCCAACAGCGACATCGTTTCTCTGCGCAGGAACATGACCGATGTGACCGTGCAGGCATATCTCGAATATGGTCTGTCGGACAGACTGACCTTCACCGTCAACCTGCCGTTCAAATATGTGGCATCAGGCCCGGACATCAACCAGACCGATTTCTTCAACGATACCCTGACCAGCGGTGACCTTTTCGGACTGAACACCGTGATGATGGGTTTCAAATACAACATCATCAACAAGAAATTCCTTTTCACTGTGGGGCTCAACGGTGAGTCGAACGTGGCACGCTTCGATTCGCTCTCGGCACTTCGCAGCGGACCCGAGACCTTTGTCATCCATCCCTATCTGAGCACAGGGACGACCTTTGGCAAGTTCTACACGCAGTTGGAGGCAGGCTATCGTGTGCGGCTCAATGGATACAGCCACGAGGTCGCTCTGGCCTATGAGCTGGGCTATTCTTGGAACGGGAAGACCTATTTCATCCTGGACGTGAAGGGCCGCATTTCGATGCAGAACGGCAGCTTCGACAACAACGTGTCGCCCGACCACCCCTTCGGGCGCGACCTGCACACAGGCATCGACCCCAACAACCAGCAGTATGTGGGCTATGGTCTGAAATTCATTCAGAAGATCAAGAAGGTCCATATCAATGCAGGGGTGTATAGCGGCTATGGGCAGATGGTGGCCGCTGCACCGGTGTTCAACCTCGGTCTGGCCTACGAATGGTGACCGGATGACCGCCTCTAAAATGGAACTGACCTTCAATCCGCTCTACATCCGTGCCCTGCACATCATTTTCGTGGTGACATGGTTCGCGGGCCTTTTCTACATGGTCCGGCTGTTCATCTACCATGCCGAAGCACGCGACAAGACTGAGCCGGCCAAAAGCATCCTTCAGGAACAGTACAAACTGATGGAATGGAGGCTGTGGTACATCATCACCTGGCCCTCGCTGTTGCTCACCTGGACCTTTGGCCTGTGGCTGGCCTATCTTTTCAATTGGTGGCTGGCCCCATGGCTGTGGCTCAAGTTGAGCATGGTGGTGGGCCTTACAGCCTATCACCTGTACTGCCACCGCATTTTCAATCGGTTTCAGAACGACCTTCCCTCGTGGGGTTCAATGGGTCTGAGGATGTGGAACGAAGTGGCCACGCTGTTCCTTTTCGCCATCGTCTTTGTGGTGGTACTGAAAAGCACTATCGGATGGCTGTGGGGAATGCTCGGTCTGCTGCTGCTGTCAGCGGCCATGATGGTGGGCATCAAACTCTATAGGAAGGGCAGGAAGGAGTGACAGCGCGGATCAGTTGGCGGGCAGAATGTGCGCTCCACTGTTCGACAACCGCACACTTGCCAGCATAGATTCGGCCAGACCCATGCCCTCATAGGTGCCGTAGGCCACGGCATGACGGCCCTGCGGGTCTGTACCGACCAGTTCTGCACCGAACCCTCGGCTCACCAATTTGCTGCGATATGCCTCCGCCTCCGAACCGGTGGCAAAAACTGCGGCCACGACATGGAAGCGGGTCGGGAATACAACAGCCGTCTCCTCCAGTGCAATAGGTTCGCTCTCATTCCCCTCAAGAACAGGGGCTTCCAACGAAGCTGCTACAGGGATGGTATGTGGTGACGGTTCCCACAACGGACGGAACCCGCGTGGGGAATACGAGGTCTCTGAATGCAGATTCATCAGTCCCATCTGGGCCACAAGCTGCTTGCCACCGTTCATAACGCCTTGCTGAAAAGGCAGCCATGCCAACAGTCCCACGGCCATGGCAGCGGCCGCATAGCCTATGATGCGTTTGACGGGAAGGGCGCGGGCGGCATCCAAGGTACGCTCTCGCAGATCGGTGCTGCGCTGAACCTCTGCGAGCTGCAGCGGCCTCAGGCCGAACATGTCAGTTGCAGAATCGCGGTCCTTGGCAGCCACGAAATGCACCCGGCCCTCATAACTCAGCTTGAAGGTGCCCAGACCGGGCCATTCGACCGTGCCACCGCCATTGAGCGCGAATCGAAGCTCGGTAATGGCATCGGTGAGCCAGTTGTCGGCCTCGTTGAGCGGGAAGCCCCATTGTTCTGCCACGGCCTCCACCACCATGCCGTCATTGTGATGAAGCCGAGCATTGAAGATCAGCGTGTCGGATGGGGGCAACAGTCGGCCGCGTTGGGCATCGAGCTGTGCAGGAATCCGCTCCAGCACCAGCCCACCGAAACCAGGCAGAATGACCATGGAATTACTGCGGAGCAGTCCACTGACGATATGTCCGAGCTGTTGGGTGTACATGTTCTTAGAAGGCCTAAAGATAGTTCCGCCCTGTGCAAGCTGCAAGTGGAATGTTCACTTTCATGACCTGTCAGACCAACAGCCCCACGGCCTCAATCACATCCTCGGTGGGCATCATGCATGCCTTGTCCACACACACATAGATGTATGTCCTGCCAATCACAGCGCGGCCCTTGAGCAGTGGAAGGCCATTTTCGCGCACACCGCCCAGCAACAGCATATTAGGCCGGTAATAGGTGTCCAGTTCGGCACGTCTGTCAAGCGCATCAGGCCCTACCACTGCCACCTCATGGAAAGGATGCACCTTGCGCAGCAGCAGCGCGCACCAGTTGGCGTGCCATGCCCCTTGCTGTGGAAGGAGCTGTAGCATCTGTCCGAGCATGCGGTCGCTCATCTCAAGATATTCTTCATTTCCCAATAGATGGCCGAGCAGGAACAGTCCGTTCGCCATGCTGGAGTTGGATGATGGAATGACGTTGTCGCTCAGTTCCATCTTCTTCGCGAACAGCTTGGGGTCGAGGTCGGAGGCAACATGGAACATGCCCGTCCCAGCATCCATGAAATGGGTGATGGCATACTGTGCCAGACCATCGGCCGCGTCAAGCCAATGGCGGTCGAAAGTGACCTGATAGAGTGCAATGAGCGCCTCGATCGAGAAGCAGTAATCCTCCAGGAATCCGTTGACGGTGCTCCTTCCGTTCTTGTGGCCATGCCAAAGACCGCCATCATCTCTGCGCTGCACCTTCAACAGAAAATCGGCATTTCGCAGCGCAGCTTCCAGCCATTTGGCCTTCCCAAAGGCGCGGTAGGCATCGGCATATCCCTTGAGCATGAGCGCATTCCAAGAGGTGAGCTGTTTGTCGTCCAACCCGGGACGAACGCGCCTGCCCCTACGTTTCAGAAGCAGTCCATTCACCTTTTTCACCTTTGCCTGCAGTGTCGCCACGGTCCATTTTCTGGCAGCGGCAAAGGTCTTGTCATCTGTGGTGCGCAGCAGAATATGGTTGTCATGTTCCCAAAGTCCTGTGCTGTTGATGTTGTAATAGTCCTTTACCCACTCGAAATCCGCACCCAGCAGTTCCTGAAGCTCGACCGCTGTCCACACGTAGAATTTTCCCTCCTCGCCCTCACTGTCGGCATCAAGGGCCGAGTAGAAGGCCCCTTCTGGTGAGGTCATCTCGCGAGCGATGAAATCGAGCGTCTGTTCCACAACCTGACCATAGAGCGGTCGGCCACTGGCACGGAATGCCTCGCTGTAGAGCGACACCAGTTGGGCGTTGTCATACAGCATCTTCTCGAAGTGCGGCACCTTCCACACGGGGTCCACACTGTAGCGCGAGAAGCCGCCACCCACCTGATCGAAGATGCCTCCAAAGGCCATTTTCCGTAGCGTGAGGTGTACATGCGCCATCAATTTGAGGTCGTCCGTGAGATTCGCCTGCCGCAGGAGGAACATGTAGTTGGCCGGCATGGGGAATTTTGGGGCCCGGTCCGACCCGCCTTCCGAATTGTCCAAATGCGGGTGCCAATGCTGCATGACATCCTTGAGCAGTTTGGCGGTGAATCTGGACCGTGCCTTGACAACCGGAAGAAGATCTGCCTGTTGCACTCCATGTGTGAGTTCGGTCGCATACTCCAAGGCACGTTCGGGATCGGATTCCCATAGTTTCGCCACGTCCTGTAAGATCCTCAGCCACTGCGCTCTGGGAAAATAGGTGCCACCGTAGAGCGGCCTCCCGTCAGGCAAGGCAATACAGTTGAGCGGCCATCCACCGCGTCCGGCCATGAGCTGCACAGCGGTCATATAGACATGGTCGATGTCGGGCCGCTCCTCCCTGTCCACTTTGATATTGACAAACTGCGCGTTCATCACTGCGGCCACTGCGAGATCCTCGAAGCTCTCGCGCTCCATGACATGGCACCAGTGGCAGGCACTGTAGCCGATACTGATGACCATCAGGCGATTCTGGTCGCGGGCAAGCTGAAGTGCATGATCGCTCCATGGATGCCAATGCACGGGGTTGTGCGCATGTTGCAGCAAGTAGGGACTGCTTTCGTTGATGAGCGCATTGGCTGGAATCTCCGCTCCTTCGACCTGTGACATGCTTAGTGGTTTTTATGACGGCCGAAAATAGTCACGACCGTCAGCGGCAGCTTGTCGGGGCTGCACCCCACTATATTTGCCACATGAATGACAGCCTTGCCCAACAGTCTCATCTGACATGGCAGGACACTGCATTCTTCGTTGAAACGCCCGGCCCACCGACTATGGTGGATGCGCCTGTGTCCATCTTTGAGGGGCACCTGTTGACGCCCTTGTCCAAAGGGATGGAAGTCCACTCCTCGCACGGGTCAATGGCGTGGGCCTTCATGGTGATGACCGCGTGCCTATTTCTCTATGCTGTTACTCAAAGGGGCGGTGAGGTCAGGCCATCGGTGATGCTGAGGGCCGCATTTGACCGTGCCACGGCCAATCACCTGCTGCGCTACGGCTCCGAATCGGAACGTGTGCTCACGCTTTTGATGCTGTTGGCCAGTCTGCTGTCCATAGGGCTGTTCGTCACCACCCTTGCAGGGCGTTTCACAGGATTTGCCACTGCTGGCCTCAGCGGATTCCTTACGGTCACTTCAGTGCTTGCCGGTCTGGGCCTGGCCGTACACATCGGCTATGTTCTGATGGGCAACATTTTTGGGATTCCACATCTTTTAAGGGTCTATGAACTCGACCGCACCGCCATAACGGTAGGCATGGGCCTATTGCTGCTGCCCTGCTCGGCCATTCACCACTTCGGTCCCGGATCACTATCGCAGGCTGCACTGGTGCTGGGCATCACTGTGCTCATCCTATTCTATATCAAAGACCTGCAGCGCACATTGATGCTGTTATGGAACGATACTGCGGTGAGTGCAGCCCATATCTTTTACTACTTTTGCGCGCTGAAAATCCTGCCTCTCTTTGCGGCCATACGCATCGTGACAGCATGGTGACCCCAACCCGACCGTAGGATGGACAAAGTGAAGAGTATCCTGGTATCTCAGCCGAGGCCTGAGGGTGATAAATCTCCTTACTTCGACCTTGCCGATAAGCACAATCTTAAAATAGACTTCCGGCCATTCATTCAGGTGGAGGGAGTGGATGTGAAGGATTTCCGTGCGCAACGAGTGAACATCCTTGAACACAGCGCAGTTATCTTCACCAGCAAGAACTCTGCAGACCATTTCTTCAGGATCTGCGAAGAAGCACGCATCACCGTTCCAGAAAGCATGAAATATTTCTGTGTGACAGAGGCCATCGGCTTCTATCTTCAGAATTATGTGGTCTATCGCAAACGCAAGATCTTCTGTGGCAAGACCGATTTCCCGTCTTTGGTCGATGTGATCCGCAAACACAAGAATGAGCGGTACTACCTGCCATGCAGCGACCAGATGAAGACGGATGTGACCGCGCTGTTGGACAAGTACAATATCCGCTACACACGTTCTGAGATCTATCGCACTGTGAGCAGCGACCTCTCCGATCTGGCTGATGTGAACTATGATGTGCTGGCGTTCTACAGTCCTTGGGGCATACGTTCGCTGTTTGAGAATTTCCCTGACTTCAAGAAGAACCAGACGCGCATCGCGGCCTTTGGGCTGTCCACCATCAAGGCAGTGGAAGACCGGGGTCTAACGGTCGACATCCCGGCCCCAGTGCCCAATGCCCCGTCCATGACCATGGCACTGGACCAGTATATCACGCTGGCCAACAAGAAGTCCAAATAGGACTTTCGCCCGATTGTCCGATCTGGAGAATCACCCTTCTCGCATACTTTCACCACGCCATGGGAAGGTTCTCTTTCGGTAAAAAGGAAAAACTCTGCTCGCAGACGGTCATCGACAGACTATTTGCAGAAGGACAGTCGTTCAAAGCATTTCCCCTCCGAGTGATGGTTCTTCCCGTGGACGGTGCAGAATCGCATGCTCAGGTGCTCATCAGTGTGCCGAAAAAGAGGGTGAGGAAGGCCCATGACCGCAACCGCATCAAGCGCCATATAAGGGAGGCATACCGCCTGAACAAACCTGAACTGCTTGAAAAATGGGAAGGCGAGGGCCGCTATTTCGCCATTGGGATCATCTATCTATCGGACCGCACCACTGAGTTCGGTGAGATGCTCAGAATCATGAAAGGGGTGATCGTCACACTTCACCAAAAATAGAAAGGACGGTGATGCGGGCTGCATCACCGTCCTTGATACATTGAGCGGGAAACGGGATTCGAACCCGCGACCCTCAGCTTGGGAAGCTGATGCTCTACCAACTGAGCTACTCCCGCCTTAGGGGGCCGAAATTACACCCGGAAGCACCCACGCCCGACAGCGTTGTTCCCACACCGATGCTCATGGAAACTCGCAATCGTGTCGGCTCCGTTATTTCCGATATTTGGCCGCCATGGCCGAAAAGCGCGAACAGAAGGATAAACTGGGCAAGCGCCTGCGTGTGAAATACCGCATGGTGATCATGAACGATGAGACGTTTCAGGAGAAGTTCAGCCTGTTGCTGTCTCCGATGAATGTCATTGTGCTGGGCGGGTCGCTTGCCATTTTTCTGGTGGTGTCGGTCACCTACATCATTGCATTCACCTCGCTGCGCGAGTATATCCCCGGCTATGCCGACATCAATATGAGACGTCAGGTCTATGGCACGGCCATGCGCCTCGATTCGTTGGAACGGGCCATGCTGCTCAAGGACCAGTATCTCGAAAATCTTCAGATGGTCATTGCCGGCAAGTTGCCAGAGACAGAGCTGATGGAGCCTGATACAACAAAGGACTACACGGTGATAGAGTTCAGCCAATCACGACAGGATTCACTGCTGCGAACACTTGTAGAGGAAGAAGAGCGTTACAACCTGCGCACACTTCAACTGAGCGCGGCCCCATCGGCAGAGAGCAATGTCCGCAACCTGTTCTTCTTCGCACCGATCAAGGGTGATATATCAGCCCCTTTCGACCCGCGCTCGGGCCATGTGGGCATTGATGTGGTGACCCGTGAGAACGAGGCTGTCAAATCGACCTTGGACGGTACTGTGGTCATCGCCACTTGGACCTATGATGCGGGATATGTGATCGCGGTTCAGCACTCCAGCAATCTGATGTCGTTCTACAAGCACAACTCGGTGCTGCTGAAGAAACAGGGTGATGCAGTGAAAGCGGGCGAGGTGCTGGCCATTGTAGGCAATACGGGCGAACTGACCTCGGGCCCGCACCTTCACTTCGAGCTGTGGCTGGGCGGTCGACCTGTGAATCCGGAAGAATACGTAGTGTTCTGATGTCCGCCCAATCTGAAGGTGAGGGTCAAGTGACCTGACAGAACAGACTGCGTCAACTTGCAAATTCCAGAAACCTCCTGAGAAGTACATCAGGATCGATAACCTTGCTTCCAAGCGTGTGAGAATATTCGGGGTGCCACTGCACGCCCATCACTTTGCCCGGTTCAAAGCCTTCATGGATGAAGGCCTCGATCATTCCGTCCTCTGCACAATGTGCCTGCACGATGAGTCCCTTGCCAAGGTCCTTCACTCCCTGATGGTGTACCGAATTGACCCGGTCTGAGGCTTCGTTGGCATACAGATGCTGCATGAATGAGCCATCGACCCATTTCACTCCGTGATTCACGCTGTCATAGACCACCGCATCGCGGTGCTGCAGGCTATCAGGCCTTTGGGTGGCAATGTCCTGATAGAGTGTTCCACCAAAATAGGCATTCATGAGCTGAAAGCCCCGGCAAATGCCGAGCACAGGCTTGCCCTCATCCAAAAAACACTTTACCAGCTCCATCTCATAAGCATCGCGGTGGCGGTCACCCTTCCATCGGCCATCAAGAATGGGAGTTTCGCCATAGCTCTCGGGGGCGAGGTCTGCACCACCTTGCAGCACGAGGCCGTCAAGCTGTTTTACCAGCCGTCTGATGTCGTCCTTGGCAAGGTCGGGAATGAGGACGGGAATCACATCAGGCCGAGTGACATATCGGGCCATGTCGTTCTCAAGATAGCAGAGCGTCTTGGGCCCGAAAGTGAGCCTTTGCGGATCGGGGTAGAAAAAGCACGAGGAGATGCCGATGTGGAGCATGGTGGCAAAGGTAGCGCTGGGCAAAAAGAGAAAATCAGATTCTGAAAAATTGAACCAATCAAAGGGAGCTCATTGCCCTTGCAATAAAATGGCAACCTTGGCAAGCTACCGGTCTTCAGAGGCCGACCTTCTATTCCATCAGCGTTCCCCAACTTCGCACCCTCAAACAAGAACAGGGACATCAATGGCCGGAACAGAGACAAGATTGCGCATCGCCATTCAGAAATCGGGCCGGCTGAACGAGGATTCGGTGCAGGTGCTCAAAGACTGCGGCATCGTCATCGACAATGGTAAGGACCAGTTGAAGGCCAGTGCCCGCAACTTTCCGCTCGAAGTGCTCTATCTGCGCAATGACGACATACCCCAATATCTGGAGGACGGGGTGGCCGACATTGCCATCGTAGGCGAGAATCTGCTGGTTGAGAAACAGCGCAACGTACAGGTGATTCAGCGTCTGGGATTCTCCAAATGCCGCCTGTCGCTGGCTGTGCCAAAGGATGCCGCTGTGAACGGGCTCAATTACTTCAACGGAAAACGTATCGCCACCTCCTACCCTGCCACGCTAAGAAAATTCTTGGCAGATAATGGCATCGGGGCCGATATCCATGAGATCTCAGGCTCTGTGGAAATCGCCCCCAACATCGGTCTGGCCGATGCCATCTGCGATCTGGTGAGTAGCGGAAGCACGCTTTTCAAGAACGGGCTGGAGGAAGCGCACGTGATACTGAAGTCTGAGGCCGTGCTGGCCGCTGGGCCAAACCTGTCTGTCGAGGCCAAGGAGATTCTGCAAAAATTGACCTTCCGGCTCACGGCCGTACTCCGCGCCCGCAGGTCGAAATACATTCTGATGAATGTGCCGAACGACCGCATCGACATTGTTTCACGAATTCTTCCTGTGCTCAAAAGCCCTACAGTGATGCCCTTGGCCGAGGAAGGCTGGAGCTCGCTTCACTCTGTGATCGATGAGGATAAGTTCTGGGATGTGATCGATGAGCTTAAGGCCAACGGGGCCGAGGGCATTCTTGTGGTGCCAATTGAGAAAATGGTGGTGTGACCGGTCGCCCTTCAGGCGTGGTTGCTCAGGAAATCTGCGTATGCAAGTCGGATTCCCTCCTCAAGACCGATGCGATGCTTCCAACCAAGGCCATGAACCTTTGACACGTCAAGCAGCTTGCGAGGCGTGCCATCGGGCATGGACGTGTCCCACTCTATCGCACCGGTGAAACCTACAATGCCACGTATCAGTTCGGCCAACTCGCGGATGGCGATGTCCACGCCTGTGCCGATGTTCACGGTCTCACGGCTGCTGTAGGTCTTCATCAGATGCACACACGCTTCGGCCAGGTCTTCCGCAAAAAGAAACTCACGCTTCGGAGTGCCACTTCCCCAAAGGGTCACATGAGAAATGCCTTTCATCTTTGCCTCATGGAACTTGCGTATGAGGGCGGGCAGCACGTGTGAATTTTTCAGATCATAGTTGTCCCCATATCCATAAAGGTTCGTTGGCATGACGCTGATGAAGTCGCTTCCATACTGGTCATGATACGCCTCACACAGTTTCAGCCCAGCTATCTTGGCAATGGCATAGGGTTCATTGGTCTGCTCAAGCGCACCTGTGAGCAGATACTCCTCCTTGAGCGGCTGCGGGGCCATCTTCGGATAAATGCAAGAGGACCCGAGGAAAAGCAACTTCTTGACCCTGGCCATATACGCGGCATGCACCACGTTGGAGGCAATTGCCAGATTGTCATACAAAAATTCCGCCCTATAGGTGTTGTTGGCATGAATGCCGCCCACCTTGGCCGCTGCAAGGATCACCGCATCAGGTCTTACTGCGGAGAAAAAAGCATTGACGGCCGCCTGATCGCGCAGGTCGAGTTCGGCCGATGTCCGGGTTATGATATTGGAGAATCCCTGCGCCTTCAGTACCCTGCAAATGGCCGAACCCACCATGCCCCGATGGCCTGCCACATAAATCCTGTATGTCTTTTCCATGAGGCCAAACTTAATGCCGCAGCGCCATTGAATAGGCATCTGCATCACCTGCATACCTTTACCGCCATCGAAAACCAAGCCGCACATGAACACCATCACGAGACAGACCACCGTTGACCAAGTTGGTGTTGATGAGCGGGTTTCACGTTTCACCAAACGCAGCATCAAGAGCGAGGCGAAAACTCAGGGCTTGCGCATGGTGCTGAACATGATTGACCTCACCACCCTCGAGGGCAAGGACACCGAAGGCAAGGTGCGCCAGATGTGCTACAAGGCGGCCCACCTGCACGATCAATTGCCCGGTCTGCCAAACGTGGCGGCCGTATGCGTCTATCCCAACCACGTGGCCACTGCCATACATGCGCTCAAAGGCACAGGCATCAAGGTGGCATCGGTGGCAACCGCATTCCCATCGGGCAATTCATCAAAAGAGATAAAGTTGGCAGACACCAAGATTGCCGTGGATGCCGGGGCCGATGAGGTGGACATGGTCATCTCACGTGGCCGTTTTCTACAGGGCGACCACGATTTCGTGTCTGATGAGATTGCAACCATCAAAGAAGCCTGCGGCCAGGCCCGTCTCAAAGTGATTCTGGAAACTGGCGAACTCTGCACCCTCGACAATGTGCGGCAGGCCAGCTTCATAGCCATGGAGGCCGGGGCCGATTTCATCAAGACCTCCACCGGGAAGATCAGCCCGGCCGCAACCATGCCCGTGACCCTCGTGATGCTGGAAGCAATCCGCGACTATTACTTTGAAACAGGCCGAATGGTGGGGATGAAGCCAGCAGGTGGCATTTCCAAGAGCAAACTTGCTTTGCACTATTTGGTGATGGTGAAAGAAACGTTGGGCGATGCATGGCTCACCAACCATTGGTTCCGTTTCGGGGCCAGTAGCCTCGCCAACGATGTGCTGATGCAGTTGGCGAAAATCGAGGATGGTCGGTATCAGGGCTTGGAATACTTCTCGCGTGACTGATATTCGCGCTCTGAACTGAGAACCTGCCGCATCTTTTCCTTACGTTGCTTCCACCGATTCCCCGCACCTGACAGCTCACCTCACCCTGATGAAAGAGTACAAAGTAGTCCCATTCAACGCACGTGTGACATCCATCTACGCCAATGGTTCTGCTGCTGAGCAACTGCAGAGTCTCATTAACGAATACGCGGCACAAGGATGGGAATATGTGGGATTGGACAAGATGGAAACCGTCATTCCACCTGAGAGCGGGTGCTTCGGATTCAATAGCCGACCCGGCTTTCGAAACATTCACACTGTCGCTGTTTTCAGAAGATGAAGTTTCTGTTATTGGTTCCGATCAGAATCTACTGGAAACTGTTTCCCGTGCATCGCAGACGGCCGTGTCTCTTCAAAGAGTCGTGCTCGGTCCACATCAGTCGGATCACTCAGGCCAAGGGACTGATTGCAGGTCTCAACGCACTCAGAGACCGCCACCGCACATGTCGCCCAGGCTACAAGGTTTACCGGACTGCCGAAAACGGCTTTCAACTTGAACTCTGCACCGGAGCGGTCATCCAAGAAAATGCCATCTCCGAGCGTCTGTTGCCACCATACAGCTACAGCTATCAGGACTCAGGTGCCTGATGCATTGACCGTTGCGCAGTACAATTGAAAACCTGTTGAATAATTCATGTCAATGCCCTGCGTGCCCTTCAAGGTATTCGGCACCTTTGCGAGAAACCCGAACCACGCCATGAGATTCTTCATTGACACCGCCAACCTTGACCAGATACGCGAAGCACAGGACCTCGGTGTCCTTGACGGGGTGACCACCAACCCATCGCTGATGGCCAAGGAGGGCATCCACGGTGAGGCGCGAGTGAAACAGCACTACATAGACATCTGCAATATCACTTCGGGCGATGTGAGCGCAGAGGTCATCAGCACCGACTTTGCAGGAATGGTCAAAGAAGGTGAGGCACTTGCAGCCCTCCATCCACAGATTGTGGTGAAAGTGCCGATGATCAAGGACGGCATCAAGGCCATCAAGTATTTCAGCGACAAGGGCATCAGAACCAATTGCACACTGGTGTTCAGTGCTGGACAGGCATTGTTGGCGGCCAAGGCAGGTGCTACCTACGTGTCGCCATTCCTCGGTCGATTGGACGACAACAGTCAGGACGGCATGGATCTCATTGCGCAGATCCGCCTCATCTATGACAACTATTTCTTCGAGACACAGATCCTTGCGGCCAGCATCCGCCACACCATGCACATCGTGAAATGTGCCGAAGTGGGTGCCGATGTTGCCACCTGCCCATTGTCGGCCATCCTTGGGCTGCTGAACCATCCGCTCACAGATATCGGGCTGGCAAAATTCCTGGCCGATTACGCATCCAACAAATAGTTCAAGGTTCATTGTTCAGCAGGTGGTGAACTTTGAAATCTGAACTTTGAACCGAGTCATGCTCATCCGAATCCACCCCGACAATCCCCAACCACGCCAGATACAGGCCGTGGTGGACTGTCTGCGAAAGGGCGGAGTGATCATCTATCCTACCGACACCGTCTATGGCATCGGCTGCGACATCAACAGTAGACGCGGCATTGAGAAAGTGTGTCAGATACGTGGGATAAAACCGGAAAAGGCCACTTTTTCCTTCATCTGCTCAGACTTGAGCAACATCTCCGAATACTGCGCTCAGGTGGACAACGCGGTTTTCAAATTGATGAAAAGGGTGCTTCCCGGCCCCTATACGTTCATTCTCGGAGCAAATTCCAAAGTGCCCAAAATGCTGCACAGCAAACGGCACACGGTGGGTATCCGTATCCCCGACAACAGGATTCCATTGGCAATTGTGGAAGAATTGGGCAATCCCATAATGACCGCCTCGGTGCGCGATGAGGACGACATGGTCGAATACAGCACCGACCCAGAGCTGATCCATGAGCGTTACGGTGATCTGGTGGACATGGTGATAGACGGTGGTTATGGTGGCACAGACGCCAGCACCGTGCTCGACTGCGCAGACGGGAACATCACTCTGGTGCGTGAAGGCAAAGGCCCGATCGATTTTCTTTGAGAAGATCCTTCTTACCAAATCCTGATTTCAGTAATTTCATTATGCGTTTCGTGGCCTGCTGCGTCACGTTAGCGCTGGGCAGTTATTCATCGAAATTCCACAACTCGAAAAAATATCATTCCCAAATATGAATCTTTTTTTAAGTTTCAGAGTACCCTTATTAACTAAAGTATAAGGCCATGAAACATCTGATCCATATAATAGCCGCAGCTGTTCTGCTTCCAACCGTAGCAGTAGGACAGGGAATTCTGTTCGATGAACCCCATCTTGAGGATGGTGCCATCTTTCTGAATGTTCTCAATGGCAAGGAAGTGATTTCCAACAGCGGAGGGCAGATGATCGAGGTACATCCCGTCTTCGGACAGCCCATGCACACCCGCAAAGCACAGGGGCTGACCATTGGAGTCTCTGCACCCGAGACATCGCAGATGAAGCAGAGCGGTTTCACCGGCCCAACGTTCAACCTCACCTATCTTGACGTGGTGAACGGCTCAGGTGAAGGCTTTGACGATCCGACATCCGGCCCTGACCGCAGAGCCGCGCTGGAGGCCGCATTCGCCTATTTCGCTTCGTCCATGCTTGATGGTGGCGAGGCCGACATTGAGATCCGTGCATCATTCTCAGGCAATCCGAACTCCAATCCATTCGCGTTCTCAGGAGCATATTATTTCGGATCGAGGGGTTTCAACGACCCGTTCACCAAAAGGCATATAACTACTGGCAATGATCCTTATGGCGCATATCCCGATGGCTACATCCAGTTCAATTTCCACAGTGCCATGAATTTCCATTATGATGCCCATGGTCTGCCATTGTCCGACCAGTATGATTTCTATACCGTGGCTCTCCACGAGATCATGCACCTGCTCGGATTTGCCAGTTATTGCAATTCGCAGGGCGAATCTGCGGCCTCGCCCCATGTCTTCACCACCTATGATGGAAATCTGGTGGATTTTGAAAAGAATCCGCTGTTGGAAGTTTCGGGGAGTGGAAATGCGGCATCGGTGTCAAAACCGACCGAGGGAGTGCTCACCAACGATCAGGTCTGGTTTGAACTGGGGCCGGGACGATTGGCCCCCGTATTCTCACCGGCATCTTTCAATGGATCCAGCCTCAGTCATTTTGACAATGGCCGAACAGAGCACGGAACCTATGTGATGCACCCTTCGCTGAGCCGAGGACAGAAGGTTTCGCATCTGCATGAGGATGAGATTGAAGTCCTTGAAGTCATTGGATATGGAATGGATCACAGCATTGCAACCTCAATGGAAGATGAAATCGCACAAGGGCCTGTCAATGCTGGCTTCTCTGCCCTCTATCCTAACCCTGTCGGTCCGGGACAGGCCGTTCGCATTGATTCTCCACAGCTTGATGCACCGGAGATTCTGGTGATCGTTTATGACATGGTGGGACGCGAATCCTATTCCAAGGTGATTCTCAACCCCGGGCCGGGGCCTGTGACTGCCATCGACCCATACCACAATCTGCCTCCGGGCATGTATGTGGTGGTAGGATCATCGAGCCACGAACTGTTCAATCAGAAACTGGTCATCCGTTGATCAGGCAAAGGAACGCTGCTCCAAGCCCGTGCACAAGGTCGCCTGCGATCATCGCCTCCATGCCGCTGTGCTCTGCCACAAGGTCGCCCGAAAGACCGTGCAGGTATGCTCCCAGCACGGATGCCTCCGTTGGGCGATAGCCCTGTGCAAGCAGTCCGAGAATGATTCCGGTGAGCACATCGCCACTTCCGGCAGTGGCCATGCCCGGATTGCCAGTCATGTTGAAGAACGTCTGACCCGCAGGATTGCACACCGAGGTGAATGAGCCTTTGAGCACCACCACACAATTGTTCCGCTTGGCGAATTCCTGTTGGCGTTGCCATCTTTCAAATCCCGATCCGGACTTTCCCGACAAACGGTCGAACTCCTTGGGATGGGGCGTGAGCACCGTGCCCGCGGGGAGAAACTTCAACCACGTGGGGTTGTCTGCAAGGATGTTGAGCGCATCGGCATCGAGCACCAAGGGCACCTTTGCATCCTGAAGGATTCGTTTGAGGGCTTGGGAGGTCTGCTCCTCCTTGCCGATGCCAGGCCCCATTCCAATGGCTGTGAAACGATCCATATTTGGAATCTCTGAAATCATATCCTCGCGGCTGTCCACCGAACACATGGCTTCAGGAACTGCCGTCTGAACAATGTCCAGACCACAGATCGGCACGTGTGCCGTCACCAGACCCGTGCCGCTTCGCAGTGCTGCCCTTGCTGCGAGTACAGCCGAGCCCATGCTGCCATATTGGCCGGCCAGCAGAAGCGCATGGCCAAAGGTGCCTTTATGGGAGAATCGTGCCCTTGGACGGAGAATGCTTCGGGCCACATCATCTTCAGCAGCGGCCTGATGGCCTCGAATGCCGGACTCCTCCTCCATCAGTCCTATGTCAAGCACCGTGAAATCGCCAACAAAAGGTGCATGCTCAGCAAACATGAAACTGAGCTTGGGGCAATGAAAAGTCAGCGTTCGCTGGGCGCGAATCACCGTATCCGACTTGTTCTCAGAATTATCGTCACAGAAAAGGCCGGAAGGGATGTCGATGCTCACCACGCGGTTGGGCAGCGCATTTATCCGTTCCACCACCTCGGCCAGCAAGCCTGTCAACGGCCGTGACAGGCCTGAGCCCACAAGCGCATCAACGACCAATGAGTCCAATGGAATCTCCTCAGCCTCAGAAGTGCTTCCAGGATGTTGGACTTTCACCCCAGCAGTTGTCAGGCGCCCCAGATTCTCAATGAACTCTGAACTGGGGTTCTCCGCGTGTCCGACAACGGTCACATGCACGTCACACCCCTGCACCCCATGCATCATGCGGGCCAGTGCCAGACCATCTCCTCCATTGTTGCCCATACCACAGAATATGGTCACATGGCGGTGCGGCTCTGTGGCCACCAATTCGCTGAATAGGGCATGGGCGGCCCGTTCCATCAGATCGATGCCCGCAATGGGAGCGTTGTCGATGGTGAAACGGTCGAGGTCGCGGATCTGTTGGGCTGAAAGGATTTGCATCATCCGATAAATTTCCCATGAAGTTCTAACACCTGAGGAATCAATAGCTGATGTCCGTCATTCACAATAACATGGTCTGCCATCTGCGCCTTGCGTTCCTCGGGCCACTGGCTGTCCATGCGTTGGCGCACCTCGGTCTCGCTGATACTGTCACGCTGCATCACCCGCTCTATGCGAACATTCTCTGGCGCGGTTACCAGAACTGTCTGCTGGACCGTCCTGTATGCGCCACTCTCAAATAGGATGGCCGCCTCCTTGATAATATATGGCACATCGGCAATAGCATTAGCCCACTTCATGAAATCCCTTGCAACGGCAGGATGGACAACAGCGTTGAGCCGGGTCAGTTTCTCTTCAGACCCGAAGACCTGGTGAGCAAGATATGGGCGATTGAGTTCTCCATTCTTGTATGCCTCATCCCCGAATGTACAGCGAATGGTGGCCATCAGCGATTCATCCTCCATCATCACAGCCTTGGCACGGTCATCAGCATAATAGACCGGCACGCCCAGCTCTGAAAATATGCCGCACACCGTGGTCTTTCCGCATCCTATCCCACCTGTGATTCCGATGATGCGCATTAGTGCTGCTGCGTTGATGCCTCCGAAAGAAAGCAAAAGAAACGGGACGCTGCACACAGGGTTCTCCCTTTGTCCGCGTCCCGCAAAAGCAATTTGCCAATTCTCAGTTGTCCTGTCCGATCTTGACAGTGTTGTCCTTGCTGACGGCAGTCTTCTCTATTTTGAGGCGTTGGCCCTCTCCCACCTCAATGATGAGTGTGGTCTCCTTTATCTCCGCAATCTTGCCGTGAATGCCACCGATGGTGACCACACGGTCGCCCTTTGCCAGCTCCTCGCGGAACTTTTTCTCATCCTTGGCCTTTTTCATCTGTGGCCTTATCATGAAGAAATAGAAGACCACAAACATGAGGCCGAACATGAGCAACGTGGAATAGTTGCCCAACGGGTTCTCGGTCGCCTGAAGTATTATTGGGTGTGTGATAGGACTCATTTCGCTTCGGGTACTTCAATTGTACCATTGATGGCCAGCACCATGGCACCAGGAACCGTATTGGCGGTGATGGTCACTTTCTTGTTCTGCTGGCCGTTCTTTCCAGTGCTGTCAAACACTACGTCAATATTGCCGGTCTCACCCGGTTTGATGGGAGTCTTAGGCCATTCTGGAACTGTGCAGCCACAGCTGCCTTTGGCATCGGTGATCAGCAGGTCTGAACCACCGGTGTTGGTGAATTTGAAAGAGTAGGATACTTTCTCACCTTGAATGATCGTTCCAAAATCGTGAACGTCCTTCTCGAAGGTCATCACCGGCCCACCTTCCACATCACCTGAGGCGGTAGCGGGTGCAGTAACCACATCGGTGTCGAGCTTGGCGTCCTCCTGCTGTGCGGGCTGCTCACCTCCACAGGCATAGAGCGACAGCACTGCGGCCAGAACGGGAATGTACTTTTTCATGATGATCGGGTTTTTGATGATGGATGATGGAATGTTTTATGAGGACGCAAAATTAGCCATCTGCTCGTGTGTTGAGACAGGGAAATCAGCCACCGATCAACCCCTTGCCGACCTTTTTCACCTTGCCTTCTGCTTTGAGGTCGGCCAAGGCCTTGTCCAGTATGCCGTTGATGAACACCTTGCTCTTCGGGGTGCTGTATTCCTTGGCAATCTCAATGTACTCGTTCATGGTGACCCGGGCCGGAATTGACGGCAGGTGCATGAACTCGCAGATGGCCATTTTCAGCAGCAGGATATCAATGGCCGCAATTCGGTCAGTGTCCCAGTTCTTGGTCTTTTCGGCCACCACCTTGTTCAGATCGGCATTGTGGGTTGCCGTCTTGCGGAACAGGTCGAGCATGAATTGGCGGTCCTCCTCAGGATCGGTATAGAGTGGCGGGAGCAGACCGCCCATTTCGCTATCCTCTTTGAAATCATGCAGCGTACGGGCCACCATGCCACCCACCTGCTCAAAGTCATTGACCCAGAAAATGCTCTTCTCCTCGAATACGAATTCAAAATCTTCGTTGTCAATGAGATAATGGTCGAATACATACTGAACCATTCGTTTGTGGTCGCGATAATTGGGCACGGGAGCATCCATATAGGCAATGAACTCACCGTCCTGCATGATGTTGACAAACGTCTTGCGGATAAGCTCGGAATGGTCTGTCCAATCAATTTTCCGTTTGGAGATATGGGCCGCCAACACTCCGTTCTGCTCCAACTGAAGCAGCACAGGATTTTCGATGAAACGCAGGTTGGGACTGAGCTCATCCTCTGTTGGACGGTGCTTCTTCCTTCCGTCCTCCATGCGCCTGATGGCCGCCTTTCTCAATTCGAGCAACAGCGACAGCTCATGGATGAAAAGATCATAGACCCGCTCCACGCTCTGCAACAGGAATTTCTCGCCAATGGCAAGTGGCTCGCCCTCCGAACGTTGGTAGGCATAGAGGGCCTGCATCACTTTGATGCGAAGGTGTCTGCGGCTCAGCATGCCTGAGGGGTTTGCGTCATTCCTTTAAGGAAGGACAGGTTCAGAATGTCAATGGCAGCAATCTGGGATGTGGCTACCGAACGCGATAAGAGCATCTTCAATCTCTTTCTCTGGAGAAACGGTGGGCCTTGGGCAGTGTGCTTTCCAGAATCCTCACCATCCAGACCCATGTTTGACCATCGGTCCAGTCAATCCTCCCTAATTTCGCGCAAAAGTATATCTATTTTCCCAAGAGAATGGGCGAGCGTGAGAAGGGGCATGGGATCGGGGCACTGGCCCGCCTCAACAAGCATTTCTGGAAGTACAGGTGGCGGTTTCTGCTCGGTGTCCTTTTCGTCACTGTAAGCAACCTGTACGCCATTGTGCCGCCCAAGCTTGTTCGAGTGACCTTCGATTTCCTGGCCGATGTCCGGCCCATTTTCATTCACTTCAAAGGAAGCGATGCCCACGGGTCTCTCTTCGGGATGCTTGCCATCACCTTCGTCTGGTTCGGAGCGGTGGTGGTGATCAGCGCCCTGCTCAAGGGCGTTTTCATGTTCCTCATGCGTCAGACCCTCGTGGTCATGAGCCGCCTTGTGGAGTATGATATGAAGAATGAGATGTATGCCCATTATCAGCGGCTCTCTCTTGCGTTCTACAAGCGCAACAGCACTGGCGACCTCATGGCCCGCATCACCGAGGACGTGAGTCAGGTGCGCATGTATCTGGGCCCTGCGATCCTCTATGCGCTGAACCTCGCGGTGCTCACGGTGCTGGTCATTTACAACATGCTGCGGGTGAGTCCATCGCTCACGTTCTATGTGCTGTTGCCTTTGCCGGTGCTTTCGCTTACAATTTATTATGTGAGCCGTCAGATAAATCTGCGCAGCGAGCGGGTTCAAAGGCAGTTGAGCCGACTCAGCACATTCGTGCAGGAAGGATTCTCAGGCATCAGAGTGCTGAAGGCCTACAGCAGAGAGAAACAGTGGGCGCATTCCTTCGCCATTGAGACCGGCCACTACAAGGACACCTCGCTGGAACTTGTGCGCATTCAGGCCACGTTCTTCCCCGCCATGCTCATCCTGATCGGTCTGAGTACGGTTCTGACAGTGTACGTTGGTGGCATGCAGACCATTTCGGGCCAGATCAGCACGGGCAACATCGCAGAGTTCATCATCTATATCAACATGCTCACATGGCCAGTGGCTGCGCTGGGCTGGATCACCAGCATCATCCAACGGGCGGCAGCATCGCAGGCGCGCATCAACGAATTTCTCGACACCGTTCCCGAGATTGTGAACACGGCTACCGAGTTGACCCCCATAAAAGGACAGATCACCTTTGATGATGTGAGCTTCGTGTATCCCGACAGCGGCATCCGCGCCTTGGACCGCGTGAGCTTTTCAGTGAAAGAAGGCGAAAGTCTGGCCATACTTGGACGCACAGGAAGCGGAAAATCGACCATCGCGGCCATGCTTACACGCGCTTACGATGCCACTTCGGGAGTGGTGATGATAGATGGCGTGCCCATCCGTGACCTGCATTTGGACGCGGTAAGGTCTGGCATCGGCTATGTGCCACAGGACGTATTCCTGTTCTCGGACACCATAGCCAACAACATCGCCTTTGGTCTGCCCGAAGATGCTTATGAGATGGATGACGTTCACCGAGCCGCCCGACAGGCCGACATCTACGACAGCATCATGGAGTTCCCCAAGGGCTTTGATACCCGGGTCGGAGAGCGCGGCATAACCCTGTCTGGAGGACAGAAACAGCGCATCTCAATCGCGCGGGCCATCATCCGCCATCCACAACTGTTGATCTTCGATGACTGCCTGAGCGCGGTGGACACCCAGACCGAGGAGCGCATTCTGACCCACCTGCGCGAACTGATGAAGGGCCGCACCACCGTGATCATCGCCCACCGTGTAAGCTCGGTGAAACATGCCGATCGCATTCTGGTGATGGACGAAGGCCGCATAGTGGAGCAGGGCACACACCAGCAACTGATGGCTGTGGAAGGGGCCTATTTCTCGCTTCACCAGCAGCAGATGTTGGAGGATTCCACGCTGTCGTCCCCGGAAAACTGAATTTCAGAGTGAAGGCATGAACAGATCAAGCACTTCACCACACCCTTAGAATATCTTCAATTCTAATTTTTTAGCACAGTAACCTTCTGTTTGAATAATCTCCTGTATGTTTGACTTGACTTTTGACAGGAACAAACGCAAAGGACATGGCACAGGGAGAGTTCGACAACCACGAAGAAATCTACACCGCAAGGGTCAAAGCGGGCAAGCGCACCTACTTCTTCGATGTGAAGGAGACCCGCAACGGTGAGTACTACATGACCATCTCCGAACTGCTGAAAAGACAGGGCCATGACGGCCAACCTGTGACCACAAGGCACAAACTGTTCGTGTACAAGGAGGATTTCAACACTTTCACACAGGAGATCACCAAGGCCATTGCCTTCATCCGCAAGGAAAAAGGCGAGGACTATGGCGCAGAAGGCCGTGTGTATGAGGACGACTGGAACAGCGAAGGCAGCGGACACCGCAATGCACAATCAAATGCTGCTCCTGAGCCACCCGAAGACAGCGGCAAGTCGGAGTCGGGCTATTCTGCAGACTTCAAGTTCGAGGATCTCTGAACCGCTATCCGCTTTTCCGGGGTGAACGGCTTCATCTTCGCCTGCCGTAAATGTCATCGAGCAGAATGGAGTCTCCATTCTCGGCCCTTACTTTCAGGTCATATCTGAAATTGACCCGGGTGCCTATGGGCGCACTGTAATAGACATGCCACATATCGGCCTCGCTTAGACCGATGCATCCATGTGAATATGCCCTGCCAAGCGTATTCTCGTTGGTAGTGGGATGAATAAGCTGCCCGTGCCGCACTCCGTTCATGGTGGGTTCGATCCATGGGATCAGTGGCATCATCGTATATCGGCCATCATCTCTTGTGGTTCCGAAATAACGTTTACCGTTTGCAGGATTCACAAACCACGGGTTGCGTTCAATACGCACGATCTCCCCTCGCCCCGAATGGGTCTTGAGATTCACAACATGTCCTGCGGTCTCAAGATATTTCCTGTCATTCCGGCCCACTCTCACAAGAAAGGAATGCACCGTGTCGCCATCTTCAATTACCCTGAGGCTATATTCGGGGATGTTCAGATCCAACAAAGTGTTGGAAAGCGTCTGTGCTATGTGCCCAGCTGTCCCACTGTCGGGAATCAAAAGGCTGTCTCCTCTATGAAACACGGTCTGTTCCCTTTGATCATAGAGGAACAGACCATCTCTCATCCTCCGGTAGTAGTCGAAACTGGCCAATGTGTCTATGATCCACGGGTTGGCGTTGACAAGAATGTGCTCATCAATATGATGTCCAATCGTGGCGCAGTATCGTTCAACGATGCTATCGACCGTCCTGAAATAGTCCTTCACCCTGATATCGCGAGGAAACGGTTCCGTATAGAACCCTTGCGTCTGCTCCTGATGCTGGGGCCCGGTCCGTTCTGTGGTGTCTTCAGATGTCAACTCAGGCAATTCAACAGAATGGGGAACAGGGGCATCGACATTTGAACACCCCCAGACCGATAAGATCAGGCCGATGAACATGCAGATACTCACGGCTCTCATACCTTGGACCATTGCGTCAAATAAGCAGGTGAAGGTCGCAATCATAACTGTGAGTAGTATCGCCAAAATGGCATGGTCAGCAAGGTGAACAATGAAAACCTCCATCTGTCGATACGGTCTGACGGGAATCTTGGAGGGATGGCCGTATGACGGGACAAGAATTGCTGCGTGAGTTCCGTCACTTCACTCCAACATCAGTTCTGTCATCGGATTCCAACAGAGCAGGTCGAAATCTACCACGCGGTCGTTCTCTACCACAACACCCTCTGCCTCCAGCCTGCGCTGCATCTCATCCGGGTCGGGGAAATGGGCCTTGCCGCTGAGCATCCCGATGCGATTCACCACGCGGTGGGCGGGCACTGGTTCTGGCGCTGAATGGCTGGCATTCATGGCCCAGCCCACCATGCGCGAAGAGCGAGCACTGCCCAGATACTTGGCAATGGCCCCGTAGCTGGTGACGCGGCCTTCGGGAATCAGCCGCACCAGATCCCAAACATCGGTGTAGAAGTCGCTCGGCATATCGGGAACGCTCAATGCTTCACGAATGCCCCGGCCTGCTCCAGCTCAAAGGCCAGTTGTAGAAGCGTACGGTCGTCACCCAGACGGGCAGCGAACTGAGGCCCTACAGGCAGGCCATTGGCGCATTTTCCCATCGGAAGGGAAATGGCAGGTGCTCCGGTGGCATTCTGTATGATGGTGAAATTGACATAATTGTTGAGCCTCATCACCAACGAGACGAAAGGCTGGTGTCCCGCGAAGTATCCCAATTCGGGCACGGGTTCCAGCAAAGTGGGGCTCAGCAGCACATCGTACTTGGCGAACAGGGCATCATACTCCTTGCCGAGTTTTCCTCGCAGATATTTGAAGCTGGTTGGAGCGTGCAGCATGGCCCGCGAGAAGAAGGATGCCAGACCGCTGGTGAAGGGTTCCACCTTGCGGTTGTCGAATCTCGGGTGTACGGCCACCCTGCCAAAACTCACCAGCATGCGGGCCAGAAATGAATAATAGACCAGAAAATCGAGCAGAATGCGGTCGCTGTACGGATTGGAGATGTACTCCACCGTGTGTCCCAGCTGCTCGCACGCCCTGCCTGCTTCCAGCACTGTCCTGCTCACGTCTGCGTGGGCCTCTATTCCGGCCGGACTCTGCGTGAACATGCCAATGCGCAGTCGCCTGTTCTCAGGGCCCGTAACGTGACCGATGGGCGGCAGTTTAGGATGGGGTCTGAACTTCTCGATGGCCGCGAAATAGTTGGCCGTGTCCCTCACCGTACGCGAAACGATTCCGTTGGTCACAATGTCCACCGGCAAACCAAGTGATGGAGACCCTACATGCCTTCCGCGCGAGGGTTTGAGGCCTACAAGACCACAGCACGAAGCGGGAATGCGGATGCTTCCTCCCCCGTCCATCGCATGTGCGAACGGAACCACTCCAGCTGCCACCAACGCTGCCGCACCGCCCGAAGAGCCTCCAGTAGAATAGTTGATATTCACAGGGTTGCGGGTGATACCGTGCCGAATGGTCTCTGCACTGGGAAGCAGCCCGAATTCGGATGTGGTACTCTTACCGACAATGACACAGCCAGTGGAGGCGATCTGACGGACCACCTTCTCACTCTTTCCTGCTTTTCGGTCCGGCACGCCAGCGCAGCCTTGCAGCGTGGCATAGCCCTTCACCTGCACCAGGTCTTTGATGAATGTAGGCACACCTGCAAAGACACCTGTGGTAGAATTCTCAGCGCTCGCACCATCAAAATCTGAGGCGACAATGGCGTTGATGGCCGGTTCCACCGCCTCTGCCCGTTGGCGGGTGCAGTCGAGCACTTCCCGCGCTGTGATGTCTCCTTTACTTATCTGCTCCGCGATGCCTGTTGCGTCCATATCGCCAAGCATGCCGATTCCGAGAGAAGTGACTCTGACTTTGTTTTCCATGGCCTGAATGAGGCCACCAAGTTAAATCATGCATAGCCCTCCAGCGGGCACGTCTTGCACCTTTTTCCCTTGCGGAATTTCTCGCAGCACTTCTTCCTTCCTTTCTTTTTGTGCTTAAGCGTACTCTGTGCTGACAGTATCTGAATCGCCTCATAAGATGATGGAAGGCCGGCTATGCCGACCGCATCATCAAACGCTTGCTTTTCTGTCCGAATCACGGCTCAAAGATGGCTCATATCCCTTGATGGCAGCCAAGCCGAAGGGTTTCCATTCGAGTGGTCAATTGCCGTTTCTAACCAACCGGGGCTGGCAGCTGGAAACAAAGAAGTCACAGGGCATACACTAACGGTTCTCGATGACACCTTTCACATTTTTTTAAGTTCCAATTCCCATGTCATTAAATTGAAAAGTGATTCCACAGGTACTTTTCAGACACCGAATAATTTCATTATAAATTGATTATCATATATATACAATTTACTCTCAATGTAAATTCTCGCTACCGAATGCGCATTCCAATATCAAGTAAAAAGCATGAATTTAATTTCCTAAATCACCATAGCTGAAAAGACTGCATGGAATGCACTCATTATTCAAGTACATTCGTCACGGAATACGCCATTGAAAGAATCCCCACATGATGAAACATCTACTTGGATTGACGCTTGTCACACTTCTCACTGCTGAGGTTTTTGCGCAGACGGACGGGGTGATGGTCAACTACACAGGAGCAACGCGCGACAACTCTGCGGTGCTGGAGGCCAACTCCACACAACAGGGCATGCTTGTTCCGAGGATGACGCAGGCACAGCGCGCTCTAATAACCGCACCCGCTCATAGTCTGCTCATATACCAGACCGACAACACCCCGGGTTACTACTTCAATTCCGGTACACCTGGAGCTCCCGTCTGGCAAAGGCTCTACGCGGGAACTGGTTCGCCTGTGACAGGAAGTGGCGCGGCCACCCAGGTAACGTACTGGTCTGGGCCCAATACCATTGTGGGCTCAGGGAATTTCACATACGGTGGCACTGGAAATCTCAGCGTGTTCAATCCTGAGGGTGTTGGCGGAGAAGTCAGGCTTGGGGCCGCTTGGGGCCGCCCCGGGCTATATTCCAGTCAGCGGCTGGAACTGCAATCGGGCAGTACGGGCATTCTGTTCGGAAATGCCAACGCGGAGTATATGCGCCTCACTGCTACCGGCAACCTTGCCATAGGCAACACGGCAGGGTCGCATCAGCTGCATGTGGGTGTGGCCACCGCTGACGGACAGGTGGTGACTGTCAGGGGTTATAGCAACACACCGGGAAGCTGGAAAGGAGGTGCGGCATTCGGCTACACCGGTGCATCTGTCATCATGGGCGAGCTGAGCGGAGTGGCACAGATCGCTGGCCACAATGCAACATTGGGAGCATGGGCCAACCTTGCCATCAACTCCGGAGGCGGGAATGTGGGCATAGGCATTGCCGTTCCTACCAGCAGGCTGGAGGTTGTGGGCGATGCTCTGACCCTTTCAGGGGCAAATCTTGACATGAATCGCGATGGTTATCCCAGAAGTGGCATCTCTTGGTATTCGAAGACCTATCCGAGCTGGAGCACCTATATGGCTGCAGCCACGCAGGGAAGCGTTGGGCCTCATGGTGACCTCACGGCCCCTACAGGAACTTATGTGACAAGTTGGGCACTCCGCAATTATATTGAGAATAATGCCGGTTACGGTTGGACGTTTGAATCTGCGGCCAACACCACAACACCTGCAGTGAGGTTCGAGATCAGGGCAAGTGATGGACTTTTCCACGCTTATGGCGCTGGCGTTGTCGATGGCACGTTGACCATCGGAGGCGGCTCGCCTGCGGCCAACAGAGTATTGATATCGTCAAATGGATCGGGCCTCGCATCTTGGGTGGATCAAAGTACTTTGACCGCCAACTATGCCAACCTGACGGGCATCCCAATCAGGACCGCATGGGTCGGGGTACACCGGAACTTCGTGGCAGAGCAGCTGTCATGGAAGAACTATGGCAACAACCACACGATCTTCGATGCATCGGCCAGCACCTCCCCTCAGGGCACAGCTGTCAACAATACGGATGCTCAGATCGCATGGTCGGCCACGTATCCTACTCTAATGGGGTGGAATGGCGCTAACACCTACGGGGTTAGGGTGGATGCCGCGCGACAGGCCGACAGGGCTTATTACCTACGGTCGCCATATCCGTACAATATCAACATCACGGATGCGACCACAGCTATAACGCTATGTGAGCCCAACAGTCTCACCTCGGTCAACATGCATGCCTCGCATGGGCTGTTCGGCAGTTGGGCGACCACACTCACCATGTCGGGCTATGACAGATATGGGGCCTATCAGATAGCGGGCAACTATAATGCAGGTACCCCGGAACTGGCGATTCGCAATTTCGTGCAGGGTCCAAATACGTGGAATTCGTGGGTGAGGGTCATCACATCGGCCAACATAGGCAGCTATGGCGACAACCTCGGCAACCACACTGCCACCACCACGCTGAACATGAACAACCAGAGCATCACCAATGCCACCGGTCTCAGTTTCAGCAATGCCAATCCATACATTTCTGCCGCATCGTACTTCGTTGCTCCTGGCGGTGCATATTTCAATAGCGGGACGGTATATGCCGAGGCAGCGATTCAGGCACGGGGTGGCATCAATAACGATGCAGGCTCCTTTGGCGGTAATGTGAGCATAACCGATGACCTGCGCATTCAGGGCGTTGTGACAGGTGTTCAGGGATACTACCCATCCAACAACGCCATTCGCCTGACTCCAAACTTTCATTTCAACAACCCTGCAGGTTATGCGATGATCGTCAACTGGGACAATGGTGCGGTGGGTGGTGGAACACAGCAGTTCAGGGTAGGTAATGGACAGGGGACGGATCAATTCTATGTGCGGGCCGATGGAGGTTTCTATGGCCGTTGGTTCGGGGATCTCGATGATGGAGGCTATTATCTCGACCCGAACAGCACCTCCAATTCCGCGCTCAGGATAAGAGGCGGGGCACTGCATGGGCCCAATCCTACTTGGGGATCCTATCTGTTGGTGGGAGGCGATGGCCGCAACGGGTATGTCGACAACGGATCCACTGCTTCTGTGTCATCCACAAACGGCAACCTGCATGCCGATGCCGCCTCGGGCTATGACATGTTTCTGAATTACTATGACGGCAACAACATCCATTTCGGACGTGGCACCAATTCCATTCGTGCCACGCTCGATGGCAATGGGCTGTATCTCTATGATGGATGGCTGAGACCCCACGGCACATCAGGACTCTATTTTCAAAGTTATGGAGGAGGATGGAACATGGAGGACGGAACATGGATACGCGCCTATGGTAGCAAGGCGATCATATTCGGCCTCGGTGAAGATAATTGGGCCGGTCTGTATCGGGGCTATCTCTCCGGTTGGAACGTAAGTGACGGCAATCGTCTGTATCCGAATTCGGGGAGCAACGGGGGTTCTTGGGGTTATGGCTACGTTGGTTATGGAAGCGATTACGACTGGTATTACGTTTATTCAGACAACTATGTCACAACATCTGCAAGAGAGAGAAAAAGGAAGATCACTCCTTTGGATGAGAACATGTACGCTTATGTACTTGATGATATTGACAAAGTGAAACCAACCTTTTACAAGACCAATGGGGAGGTTGATGAATGGATAGATGGATTGGAAACCAGATACAGGCCGAACATGCACCTCGGACTGATTCTGGACGAGGCCCCTGATTATATTCAGGACAACATGTTTCAGGGCATCGACCTGTATTCGCTTTCAGTAATGACCCTGACAGGCGTAAAAGCCAACAGGAAAGCAATAGCTCAGCTTAGGCAAGCGGAGACGACCCGCAATGATTTTGGAACCGCTCAAATGCTGACCGAGAAAGTGTGGATTACTTTCAGTCATGAATTCGCGACAGCACTGGATGGTATCGTGCCACTGGTCAATGTCACTCCGACCAGTATGAACACCGGGTATTTTGTCAGCCGAATCACGGCACAGGGGTTCGAAGTCTCTGCGAACACGCCATTTTCATTCAACTGGAATGCGATCAATCCAGCATCAGAAGGATCCAACACTGCTAAAATGCTTGCACAGATTGACGAAAGTCTCCGTTCTCAACTCGAAGTGTCGGAATCTGTGAAGGCACGGATCCGCGATCATTACGATTCAGAAAATGCGAAAACCAATGCGGGACATGAACAGGCAAATGCTTCAATTTTTGCAGGAGAAGGGCACCAACAGGAAATAAAGGAATTCAGAAAATCGGAAGAATTCCAGAACAAACTTCGAGCAGCCAACGGCCTGCCCTCCTTGACACCTGCAGTTTATCCTTCTGCGCATAAGAATCCGGCTTCAATCCTTCATCCTGACAGACCTGAAGCAACTGCAGTAGCAGCAGGTGAGACCAGTGCTGTGGACCAACGTTATCCTTCCACCGAAGTGTCCCGTCCCGAAGATGCCGCCAACTACAGCACGAAGATGGAGGAATCGGTCCCCGCCAAAGACGCTCCGACCAAAGAGATGTATGAAGGCCGTCCGAATAAGGACTGAGAAACGCGTACATGGGCAGGCATTTTGATATGACCGAATTGGCCGGTAATGATTGATATGATTGCAGAAGCGCGTAAACAATGGCCTCGGTTGGAGGTGACAGAAGTTCCTTAGGCAGACTGCCTTCCCCACCCCCGAAAAGAGACCTGCCCGACAACTGTCAGGCAGGTCTTTTTTCATGTCCATGGGCAACCACCGAGCCTGTTCGGTGTCAATATAA
>JAIPBJ010000038.1 GCA_021739625.1 Flavobacteriales bacterium | reverse complement strand
GAACAGCTTCTCCGAATACTTCTTGTTGCCTTGCATGACACCAAGGTCGGATCAACGATGCCGCATTGTCAAGATCCGCGTCTGGAAGTTTTCCACATCTTCGCAGTTGTGCAACAGGCACAACCACTAAACCTAATGCGTGCGACTGTACGTCAGTCAGTCTCAGTTTCGTTCTGCGCTGTTTGCGCATGGCGACAGGACGGCAGTTTCTAACGCATTATCTTTAGCGGCAAACGTTGGCGGTAATCGATAAAAGCCCGTGGAAGTCTCATTGGAAAAAGTGGTTGACGGCATTTCAAAAAAGCTCGACAACAGCGAGAGTTCAGCATCTGTCAGTTTATCTGAAAACGGGTTTACCTTGACCACAAAGAACTCTGACTTGTCGACCATGCTCGGGTTAATTTTTGTAATCGTCTTACCGCCTTTAGGATTGTTGATTTACGAACTAAACGTTGAGAGCGTGCTGGTTATCTTGGTTTGGATAGCCTACTTTACATATCAGTTTCGAAAAATCACCTTAGGTGACACAAAGGTTAGAGTGGACATCACCTGTCAAGAATTCGAACTTACTAAAGCGAATGTTCTTTTTAGAAGTAGTGTTCAACCATCCTCACTTAATTTTTTAGAAGTCGACAAGTTTGAAATAACGAGTTATGGTGTGTCGAAATATCATCGGGCGTACAGACTAACAGCACTTACCACCAATTTGGAAGAATACATTTTTGCTGACTTCAATTCTGAGAGCACAGCCAAATACGTAAGGTCAATATTGCTGAAAATTGTACGTGAAAAGAAATCTACTACCGCCAACAACTACTATAAAAATAGGGCGTGACGACAGGCTCGCAAGCCTTGGTGGTTTCTACCAAGTTCGGTTTCGGCTGAAAGGTCGAAGGAACTAAAGCCCTATTTTCATAGCAGTAACCGTTGGCAAAAAGCGAAAATGACCGACCTGAAACGTATTTCGACAGCCGTTGAGTTTCTCAAAGACGAGCAATCATTTACGGTTGGTTCGTTGACACTTGGACAGAACGAAGACGGTTCAATTTATGTCAATGGCTGGACGAGGTTTAACGACTTGAGAAATGTTACTCGCTCGACAGCGACTGAAGAACTCAATGAAACAAAAGAAATCTATAACCGAATGAGGGAAGCAAGTTCTTCTCTGAACGAATTTTCCGAAGGCAAAGCGACCGAATTCAACCTTGTTTACAGCGACAGTGGAAAATGTGGTATTCCGATCTGCTCTGAAAAGAATGGAAAGCTTGTTTGGTTACTTGAAAGTCTTGAAAAATGAAACGCCATTTGCCAACAACCACTAAACCTAATGCGTGCGACTGTACGTCAGTCAGTCTCATTTTCGTTCTGCACCGTCCATGCATGGCGAAAGGACGGCAGTTTCTAACGCATTATCTTTAGCGGCACCGTTGGCACCGAAGGTTCAGGCTGCTCCGCTGACAATGGAGGGTTTCCTCACACCCCCGTCCCCTTCACCCTTTTAGGCGGCAGGTCCTCCTCCTTCAGCAGGCCTTTCAACTGGCGTTTGCGCACCCGCACGTTGAAGGTGCGCACAGCAGACCCGACAAAAGTATGGTCGGGGCGAATGTCACAGTCTCTGCACGCCTCCATTATCTTTGACTGAAAATTACGGCCATGGAAGACCTGCTGATCCATATCTCCATCAATCCCGCCATACGCTTCGGGAAGCCTTGCATCAAGGGAACGCGCATCGCGGTGGTGGATATTCTGCAGTGGCTCGCCTCCGGCATGACCACCGAGGAGATTCTTGACGATTTCCCGTCATTGAAGGCCGAGCACATCAGGGCCGCACTGGCATTCGCTGCCCACAGGGAGTCGCACACCCGTCTCATTGCGGCATGAGCATCCGTCTCCTGCTGGATGAGAACACATCGTGGCGGCTATCGCGTCTGCTTGCCTCCGCGTTTGATGACGTGGTACACGTGTCCTCTACCGAACTCGGAGAATCCTCAGCTGACACCGCAATCTGGGAGTATGCACGCAAGCATGGCCAGTGCATCGTGACCAACGATGACGATTTCCACATGCTCTCTGCGGTCCGGGGATTTCCCCCAAAAGTCATTCTGCTGAGAATGGGCAATCAGAGCACGAAATATGTGGCAGATGTGCTGGTGAAAAGCAGGGAGCAGATTGAGCAGTTCCTCGCCAGTGAGGAATACGGGGTGCTCGAAATTCTATAGCCCATACCATTCCGGGGCTCAATGCTATGGAAACCATCAAGGTGGAATGAGAGACCCTGTCTGTTGGCCCCTCACGCCTTCGCCCCCTTCACCCTTTTAGGCGGCAGGTCCTCCTCCTTCAGCAGTCCTTTCAACTGGCGTTTGCGCACCCGCACATTGAAGGTGCGCAGGGAGAGTTCCTCTTTGCTGAACTTGGCAGGCTGGTCGTCATCCATCGTGTTGCGCTCGGCAGCGGGTTTCAGCAGCTCAAGGGCCAACTGCCTGAACTTGGTCTGCACCGCGCCCAGCGTGTGCTGCCCGAACACGGTGTGCCCGCCCTCGTACAGCTGCAGCTGATATTCCTGATAGGTGGTCACATAGCCGCAGTAGGCATTGGCGTAGGTGCTGGCGACCACTTCCTTCACGCCCCTGTCGCGGAGTATCTCCAGCAGGGTCTGTTCCAGCCGTTGGCCAGCTATGGTGGTCATCTCGGCAGGCACGCCCGCAAAGGCGAGGTCGCCCACGATGACGAGGTGCAGCGGCAGCACCTGCGGGATCAGCGGCTTGTCGCCAATGCTCCCGTTGCGGTGATAGTGCTTGAACGAGGCGATAGTGCCATCCACCCACCCTGGCAGGATGAGGTTCTTGAGGTCGCGAGTGCCCAGCACCTTGCAGTCGTTGGCTTCCAGAATGATGTCCTTCGGCCCCTGCACGCGGTATTTCAGATAGATCTTCTCGGCCTCCTCGGGCGGCATGCGCTTGGCGGCCGAGAGTTCATAGGCCTTCACGCCACGGGCCAATGTCTTGCCCAGCGCCACGATGGCCTTGGGCGTTCCCGGCCCCTCTTTCGTCCCCCCGAAGAAACCCATGCCGTGGCAGGCGGGCCCAGTGCGCGCGTCCTTGTCGCCCCACGCGAATTCGGGGTCCACGATCACCTTGCGGAAATCGACCCACGCGATGGCATGGTCTATCTGCAAGGGGAGTTCCTTGCCCTTTCCCGCCAGCGCGAAGAGTTCGAGTGCATGGTCGGACTGCAGGCCACCATTGTAGCGCGCACTCTCAAAGTCGTCCTTGAACTTGCCGCGTGTCCAGCCCTTCCTGCGGTCCCAGACATAGTTGGGCGTCACATCGCCCGCCTTGCGCTGCGCAAAGACGGAGACGACCTCCTCGGCACTGCCCTCTTTCCGCAGCGCCTTCTCCATGAACTGGGCCGCGTAGCCTTTGTTGTCGGAGCAGATGAGCGTGTTGTCGTTGCTGATGCTGGTGGTGTGCGTTCCGAAGAAGTTCCACGAGCCGATGGGGTTGCCCTGGGCATCATCAAAGCGGAGCAGCAGCATCGAGCGGTCCACCGCGAACTCCGATTCCTTCTCGCCCACCTTCTTCACTTCGGGGTTGGCGTTGTAGGCGGGCACAGAGCGGTTGAAGGCCACCTCCTTGGTGGGGTCGATCTCGCCCCGGGTGACACGGACAGTGGCGGGCACGGCCTTGGCATCGGCCTCCACGATGGCATCGGTGATACCGTCCACAATCTTTTGATAGACCTCTGGCACGAAGCCCGGCACGGCCATGTTGTAGAGCCCGAAATGCGAGAATCCGCCAGGTGCGCTGTGGGTGTGCTGCGCGGTAATGAGCACCATGTCCTCGGTGTAGCCCAGTTCGGGATGCTTCCGCTCCAGCCTCTTCATCACCCCGCGCTTGATGGCCATGGTGATGAAGCATATCTCGGCATTGACCATCGCCACCTTGCGGCCGCTTGTGGGGTCCTTGATGACCACCGCACGGGCGAAGAGGTCTGTTTCCACCCCTTTGACGATGTTGAAATACATGCCATATCCCAACATCCCGACACCGAGTTTGAATGCTGTGATGTCCGATTTGGCAACACCGATATGGTACATGATGCGGGTAGTTGAGGGGATTGTCAAGAGAAGATGATGCGGGGTCACGAATTTAGCGACATTAGCGGCTTGACATTCATCAATTGGGACAATTTCAAAAGCTGTCCTAATAGTTGAAATTGTAACGTTATCAGACACGATGAAACACCTTTCCCCCATGAGATTCTCTTTGACACTTCTGTTCGCAACGGGCCTGAGCATCAGTGCTTTTTCGCAATCGTACGAGGAACGCAGGCAACAGCACCTGCTTTACGGACAGGCCAACGTGAACGACCACACCAATGTCATTCTGGGTTACAACGGGCAACCGTTGATACAGGAGTACTTGGACAGCATCTACTCCGTGATGTTGACCAAGAGCACCATCGACTTCGACATTCAACGGCTGGTGCGGGCCATGTTCCTGAGCAATGGGGACTATGACAGTCAGATAGTGTCCAACCTGAATCTCGTGCCCTATTGGGTGAATGATAGCGACACGCTGCACGGATACTGGTCTGAGAACCATACATGCATGTGGATGTCTGCCGATTGGCTCATCCACGAGCGCACGGGAAGGCCCATTGACGCCACCCTGGAACAGCGATTGAAGCATTATCTGCATCTGAAGGTGGATTACGGTTTCTATGAGTTCTTCTCTTCCACCTATTTCCCCTACACGCTCTGCGGACTGCTGAACCTTGCAGATTTCGCAGAGGACGTGGAGATCCGGGGCCTTGCCGAACAGGCCACACGCAGACTGCTGACCGAAGTGCTGCTGGTGGTGAACGATGAGGGCGCGTTCTATCCCGCAGCAGGCAGGAATTACACCTCGAAGTACAGCAGTGCTTTCGGTCAGAACCATTCGGCCATCGTTTATCTCCTCACGGGCCTCGGCCCTGAACCTCAGGAAGCTACCCAGGGCAGCAGTTTCCTCGCGACAAGCGACATTGATTTCTCAGATGTGGGCACTACTTGGACTGCCGAGGTGGACACGGTGCTCTCCATCGGCCACACGCTGGAGGAAGGCTTCGTCATCAATCAGGAACTGAGCCACGCAGACCGCGTGATGATGCAGTGGAGCTGTGGCGGCTACTTCCATCCACTGGTGGTGGAGGAGACGGTCGGCCTGCTGGAAGATTCGAACATGTGGGGACACGTGGACTTTGCGCTGCTGGCACCATTGGCCGGCTTCCCACCCGATTATTACCCTACACTGGCCGAGAACCTCAGTGCGGCCTCTATGAGCACCGTCATTTCAGGACAGGACGTCCACATCTTCAAGAACAACGGGGTGACGCTGGCCTCCATCCATGACTTCCACAAGGGAAAGGTCGGTTTCCAACAATGGCCTGTGGTGGCAGGTGTGGGCACGGCTGCGGTCTATCCTGCCAGCGGCCCGGCCACCCCTGAATGGGATACCCGAAACCGCGACAACGCCAACGAGCATCTGCCCTACGTGGGCCAGAGCGCCAACGTGGCGCTCATCATGTACTGGCCTGAAACGATGCCGGAGATACTGCCCTTCAACAACAAGGACGTGACCCTGCACTGGCCTGATGATGCCTTTGACGAGGTGACCGAGAACGGCAACTGGCTGCTCGGACGGCAGGGCGAGAACTATGTGGCGGTGCGCAGGGCCTGCACGGGGCAGATCGAGGGGCTTTGGGGGTGTGAGACTCCTACACCGGAAGTACCAGGACAGACGTGGGTGCTTATCGTAGGAAATGAGCAGATGCATGGAAGTTTCTCCTCTTTCTCAAACCTTATCGATCAGGCGCAGTTTGAGGAGCTGTGGATCCAACCAACTGGAAGTGGAGATGGCACATACAGTGCCTCCATCTCCTTCAATGGGAACGATGTCTCTTATGATTGGACTCGGTTGGGGACTTCGGCTGTTGGTGAGCTGCAAGAGAACGGCAACCAGATCAGCATCTACCCAAACCCTGCTTCGGATGTCTTCACCATCGAAGTGCCCAAGGGGATGCAGGAAACCAGCATCACCGTGACCAACGCCCTCGGTCAGCAGGTATATCGCAAAGGCAGCCAAGGGGAAGGACGCGTCAGCATCGGTGCGCAGGACTGGCCTGCGGGCATCTACCACATAACTCTTGACTCGGACAGCGAACGCCTTGTTGGCAAGCTGGTGAAGCAGTAGGTCAAGGCTCCATCACCACACGGAACCCGCCATTGCCACGCCTGTGGTGCGGATGGTCGTTGTTGCGTGCCCAACGGAAGCAGTACTCTTCAGGGCTCATCCATGACCCGCCCCGTGAGACCCGGTATTTGGCAGGTTTGGTATTCACTGGATTCTTGCGTGGGCTGTTGGCGTAGAACTTGGGGTCATACCAGTCCTCGCAGAGTTCCCAAGCGTTGCCGTTCATGTCATAGAGGCCAAGTTCATTGGGTTTCAGTTTGCCGACCTCATGCTGCTGGTCACCCCCATTGAATTTGATCCATGCCACATCGGCCACGTTGTCGCTGCCACTGAATTTGAAGTGTCCGGTATGTTTGCCGCCCTGAGCCGCATATTCCCATTCGGCCTCTGTGGGAAGTCTGAATCTCCTGCCTGTGCGTTCGCACAATTTCGCAAGGAAATCCTGAATCTGATCCCACGACATGTTGTTCACCGGGCAACGGCCACAGGCCATCTGGCTCGGGTTGTATCCCATCACCCCCATCCATTGCCCTTGTGTCACTTCAAATCTTCCGATGTGAAAATTGTCAAGTATGACCAAGTGTGCTGGACGGTTATCCTTATCACCCTGATAATCTCCCATCAGGAAAGGGCCACCCTCGACAAGGACCATTTCCAACGAGATGCCTTCTGCCAATGCGAATGTGTCAACTTGGGCAGATGATTCGCGACAGAGCACAGACACAAGGAGGAGGGTGAGAACATGTTTCATCGCAGACCTTTTTCAATTTCATAACGCATTCCGAACTGGATGAACATGGCAAGGCCAAAGGAGCGGCCTTCCTGCACTCCGCGATTCAGATAGTAGTCCTTGTCACCGATGCAGGTTCCTATGCAGACATTGGTGGCGGTGAGGTGACCTTTTCCAACGGGTCTGATGCTGTGCTGCCGCAGGCCACGATAGGCCATGTCCACACTCCTTTCAAATGTTGCGCCTTCTATGATGCCGAGTTTCAACGCGCTGATGATGCCATAGGCGAACATGGCCGTGCAGGAACTCTCGATGAAGTTGTCGGGGTCTGTGTTGCGCACAGGGAGTTGAAACCAATGGCCGGTCGCCTGATCCTGCAATTTGGGAAGGTTCAAGGTCATTTCTTTCAAATAGCCGGCAAACTCTGACCAGAGCGGATGTTCGCGGGGAATGGTCTCCAGCGCATCTGATAGGGTGACGAATATCCATCCGTTGCCACGGCCCCATATCTCTGCACTTCTGCGGGTGCTGTCATCGGGCCATCCCATCTGCCCGCAGAAATAGGGCAGGCCGTCCTTGTGGTTGGCATCCCATCCGTGAACCCAGAGCCCAGTGGTCTCATCGCGCAGCTTTTCGCGGTGGGTGCGCATCTGAAGTCCAAGCTCGGTCAGATACTTTTCATCGCCCGTGGCCTTGTACATGGCAATGAGGAACTGCCCGACCATGAAGACCGTGTCGTCCCACAGCTCCGTGCCCCACATCAGATGCGAGACCGCGCCACCGGGGGTTCTGCGGATGTCCATGTACTGCTCGAAAACCTGGTCGCACCTTTCGCGGTAGCGTTCCTCTCCGGTCCTTTCGAGCAGAAATGCCAGTCCGAGCCCCGATGCAACGGCATTGGGAGATTTTCCGTTGGCGCCCGCCATGGTGCGGTGTATCGCCTTGGTCACATAGTTGAGATAGGGAGTCTTCCTATCTGCTTCGGTCTGGTGGTAGCGTTTCACCATGGTGTTGAGGAAGGCCGCATGTTGCCACGACCATGTGTATTTGGAGGCGGGCAGATAGCGCTGCATGGCGTATTGCTCCAGAGAATCGACCCATGTCTGAGCGATGGATGCGAAAGGGGCAAAGGCGATGAGGAGAATCAGAATTGATTTCATTGTCAAAGCACATTCAGCACCTGCTCTTTCACCTTCTCCAGTTCGTCTTTCATCTGCACGACCAGTTTCTGAATTTCGGCATGGTTGGCCTTGGAGCCGAGCGTGTTGATCTCGCGGCCCATTTCCTGAGCGATGAAACCCAGTTTGCGACCGGCCTGCGGGTCTGTTTCCATCGTTTCGATGAAATAGTGGCAGTGGGCGGAAAGGCGTACTTTCTCTTCCGTGACATCATATTTCTCGATGAAGAACACGAGTTCGTGCTCCAGACGCGATGGGTCGAGGTCCTTCTGCGTTGAGATCTCGTCCAACCGTTCCTGCAATCGCTGTCGCACGGTGGCGACACGTTCAGGTTCGAAGGGCGTCACCTGCTCCATCAGCAGATGGATCCCCTCAACGCGGGCACGCAGTTCCTTAGCAAGAGTGGTGCCCTCGGCCTCTCTGAACCGCTGGAACGCCAAGATCGCCTCGGCCGTTATATTCCTGACCTCCGGCCAATCCGTGTCTCTCATCTCCAGTTTCAGTGGCTGCATCACATCGGGCAGACGCAGTATTTCGCTGAGAAGGCCGTCTTTGGACAGTCCCTTCTCGGTGGCCGCCTTGCCCAGCTCGCTGTAATAATGGTCGAAAAGCACGTGGTTGAGCTGTTGCATGCGTCCCTCCTCCAGACCCTCGATGTTGATACTGAGGTCCACCTTGCCGCGCACAGCCCCCTCCGACACCATTCTTCTCAATTCCGGTTCCCGCTCGCGGAAGGCCGAAGGCATGCGCATGTTGAGATCGAGCTGTTTGCTGTTGACCGAGCGCACCTCCACGGTGCAGGTGTTGTTACCGTAGTGGCCCGTAGCTTTGCCGAAGCCGGTCATTGATTGGAGCATTGTGCCTGCTGTTGATGATTGCCGATTGACGAATATGGTCAAAGCCCCACAAAAGTAGCCCATGAGCAGTGCGCACCCCATCACGGTCTATACAGACGGGTCGGCCTTGGGCAATCCCGGCCCTGGCGGTTATGGAATAGTCATGATGGCCGGCCCGTTCCGCAAGGAGGTCAACGCGGGCTATCGGCTCACCACCAACAACCGCATGGAACTGCTGAGCGTCATTGTGGCCCTGGAGCTTCTGAAGAATCCCGGACAGGATGTGACCATCTACTCCGATTCGAAGTATGTGGTCGAATCGGTGGAGAAGCGATGGGTGTTCGGATGGGTGAAGAAAGGATTTGCAGGAAAGAAGAATGCCGACCTGTGGCGCAGGTTCCTGGCCATCTATCCCAACCATAAAGTGAAGTTCGTCTGGATAAAAGGCCACGCGAACAATGTGGAGAACGAGCGCTGCGACCGATTGGCGGTTGCCGCTTCCAACGACAGGGCACATCACCAGGTGGACGCGGGCTATGAGGCCGCGATGGCGGCCGACAAGTTGCTGTGACCTGCCATGGGTTTCGACCAATGGCCTTCCACTTTATCAACCGACCCCGTTTTTTGTCGTAATTGCATTGCAACTGCACGCATGCGATGCGCATCCCATTCCTGCATAAGGAAGCCTGGCCGTACTACCTGCTTTTTGCGGGGGTTTTCGCGCTGCTTGTAGCACTGATGCCCGATGCGGGATTCGACAAGTATTATTGGATCACATGGACACAGCAGATCATGGCCGATGGTCTGGGCAACATCTACACCAATCCTGAGGTCAACAATCATCCGCTGATCCTGTTTGTGCTCAAGATGTTCTCGCTGTTCTTCAGCAGTCCGGAGGCCATCACATACACATCTGTGAACTGGCTGAAGGCCCTTGTGCTGCCCTTCGACATCCTGACGCTGATGCTGGTGGTGCATGTGCTGAAACGGACGGGCAATCCGATCAATGGGGTGCTGGTATTCTTCATGAATCCGGCCTTCTGGTACAACACGGTCATCTGGGGGCAGGTCGATACGATCCACACGTTCCTTGTGCTGGGCGCACTGCTGTTCGCAGAGCGGGGCCAATGGCGCTGGGCAGGGGTGGTTCTGCTCATTGCCATCAACTTCAAGCTGCAGGCCATCATCTTCACTCCGCTGATACTGGTCTTCGTAATGCCCTATATCCGCGAACGGGGCTGGCCGGCCGCTGCCTTGCAGATAGCCATCCTTGCGGGAGTCCAGATGCTCATATTCGCGCCTTTCTGGCTGGCCGGCCGCCTGCCCGAAACCTTTCAGGCCCTCACCTCACGCAGCATTGACCATTTTCCGGTGCTCTCAAAGAACGCTTACAACTTCTGGCATTTTGTGACCGATGACCCATACAGTTTCCCCGACCAGCGCAGGGTGCTGGGCATTCCGCTCAAAGTTTGGGGAGTGATGCAGTTCTGGACCTCATCGGCCATGGTGATGATGCCCATGGTGCTGGCGGTGGCCAATGGGGCCTTCGACAATCTCAGACGCAACGAGCGGCTTGGCACCATCTTTCAGGTATCTGCCCTCATCACCCTGGGGTTCTTCCTTTTCAACACACAGATGCATGAACGCTATGTGCATCCTGCGCTGCTGTTCTCCGGCCTGTTTGCACTGCTGACCGGCCGAGGCACGGTCTTCGGACTGATCACTGCCGGATATCTGCTCAACATGGAGGCAGTGATGCGCTATCTGCGCTATTTTGACGAGAAATGGCTCGGATTCGCAATCGACTATGAGAGCATTTTCCTTTTTGAACCGCAATTCGTGGCCTGCATCTTCATGGTGGCCTACATCTATGGTGCCATTGAATTCTACCGCACCTTCTTCTCTTTCAAGACCTCTGACATGGGAGATATTGGTGTGAAAACTGGAAAACAGTAAGCCTGCAGACCGGTTCCGAAAAAGCGCTGCGCGTGCATCCTTCAAATTCCACTTTCAATTCCCGGCATTCAGCTTTCCATGTACATTTGTCACAGTTTAGAATCTGTCTAAATAAAAGTGGCCGACAAGATCAGAATAGGCATTGCTGACGCTCACTTCGTTGTGCGCGAAGGCTTCAAGGCCGTGCTGGCGCGCGACAAGGAATTTGAGGTTGTGGGCGAATGTGTCTCCAGCGATTGCATTCCAGGACTGATGCGCAAGGGAATCGATGTGCTGCTGTTCGACTTCGACAACGAAGGCAACATCACCTTGGACGACCTGGACCGGGTGCATCGCATAGACCCGCAGGTGAAGGTCATCATGGTATCGAGCCATCAGGATCCGGCCAAGGTAAACCGTGCGATGCGGCAGGGAGTTTCGGGCTATCTGTTCAAGGAATGTGACGAGAGTGAGATCCTCAACGCGGTGCGATTCGCGCGAAAAGGCGACAGGTTCTTCTGCAACCGCGTGCTGGACATACTTGTGGACAAGCGTAAGCTGGACGATAAGAACGACTGTCTCCCTACGCGACTCACCAAACGGGAACTGGAGATCGTTGATCAGATCGTGCAGGGATTCACGGCCAATGTCATTGCAGAAAGACTATGCCTGTCGGCCCATACCGTTACCACACACCGCAAGAACATCTTCCGCAAATTGGGAGTGCGCTCAACAACAGAGCTGGTGCGGCATGCCATGAGTGCCGCCATGGTCTGACCCTGCTCCCCATCGTTATCGGAATTCCGGCCGAATGCCGCGTTTGCGGGCGGCTGATATGCCGCTAAGCTGCCCTTACCTTTGCGGCCCCGGAATTAAGCAATAGCAGATGATTACACAGGATCAACTCAACGACCTGAAAAAACGGTTGGAGGCATTGCACGGCTACTTGGAGATCGACCGCAAGCTGCGCGAGATCCACGAGGAGCAGCAGACCACCCTTGCCCCCGGTTTCTGGGACGACCCCGAGCAGGCCGAGGCGCTGATGAAGAAGATCAACGGGAAAAAGCAGTGGACAAATGCGTTCCAGTCTGCGGAGGCCGCACTGGAAGATCTGACGGTGCTGTTCGAGTTCAGCAGGGAAGGCGAGGCCACGATTGCAGAAGTTGAAGCACAGCATACCCTCTTTCTCGATAAACTGGAAGACCTCGAATTCCGCAACATGCTGGGCAGCGAGGGCGATGAACTGAACGCAGTGCTGGAGATCAACTCAGGCGCAGGAGGCACAGAGAGCTGCGACTGGGCCGGAATGCTCATGCGCATGTACATCATGTGGGGAGACAAGAACGGCTTCAAAGTGAAAGAAGTGGACATCCAAGAGGGGGACGTGGCCGGCATTAAGAGCGTGACTTTGGAGTTTGAAGGGGAATTCGCCTACGGGAACCTCAAAGGCGAGAACGGGGTCCATCGTCTGGTGCGCATCTCCCCGTTCGACAGCAATGCCCGCAGACACACCTCGTTCGCATCGGTGTTCGTGTATCCAGTGGTGGACGACCGCATCGAAATTGAGATCAACCCGGCCGACATCAGCTGGGACACATTCAGATCGGGCGGTGCGGGCGGACAGAACGTGAACAAGGTGGAGACCGGAGTGCGCGTGACCCACAAACCATCGGGCATCATCATCCGCAACACCGAGAGCCGTTCGCAGGGACAGAACCGCGAGAACGCGCTCAAACTCCTGAAATCACAGCTTTATGAGATCGAGCTGCGCAAGCGTCTCGACAAGCGGGCCGAAATCGAGGGCAACAAGATGAGGATCGAGTTCGGGGCACAGGTGCGCAACTATGTGTTCCACCCCTACAAACTGGTCAAAGACCTGCGCTCGAACCATGAGACCAGCAATGTGCAGGCCACCATGGACGGAGAGATCAACCCGTTCATCAAGGCTTTCCTGCTGCAGTTCGGTGGAAAGAAGGAGAAGGAGAACGCTTGATGAGGATATACCACAACCCACGCTGTTCAAAGAGCCGCCAGACGCTTGACCTCATCCGTGAGGCAGGCATCGAGCCTCAGATCATCGACTACCTCAATGACATCCCTTCGGAGCAGGAACTGGCAGAATTGGTCGAGATGCTCGGAATCTCAGCGGAACAACTTGTCAGAAAAGGCGAAGACGACTACAGGCTTCATTTCAAAGGAAAAGCACTGACTGATGCAGATTGGATTCGGGCAATGGTCAGATATCCCAAACTGATTGAGCGCCCGATAGTGGTGAACAACAAAAAAGCCGTTCTGGGACGGCCTCCTGAAAACGTTCGGAAATTGCTCTGAAGGCATTTTTGCAATAGGGGATACGCGGCCATCGCCCACATCATCCCACCATCAGCTCACTCCTCGGTCACTCTCTTGGAGCGATGAAAGCGGCAAGTTTCTCGCCTGCGGCCGGACTGTACTTCTCCAAGAAAAGCAGCGTGGCCATCAACGGAACCCAAAGGCTCAGGAAAACCAAGAGCCACAAACCGAGAAGCATGTATGCCAAAATCACTGTGATGCCCAAAGATGCCATGTTGGTCTGAATTTGCGGGGCGAATTTAGGCAGTCATTCCTTCATCGGCAAAAAAAACTTGGCATCCTGTATCCACCCTGTTTCGTTTGGTACAGTGGCCCCAGACAATATGCGGTCCGACTGAAAAGCGGTGGTTTTTTTGTGATGGTCAATGATCACATGGCCCTAACTTGGCCGTCCATAAATAACTGGCGAATCCAATATCGCATTCCCATAAGGAAATGTTCCGACAGTATCTGACATCCCGTCCGATCCTCAAGCTGCGCAGCAGACTTATCCGAGCTGTTCTGGACATGATGTCCGTTGTCGAAGCGCTGTTTGACATCTTCGGCAACGAGAAGCTCAAGAATCGACTTCTGCATGCGCTTCCGTTCTGGATCGGGGCCATCATCACCGGGGCCATGGCCGTTCTGTATGCCCAACTATTCCACTGGGCCGAAGCAGCAACGCATTTTTTCCATGAACAGGCAACCTGGTCATTGTTCATCATCAGTCCGATATGTTTCGTGTTCGCTTGGCGGCTGGTGATCACAAGGGCCCCTGGCGCGGCAGGCAGCGGCATTCCACAGGTAACAGCGGCCATCGAGCTTCTGTCAGACAGGCCCAAGGTCTCAGTAGCAAGATTGCTCAGCCTCCGTGTGATATTGGTGAAAGTGGCGTCAAGTCTGCTTCTGGCAGTGGGCGGTGGCCTCACAGGACGAGAGGGGCCGACCATCCAGATATCGGCCGCCATATTCAAAAAGGTCAACGACATGTTGCCCAAATGGTATCCGAAAGTATCGGAGCGCAATATGCTGGTGACCGGTGCGGCTGCAGGTCTCGCAGCAGCATTCAACACGCCTTTGGGCGGAATAGTGTTCGCCATTGAGGAGCTGACCCACGCCCATTTCAATGCCTTCCGCTCTGCGCTGCTCACCGGGGTCATCATTGCCGGTCTCACGGCATTGAACTTTCTGGGCCCCTATCTCTATCTCGGCTTCCCCGATCTGAAAGGTGTCTCGCTGTGGATCGCATTGCTCATATTTCCGCTGTCCATTGTGACGGGGCTCGCGGGCGGACTGATGGCACGCACCATTCTGAAACTGATGGCCTGGAGCAAAGGCTTCTCAAAGGGTTATCAGAAGTATCTATACGTTGTCGCTGGCGGGCTGTTCATAGCGGTGCTCGGCTATCTTGTGGGCATAGATGCCATTGGTTCGGGCAAAGAGACCATGGTCAAAGTGTTGTTCACAGAGAGCAAGGACCTCGAATGGTATGTTCCCGTTCTGCGGATGCTGGGCACCATCGTCACTTTTTCCATGGGCGCGGCCGGAGGCATCTTCGCCCCTTCATTGAGTCTGGGTGCCAGCCTGGGCGCGGTGGTGGCCGGATGGTTCGACCTGTCGGATCCCGACACGAATATCATAGTGCTGTGCGGCATGGCCGGGTTCCTCGCCAGCGTGACACGAAGCCCTTTCACCTCCTCCATTCTGGTTCTGGAGATGACAGACAGCCACAATGTCGTCTTCTACCTCATGCTGACCACAGTGATGGCCAATTCTATTGCGACTCTCATCAGCAGACGTTCTTTGTACGATCATCTCAAGGATGCCTATCTCGCCCAGCATCGCCCGACCGACCCCGATAGGCAGGTTGCGCCCACAATTTCATGATATTTGTTTGTGAGTTGGCAAACTCCTGTCAATGGCCCGTCACACCCACCTTTTACATTTGCCGCACCTTGAGAAAGGGCAATCATTTCATTCACCAAAAACATCAACATCATGAGTTTCAGAATTGAGAAGGACACGATGGGCGAGGTCCGTGTTCCGGCCGACAGATACTGGGGTGCGCAGACCGAGCGTTCGCGCAACAATTTCAAGATCGGCCCCGAGGGAAGCATGCCCAAAGAGATCATACATGCATTCGCTCACCTGAAAAAAGCTGCTGCGCAGGCCAACTGCGACCTCGGTGTGCTGACGGCCGACAAACGCGACCTGATCTCGCAGGTGTGTGATGAGGTTCTCACAGGTGCTTTGGACGACCAGTTCCCGCTCGTGATATGGCAGACAGGCTCCGGCACGCAGAGCAACATGAATTGCAATGAAGTGATTGCCAACAGGGCCCATGTGATCAATGGCGGAACCCTGCTTGACGAGAAAAAGGTGCTCAATCCCAATGATGATGTGAACAAGAGCCAGTCATCGAACGACACTTTCCCAACGGCCATGCACATCGCGGCATACACTTTGGTCACCGAGCTGACCATCCCCAGCATCAAGACCCTGCGCGATACGATGCACACAAAGGCCCTGACCTTCAAGGACGTGGTGAAGACGGGCCGCACACATTTCATGGATGCCACCCCGCTCACACTCGGACAGGAGTTCAGTGGTTATGTGCAGCAGTTGGACAATGGGATCCGCGCCCTGAACAACGCTTTGGAAATGGTGAGCGAACTGGCCTTGGGCGGCACAGCGGTAGGCACCGGGCTTAACACTCCTAAGGGCTATGATGTACTGGTGGCGAAAAAGATCGCTGAATCGACCGGACACCCGTTCATCACCGCCCCCAACAAGTTTGAAGCATTGGCCGCACATGACGCCATGGTAGAGCTTTCCGGAGCACTGAAGCGGGTAGCGGTGTCGCTGATGAAAATCGCCAATGACATCCGTATGCTGAGTTCTGGCCCTCGCAGCGGGATAGGCGAGCTCATCATTCCGGACAATGAGCCCGGGTCGTCCATCATGCCGGGCAAGGTCAATCCGACACAGCCCGAGGCCATCACCATGGTGGCCGCTCAGGTGATAGGCAATGACGTGGCCGTGTCGATAGGTGGCAGCAACGGACATTTCGAACTCAATGTGTTCAAACCGGTCATCGCTTCCAATGTGCTGCAATCGGCAAGGCTCATCGGAGATGGATGCCGGTCGTTCAACGACAACTGTGCGGTGGGCATTGAGCCGAATCGGCCCATTCTCCAAAAACATCTGGAGAACAGTCTGATGCTGGTGACGGCCCTCAACACGCATATCGGATACTACAAGTCTGCCGAGATTGCCAAGAAAGCTCACAAGGAAGGGACAACGCTCAAAGAGTCTGCTCTGAGCCTGGGCTATGTGACCTCCGCTGAGTTTGATGAATGGGTGGATCCGAGAAAGATGTGCTGAACCGCAGGGGCCGCACGGGGCAGGTTGCGCCCGTCAGATGGCCGTCACCTCCACATGCCCTGAGGTGGGTTCGCGGTTGTAAACGTTGAGGTATTCGCGGGCGGAGACCAGCTCCTCGGGACAGGTCTCCTGCTGCTCGGGACAGGTCTCCTGCTGCTCGGGACAGGTCTCCTGCTGCTCGGGACAGGTCTCCTGCTGCTCGGGACAGGTCTCCTGCCGCTCAGGACAGGTCTCCTACTGCTTGGGACAGGTCTCCTGCCGCTCAGGACAGGTACGGAGACATTCGGGACAGGCATCGCATTTTTCGGTAGGAAATTTATCCCTCACCCCTGGCGGTCGGTCATAGGCCAACGGCTTTGTGCGTAAGGCGAATAGCGAACAGCCGACAACGAAAGCCGAACAGCGAATGGCTTTCAGCGAACAGATTACCTTCACGGTCTATTTCCTTACAGAATGGGACCGCTGCTGTTTCTGGCCTTTGCCGTGTTCACCTGCCTCAACGCCCATGCACAGGGGAGTTTTGTGGAGATGTCGCAGCAGGCGGGCATCGAACATTATCAGAAGTCCAACCTGCATCTGGGCGGGGGCGTGGCGGTGTTCGACCTCGACAATGACGGCTGGGAGGACATCTACCTCACAGGGGGCGAGAACCGCGACCATCTCTACCGCAACAATGGTGACGGCACTTTCACCGAGATGGGCATTGACGCGGGTTTCGGCCTCACTGCTGCTGTCACCACCCATGGCGTGGTCACTGGCGACATCGACAATGACGGATTCCGCGACATTCTGATCCTCACAGAGCTTGGGTCTCAGAACATGCTGTACCGTAACAACGGCAACGGCACCTTCACCCGTCTGGTGACCGCGCTCGGAGTGAGCACTCCTGAAAGGAGCGTATCGGCCACCATGGGCGATGTGAATAAGGATGGGTTCCTAGACATCTACATCACCAATTATGTGGCTGTCAACGGATTGATCTTCGATGAGAATGAGGAAATCGTTGGTTTCTCGCACGAATGTCAGGCAGACAGGCTATTCATCAACAATGGCGATCTGACGTTCTCCGAGTCGAGCATGCAGTATGGCATAGTTCAGGGAGGGTGCGGGCTTGCTGCCGCGTTCACCGATCATGACGGAGATGGTAACATGGACATTCTGGTGGTCAACGACTTCGGGCAATGGATAGCGCCCAACGCCCTTTATCACAATCAACTGCCGAATTCCGCCTTCGATGACCTTAGTGGTCAGTTGGGCATTGATGACGGATTCTATGGCATGGGGCTGGCCATCGGTGACTATGACCGCGATGGAGACCTGGACTATTACATGACCAACATCGGCAGGAACTATCTCTACAGGAACGATGGTGGTTTTTTTACCGAGTTGGCAGAGCAGGCGGGCGTTCTCAACGACAGCGTCAACGGGCTGAACACCACGGGCTGGTCATGCTTTTTCTTCGACCACGACAACAATGGCCGTCTTGACCTTTTCGTGGCCAACGGTGAGATTCCTGCCGCGCAGTTCATTGCCAACGCATTGGAGGATCCCGACAAACTCTTCATGAACAACGGTGATGGCACTTTCACCGACATTTCGGATGCGGTCGGCATCGGTTCCACCCAGCGCAGCAGAGGAGCGGCATTCGGAGATTTCGACAATGATGGGAAGCAGGACCTTGTGGTGCACAGCGTGAAACACAATGAGGCCGAGCCCGTCAATGCCAGACTTTATATGAACACCACCGACAATGGAAATCACTTCCTAAGAGTGAAAGTGCAGGGCACCACAAGCAACCGTGACGGTTTCGGCAGCCGGGTCCGTATCGTTGTCAATGGGCAGTCGCAGATGGCTGAGGTCACGGGAGGTTCAGGCCACGCCAGTCACAGTTCATCCATTGTTCACTTTGGGCTTGGCGCATCGACCTTGGTGGACTCTGTGATCGTCATCTTCCCTTCGGGCATCAGGGTGTTCGAGACCAATGTGGATGCCGATCAGATGCGGACCCTGACCGAAGACCTGCTGACCGGTGCAGAAGTTGCAATTGACGGGGCATGGGTAAGGCGCACCGGTGAACGCGATTTTCTTGTCAGCTCAGAGGACCGCCCCATCGAAATAAGGATTTTCGACTCCTTGGGAAGGATGCTGCATCAGGCCACGAACAGAGCAGCTTTATTCCACATCCCCGACCATCTTTCGGGAATGATGATCATGGAACTCAGTTCCAGCAAGAAAGTGTTTCGACAAAAGGTCATGGTCACATCGGCAATCCACTGTACTTCCAATCGGTGAACACGTATAATCTTATCTTCGGTCCATCTCAAGTGCTTACATAGCGGCTTTCAAAACCAACATTGGACCCTTTCCAAATATATGGGTCAAGATATACTTGAGACATCCGAATTCTGGATTCAATCATTTTGGGGACACCGATATACAGACACACCGATTCAATCATAATCCAATAGACACCATTACTTTATGATGTCACATTCGTTCATCTATCCTCAATGGACTTTCGGTGGTCAAAGTGGCCATGGTCACACCCCAGCTGGGTCAGATAATTGCCCCTCAGCATCTGCTCAGTTGAGATTTTTAATCAAAGCTTCTCATTAAGAACACTTTCATTACTTTTCGCCCTGTTTTCAACAGAAGGTCCCCCTTTCTCCACAACCCTGAACAATGAAGAAAATCTACACTTATCTGATCACCTCTTTCGTGGTGCTCTCAGCAGTATTGCTCACCACGTCCGATGTCAAAGGCCAGTGCGCATGTAGCGTGTCAGACTATGGATCCATAAGCGTTGCCGGATGGACTGCCGGACAGACAGGAACGATCACTACCTGCCAATGGGGAGGTGAGCGCGCTACTATCAGTGGCACTGTTGCCGGAGCGATCTATCGGATTTCTTCCTGTGGTGCAAGCTATGACACGCAGCTTTCGATATACACCACCGGTTGTACATATCTGACCTACAACGATGACAACGGCCCAGCTTGTTCTGGCCTGCAGGCTTCGGTGGATGTCACCTCTCCAGGCGGGAACCTCTACTCGGTGTTCAATATGTACAACTGTACCACTGAGCAGACCTGCGCCACAGTGACCATCACACTGCTGAGTCTTCCGTCACCGCCCCCTCCTGTTGACCCGTGCACAGGGTGCAATATCGCTGCTGAAGGAGGCATTGCTCCCACACCGCCAGCAGGTTGCAACAACACTTCCACGAACTTTGGCAGCGGTGCTTACCGTGACCTTTCCGTTCAGCCGAACACGTATTATGATTTCAGCTGGAGCAATGGGGGTGCCACGAACATCAATGGATTCTGTGCCACACCGCAGAATGGCGGAGCCTCTGCATTCACGACCAACCAGACCTGTTGGTTCTCTGGCTCCACGAGCATTCTTCGGGTGAGCGCCAACCGTTCCAACTGTAGTTGGACGACCACTTCCGCCACACTCACCTATCGTCACTCCGACCCTTCCATTGCAGCAAACACCCCTGCCAACTCGGCCATCTGTGAAGGCAACTCGGTAACCATCGCAGGAGCTGCGGCCTCATGCGGCACGAACTATTGGCAGGGCACCAACAACAACGGTACGAGTACGGCCACTCCGGGTCTGTCCAACAGTACCGGCACCCTTACCACCTCTGGCACCTATACCTATTATTACCGCCCTGAGAACAACGGTTGCTGGGGCAGCCAACAGGCCACCGTGGTGACCGTCACACCTGCAAGTGTACCACCTACAAGTGCTGTGGCATCACCGGCCTCATTGTGCCCGGGCGGCAGTGTCACCCTCAGTGTGATAGGTGGAAGTCTGGGTACAGGTGACTCTTGGACCTGGTATGCAGGAGGATGTGGATCGGGTGGAATTGTAGGCACCGGTGCCTCAATCTCTGTCGCCCCTTCTGCCACCACGACCTATTTTGTCCGTGCAGAAGGTGGCTGTATCACATCGGCCTGCGCAAGTGTTCAGGTGGTGGTGAATACGCTCTCCAGCGCTCCGACATCCATCACGGCAACCAATCTCAATGTCTGCTCAGGCACCTCGACCACACTTACGGTCAATGGAGGGTCGCTCGGAACCGGTGCTGACTGGCGTTGGTATATCGGCAGCTGTGGTGGCCAATTGGTAGGTGGCGGACCATCTATCACGGTAAGCCCTCAAAGCACTGCGAACTATTTTGTCCGTGCTGAAGGCCCATGCAACACTACAACGTGTGCAAGTGTGATCATCTCGGTCACACCTTCGCCTACGGTAGGTTTCAGTGGCATCCAAAGCCCATCCGCTTGCGGGGGTTCAGACGGCACGATCACTGCTATCGCCAATGGAGGCAATCCTCCCTACAGCTTCTCTTGGAGCAATGGCCCTCTCACTGCCACCAACCCGGGGCTGAGTGCAGGACCATATATCGTTACGGTCACCGATGCCAGCGGATGTACCGACCAATCTTCGGTGTCCATCAACGACCCGAATGCATCTGTGGTCACCCTGATAAGCAGCGATCCGGATCAGACGATCTGTGCTGGTGACGTGGTCACATTCACTGCATCAGGAGCATTCCAGTATCAGTATTATGTGAATGGCATTCCAACCGTCACACAGAATCCTTGGGTAACCAACACGTTGGTCGATGGCGATCAGGTATCTGTTCTGGGTATTGACTATAACTTCTGTGCCTACACCGCTCCCGGAATTGTGTTCACGGTGCATGACAAGCCCGTCATCAATGCAACGGTCACTGACCCTACCTCCTGCGGTGGTTCGGACGGTGCTATTACCACCGGTGTCACTTCCGGCCTTCAGCCCTATTCCTACGCTTGGGTCCCCACGGCATCAACGCCTGACATCACCGGACTTCCGGCCGGCCCATATTTCCTGACCGTGACCGACCTCAACGGATGTTCTGCACAAGGGACCTATGGACTTAGCGACCCGGGTGCTGACCCAGTGACCATCACCAGCAGTGAACAACCGAACAATGTTATCTGTGCGGGCGAACAGGTGACCTTCACCGCTTCGGGCTCTCAGAACTACGAGTTCTTTGCCTTCCCCGTATCCGTAGGTAACGCAAACCCATATATCACCACAACACTCACCGATGGACAGAGCGTTGTTGCCACAGGCATTGACGCCAACGGCTGTACCGCTACAAGCAACATCATCATCACCACAGTCAATCCGGGACCACTGATCTCGTTGCTGTCAAACGTGCTGAACGAAACCATCTGTGTTGGTCAGGACATATCGTTCTTCGCTTCTGGTGGTGTCATCTATGAGTTCTTTGTGAACACGGTGTCACAGGGCCCTGCAAGTGCCACCAGTCTTTTCATCGGTACTGGATTGAATAACGGTGATGTTGTGACTGTCCTGGGGACAGATGCCAATGGTTGCGATGTGCAGAGCAGTGCACTCACCGTGACTGTGAATCCAAGTCCAGTAGCAATCATTGTCAGCCAACAGGACCCTTCTGACTGCGGTGCAACAGATGGTGAAGTTGTTGCAGGTGCTACGGGCGGAACCACTCCCTACGACTATCAGTGGGCTGCTGGGCCAAATGCCGATACCTACAGTGGACTCGCGGCCGGATCCTACTATGTCACCGTAACTGATGGTGCAGGCTGTACCTCAAGCGTAAGTGCATCATTGAGCGATGTTGGATCGAGCCCTGTTTTCCTCACCAGCGACTATCCGGGCGGAATCGTCTGTGGCGGTCTGCCTGTTTCGTTCACCGCAACTGGAGCGACCACTTATGTCTATTACGTCAATGGGGTCCTGACCTCCACGTCCAACCCATTTGTGACCACCACCCTTCAGGACGGTGACATCATTGCAGTGACGGGCCTTGACACCCAGCTGTGTGCTGCCACCAGTGCTCCAGTACAGTTCACCATTCATCCGGAGATCACCATCGGTATCGTGTCCTCTCTGAACCCATCAGGCTGCCAAGCAACGGATGGTGCCGCGAATACGATCACAATCGGAGGAACACCTGCATACAACTACCTGTGGACAGATGGTCAAATAACTCCGAACGCATCGGGTCTCCCAGCGGGTCAGTGGACCGTGACTGTGACCGATGCCAATGGCTGTTCTGATTATGATGTCGTTTCCTTGAGTGATATCGGTGCCACTGTGGCCACACTCACACCGGATCCGAGCGGAACGACCATCTGTGAGGGAATCGAAGTCACCTTTACTGCCAGCGGATCCTTCCAGTATGAGTTCTTCTTGGATGGCAACTCAGTAGGTACTGCCAACCCCTACGTCAACAGTGCTCTTCAGAACGGTCAGACCGTGGCCTTGGTAGCAACGGACGTGAATGGCTGTGTGTACACTACCCCTGGATTGAACTACACCGTAAACCCCGCTCCACTTGTGATTCTTCCCAGCGTTGGCCCGGCCTGTTCCAATGACGATGTCATAGAACTGTTCGGTGGTCTGCCGAATGGTGGAGTCTATTCTGTGGACTACGTGTTCAACGGGAACACTTTCCCCACCATCACCAATCTGTTCTTCCCAGATCTGGCAGGTGCCGGTGTGACGAACGTGAACTACCTGTTCACCAACTCCAATGGATGCGTAGGTTCGGCCTCTGCACTCCTCACGGTTCATGCAGCACCAGTGGTCGATCTTGGCAATGACACCACCGCCTGTGTCTATGATCTGGATGCAGGGGCAGGATTCGTTTCCTACCTGTGGTGTACGAGCAATGCCACTACGCAGACCTTTACATCAACAGAGACGGGCAATTACTGCGTACGCGTTGAAGACAGCAACGGGTGCTTCGGCTATGATACTGTGCTTGTGGTAGTCCTTCCGATCCCGAACGTTTCTCTGACCCCCAACAGTCCGGTTGAATTTTGTGAAGGGAACAGTGTAACGGTGAGTGTAGAGAGTGGCTTCAACAGCTATACATGGACATCTGGAACAGCCACTATGGAGCCTAACGTACAGGTCATCGATCAGGCCGGCCCATTCAGCGTCACTGTCATTGATGCCAATGGATGTATCGCTGTTGTGGATGCCGAGGCCATTGAGAATATACCGATGGCTGTTCCGGGAATCGAAGTTATCGGAACAGAGCCCTTCTGCTACGGAGGCAGTGTGGTGCTTCAGGTGGAGAGTGGCTACGCCTCCTACCTCTGGAACACTGGTTCCACAACATCTGCGATCACCGTCACTCAGAGCGGGTCGTACTGGCTCAGCACACTGGACGGAAACGGCTGTATCGACAGTTCGACACAGGCTGCACCTGTTGACATCCTTGTCTGGAACCCACTGCCGTTGGTAGATGTGGTAGGCAGCACGTTGATCGTGACCAATGCTGACCAGTTCGTTTCATTCCAGTGGTTGCTCAACAACAACCCAATTCCCGGTGCAACCCAGTCGGAATACGCCATCAACCCCACCGGAAGCGGCAACTACACTGTTCAAGTGGTGGATGCCAACGATTGCGTGGGAACCTCGCAGGTGTTCGAACTGACCTGTTGCGTGGGCATCGAAGATGCAGACTTTGATGGAAGCGTGAGCATCTATCCGAATCCGAACAACGGAGCATTCATGGTGGACATAGCCCTGAATACTTCGCGCAGGATGACCGTGGAAATGTTTGACATGGTAGGTAAGACCATCTGGACGGATGCCGCCATCGGCATCACCGACCAATTGCGCAAGCAGTACGATATCAACGACCTGCCTAACGGAATCTACTTCCTACGCGTGACTGCCGACACACAGATGAACGTGATCAAGGTCATTAAGCAGTGACCTTAGAATAGACCTGAATGAAAAGGCCCTCTCGGAAATCCGGGAGGGCCTTTCGTTTTTACAGTGAATGGAGAATCCTATCCGCGCAGGTGATATGACTTTGGCTGAACGAAAGCACGGATGCCTTGATGTGAGAGCGTGGAACCAAGACCGGAATGCCCTCGACCGGACCAAGGGATGTTCGCACTTACGCGATCGCAACAGTTCCAATAGACTGTGCCGCTGTTCATTTGCACCATGATGCGCTCTGCACGCTCGCGGTCGAGGGTATAGACTGCGGAAGTGAGTCCATAAGGGGTGTCCAACATCAATGCGACCGCCTCGGCATCGTCCTTCACCTTCTGTATTCCGATGATGGGGCCGAAACTCTCATCCATGATGACCTGCATAGTGTGGTTGCAATCGGCCAGAACGGTGGGCTCGAAGTAGTAGCCATTGCGGCCGGCCCGATTTCCGCCCAACAGGAGACGGGCACCTTTGTCCACGGCATCTTTCACCTGTTGTTCGAGAACTGCGACCTGCTGCGGTCGTGTAAGCGGGCCTATGGCCGTGCCTTCGTGCATGGGGTCACCAATCGGCCAATTGCGGGCTTCTTGAAGAAATTCGGTGATAAAGTCATCATAGACGCGCTCATGCACATAGATCCGCTCGACCGCACAGCAGCTCTGTCCCGTGTTGTAAAATGCCCCTTCAACTCCTGCGGCCGCTGCATGCTTCACGTCAACATCCTCGCAGACATACATGGGATCCTTCCCTCCCAATTCCAAGCCCACCGGAACAAGTCTGGTCGCCACCCGCTCTGCGATGTAACGACCTGTGTTGTATGAGCCGGTGAAAAAGTATCCATCAAGCGGCAGGTCGAGCAGGGCCTCACCAGCATCCTTCCCTCCTATCACCGTTTGAATGACATCCTTTGGCACTCCCGCCTCATGGAGAAGTCCTACAAGGTTGAGCCCGGTGAGCGTGCTGAACTCAGATGGCTTGTAAAGGACAGCATTGCCCCCGATGAGTGCTGGAATGAAGACATTGACCCCGACCAGCACGGGATAATTCCAAGCAGAGATGTTAGCAATGACGCCCAACGGCTCGTAGGTGACCTTCTCCTTGGTCTCGCCCTCGGTCACCATCCATTCCTCGGCCAGATACTTCTCCGAGTTCTCAACGAAATAGACGCTACGGCCACGTCCGCCACGTAATTCGCCCTTTGCCTGTCCGATAGGCTTGCCCACCTCGGTGGTGAGGTCCTTGGCAAGTCGGTCGGCCTCCGAGACAAGGAGTTCATTGAATCTGGCAATACACGCGATGCGCTCCTTGATCGGAGTGGCTGCCCAACCCTTCTGTGCTGCCTTTGCCTTTTCAAATTTCAGCATGACAGAGGCTGCGTTGTCCTCTTGAACAGTGGTGACCAACTCCTCTGTGGCCGGATTGATGATTTTCATGGAACGTTTTCAAGGATGGAATGGCGTCAGCTGCGTCAATAAATGAAGCCTGATGAACGACCGCTCAAAGGTAGCGCAGCACTGCCGCATTTGTCGGACACTTCCTTTCGTCAGACACGCTGAACGTTACATTCATGATATGACAGTCGCAACCCGAAAAAATGAAGAGTCCCTACTTTTGGCATCTCATCCCTTATGGAAACACCTCCAACACTTTTCAAGGTACGCGAAATGCCCTGCTTGAAAAGAAATGAAGGAGGGCAACTCCGCTTCGGACCTGCACGGGCCTTTTTCCCTTTTGCTGCTGTGGCAGTGAGCTCCCTCTGTCAAACTCAGGGCAGGCTCCTTTGGTCCTCCCTATTTTCATTCCTGTTCCTTCTTCCTACGCTCGGCCATGCCCAGATAACCCAGACCATCCGTGGCCGTGTGACCGATGCCGCCAACCAACGTGGCCTGCCTGGGGCCAATGTGGTACTGACCGACACTACCACCTTCCGTGGGGCGGCCACCGACCTTGACGGCAACTTCCGCATCGACAACGTGCCCATCGGCAAGGTGACGCTCAAGGTCAGCTTCCTGGGGTTTGAAGAGCGGGTGTTGGAGAACCTCATCCTCACCCCGTCCAAGCAGCTTGTTCTGGATGTTGCCCTAACGGAGAGCATCAACCGCGTGGATGAGGTGGTCATCTCTGCCGGGCGCGACAAGGGCCAGGCCATGAACGAGATGGGGCTGATCAGTGCCCGCACTTTTTCCGTTGAGGAAACGAGGCGTTTTGCTGGGTCCTGGCAGGATCCCGCACGGGCGGCAGCGGCTTTCGCGGGGGTCAATGGGGGTTCGGACGAGCGCAACGACATCATCATCCGTGGCAACTCGCCCACCTCGGTGCTGTGGCGGTTGGAGGGCATCAACATCCCCAACCCGAACCATCTGAGTTTCTCCGGATCGACAGGCGGCCCCGTCAGCATTCTGAACAACAACATGCTGGACGATAGCGACTTTTTCACTGGGGCCTTCCCTGCCGAATATGGCAATGCCAACGCAGGCGCCTTCGACCTCAGCCTGCGCAAGGGCAACAACGAAAAGCGCGAATACTACCTGCAGATCGGTCTCAATGGGCTGGAAGCCGGCATCGAGGGGCCGTTCTCCAAGAAACACCGGGCGTCCTACTTGGCCAGCTATCGCTACAGCACGATGGCCATCATCAGCGCAATGGGCATCAATATCGGCATCTCGGCCGTGCCGTTCTATCAGGACCTCACGTTCGTTATCGATGTGCCCGTGAACCAGAAAGTGGGGCGGTTCACCCTGTGGGGCATCGGTGGGCTCAGCTCCATTCACATCACCGACAATCCGGGCTTCAACAGCGCAGGCGAGGAGGAACGCGACCAGAAACTGGGGTCAGACATGGGCGCGGTGGGCCTCACGCATTTCAAATACCTCCGCCAGAAGAGCAGCATCCGCACCACCGTGGCCGTCAGTGGGCTGCGTCAATGGCAGGAGAACTTCAGCATCTTCCGCACCGACAGCACCGTGACCGAACTGCTGGAAGACCGCAATCTGAACATCACCACCACGGCCTCTGTCCATTCACGGGTCAACACCAAGCTGAGTGCGCGGAGCAACCTGCGCAGCGGCATCATCTACGACCATCGGTTCGTTTCCTTCCTCGACAGTACTTGGGTTCCCTCCTTAGCATCCCATAGAGTGCGCCTCAACGTGCAGGCCAACGTGGGTCTGGCGCAGGGCTACATTCAGCTCCATCATCGTTTCACCGAGAAATGGACGGGCACGATCGGGGCATACGGTCAGGTGAGCACCCTCAATCTCGCCTACTCCATTGAGCCGCGCCTCGGCCTTACATGGAAACCGCACCCACGCCACGGCCTAAGCTTCGGGGCTGGCATGCACAGCCAGATGCTGCCGTTGCTCACCTATTTCTATGAGACCTACGACCCGGCCACTGGCAGCTACCTCCGCACCAACGATGACCTCGGTTTCAGCCGAAGCATCCACACCATTCTGGGCTATGATTGGACCATCATTCCCAAACTGCGCCTCAAGTTGGAGGGCTATTATCAGCATGTATATGCCATGCCGGTGCAGCAGCGGCCATCGCATTTCAGCCTGGCCAACGCGGGCGAGAGCATTGGCGACATTCAGGTGGCCGACAGCCTCGTGCACAATGGCATAGGGCGCAACATGGGCGTGGAGCTGACCGTGGAGAAGTTCTTCGGACGCGGGTATTATTTCCTATTCTCCGGCTCGCTCTACAACAGCACCTACCGCGCCAGTGACGGACTGTGGCGCAACACCGCCTTCAACGGCAACCACGGCATCAGTGCCTTGGGCGGCTACGAACTGAAACTGAGCAAGAAGAACACCTTGGCCTTCGACAGCCGCATCACGTGGCGGGGCGGAATGCGCTACATCCCCATCGACCTCGATGCCTCCATTGCCGCAGGCGAAAGGGTGCTGGAGACAGACCGTGCTTACGAGGACAAGCTGCCCGATTACTTCCGTGCCGATCTCAAGGTCAGTTTCGCCTTCAACGGCAAGCGGGCCTCGCATAGCCTCGCCCTCGACTTTCAGAACATTTTCAACACCAGCAACGTGTTCAGCCGTACCTACAATGCTGCCACCGAAAGCATAGATACCAAGTATCAGCTCGGTTTCCTTCCTTTGGTGAACTATCGCGTTGAATTCTGACCTAAAATCCTGAACATGTCCATCTGGCGCGTACTCCTTTGCATCGTCTTCCCTCCACTTGCCGTGGTTGACAAAGGGTGTGGTTCATTTCTCATCGTTTTCATCCTGACCCTTGCCGGGTGGATTCCGGGAGTCATCGGGGCGCTGGTCATCAACAATAAGTGACTGGGGCCACAGTTGCTGTAAGGAGCCTCACCCCAACTTCACCCTTCTCCGTATCGCCATCACCGTGCCGATGACCATGATGACACAGCCGCCCCAAAGGATATTGATCCAAGGGAAAACAAGGGCCTTGAGCACAATGAACTCCCGGTGATCATTGGCACGCTCAAGGAGTTCGATCTCCACTTTGCCCTCTTGGGGAATGAGTCGCTTGACGCGGAAAAGGAGCCCAAGACGCTCTATTTCGGCATCCACAGGAATGACGTAGGAATCGCGCAGCGCGAACACAGGCATGGCGGTGTGCCGCACATTGTTCACATCGACAGCCGTAAGGCTGATCCCAACAGCGATATCGCCTTCCTGCAGACCGAGGGCGGCCTTGTCCAGATTGCGCTCAAAGTCGTCAAATGTGATGATGGCGTTGCCAGCAAAGAGCGTGTCGCCAATGGCAAGGGCCTTCACGCTGGTACTCTTGAAATCCTCGGCCTTCGCCTCCGGTTTCTCAACCTCGGCATAAGTGACGAAAGTGTAGATGTCCTTGTGCAGAAAATGGCGTGTGTCGGGTTCGGCCACGTTGCCCATGCGAGGATTGGTCTGCACGCGGGGATGAAGCATAAAGGCCGTTTCAAATACTCCGGGCGTGGGCTGGGTCATGTATTCCACATCGTAGAACACATTGACACCCTCCTTTCTCTTTCCTTGATATGTGACGAAATATTCGGCCATGCGCAGTGTATCGCCCTTCATCAAAAGGATGTTCTCGCGGTTGGAATAGTCCTCGCCAAGGCTGCTCACATCCATGCTGCTGGTGTTCAGGCTGATGGTCTCCCGCTTGGAGGTGCTGAGGAACGCACCCAGCAACAGCAGCCCAAAGCCCACGTGTGCCACTGATGCTCCGGCAACGGCCACCTTTCCTTTCAGCACCCGCAGCCAATAGTTGAGGTTGGCCGTCACGGTGAAAAGGGTGGCGAACAGCATCAACAGGTAGATGAAATGCGTGTATCGCATGGCAATGGCAATGGCCACTGTGAGCACCAATGCCAATGCGGCCGGCAGTATGAGCGAAGTGAAGAACTGCTTCGGTTCGGTCTTTCTGTACTTCAGATATTGTGCGATGGCGATAAGCAGGGCCACGATGATCGCCAAAGGAAGCTGCCAACTGTTGTAGTGTGCAATGGGGTCGAGCGGTGGAGCGATGTTGGTTCCGAAAATCTTGTTGATGACCGGGATGCTGGTCGTGAAACTGATCTGGAAGGCCGATATGCTTAGCACCATCGCACCTACGAACATCCAGAACTCGCGGCTGTACAGGCTCTCCTCCCCTTCGGTCTTTGGCAGGTCTCTCCAGCGGAATGCCAGTAGCAGAATGGCCAAGAACAGGAAGGTGAGCAGATAGATCAGCAACTGCCCCGACATGCCAAGGCTGGTGAATGCATGTACCGAGGTCTCGCCAAGCACTCCGCTCCGAGTAAGGAAGGTCGAGTAGAGAATAAGGATGAAGGTGATGAGTGTGAGCACGAAGGTGATGATGAGCGACTGGCCCTTGTTCTTTTGAATGACCATGACGTGAGCCGCGCCTACGAGGGTTATCCAAGGCACAAGGCTTGCGTTCTCCACCGGGTCCCAAGCCCAGAATCCTCCAAAGCTGAGCGCCTCGTAGGCCCATGCACCGCCCATCAGAATGCCCGTGCCCAGGATCATGATCCCGAAATAGGTCCATGGCAGGGCGGGTTTCAGCCACTCGGTGTACTGTTTTTTCCATAGGCCAGCTATCGCAAAGGCAAAAGGCACCAGCGTGGCCGCAAAACCAAGGAACAGTGTTGGCGGATGAATGGTCATCCAGTAGTTCTGTAGCAATGGGTTGAGGCCCCGCCCATCCAGATTTGCGAGGTAGGAGGCGTTCTGCAAGAATGGCAGATTCATGAAATCAGGATGTTCACGCAGAAGCACGAAAGGACTGCTGCCAAGGCGCAGATCACCGAACTGTGTGCCAAGCAGCATCGATACGAGGAAAGCCTGCACCAGCGCAAACACGGCCATCACGGGCGGCTCCCATTTTCTGGCCGAGAACATCAGTATCGCTCCGAGCACCACATGCCAAAAGAGCCACAACAGAAAACTGCCCTCCTGTCCTTCCCAGAAACTGGAAAGGATGTACTTCATGGGCATCTCGGTATTGCTGTGCTGCCAGATGTACTGATACTCGAACCTATGACTTGCCAACAGGCCGAGCAGGATGCCCACCACGCCAAGCACTGACACGGAATGGATGCCGAATGTCACCCGGCCCATGGTTCGCCACGAGGCCGATTGCGTGTTGTCCTTTGCTGCGAAATAGTAGGCCAAGGCCGACACGAGTGCCGCCACAAAGCCCAGCACGATAAGAAAATGCCCGAGCTTGCCGGGCAATAGTTGCTCACCTATGTAGTTGATCTCCATTCGAAAGTCTTACACACTGATTGAAGGTAGTATAACAGGAGTGCATCCAGTCCATGCGGACACTCACTTCTCAAAGGGTACAGAAGCAGGTTCCCC